>NZ_CP116936.1:3350749-3662374 GCF_028475105.1 Micromonospora sp. LH3U1 | reverse complement strand
ACGGTGACGCTGACCGAGCTGGGTGTGCCGGCCGACATCCTGGCCGACGTGCGGACGGTGCTGGGGCAGGTGCAGGACCAGGTGGTGGCCGCCGGGAACCGGTCGGGCGCCTGAGCGTGGACGCGGCCCGACTCAAGCAGAGCTGGTCGGTGGTCGCTGGCCACGGCGACCAGGTGCCACTCTTCTTCTACTCGACGTTGTTCCTCGCTCATCCTGAGACGCGGCAGATGTTCCCCACGAACATGGCCGGGCAGCGGGACCGCCT
Source organism: Micromonospora sp. LH3U1 (assembly GCF_028475105.1). Classification (NCBI taxonomy): domain Bacteria; kingdom Bacillati; phylum Actinomycetota; class Actinomycetes; order Micromonosporales; family Micromonosporaceae; genus Micromonospora; species Micromonospora sp. LH3U1. Next base: position 3,662,109 of record NZ_CP116936.1, on the reverse strand, counting down.
CGTGACCGCGTTGGGCCACATCGTGTCCAACGTGGACCAGGTGGACGGGCTGGTGGGTTTCCTGCAGGATCTCGGCGCGGACCACCGCAAGTTCGCGGTACGCGCGGAGCACTACCCGGCGGTCGGTGAGGCGCTGTTGGCGACGTTGCAGCATTTCCTCGGGGAGCAGTGGACCGCCGAGTTGGCGCAGGACTGGGCGGCCGCGTACGGGTTGGTCGCCCAGGTGATGACGGAGGCCGCGCAGGCCGCTGAGGCGGTGAACCCGCCGTGGTGGGTGGCGGAGATCGTGGCGCACGAGCGGCGGGCGTTCGACGTGGCGGTGTTGACGGTCCGCCCGCAGTACCTGTTGCCGTTCACCCCGGGTCAGTCGGTCGGGGTGTCGCATCCGTCGGTGCGGTCGTGGCGGTACTACTCGCCGGCGAACGCGCCGCGCGCGGATGGCACGCTGGAGTTGCATGTGCGGGCCGCGCCGGGTGGTGCGGTGTCGTCGCGGCTGGTGTACGGGTCGGCGGTGGGGGATCGGATCCACCTGGCGGCGCCGGTGGGGGATCGGCTGGGGTTGTGGTCGGCGGGTTCCGGTGATCTGTTGTTGCTGGTGGCGGGTACCGGCTGGGCGCCGGTGAAGGCGTTGGTGGAGCAGGTGGCCGCGGAGGGTTCCCGGCGACGGGTCGACCTGTACGTGGGGGCTCGTTCCCGTAGTGAGCTCTACGACAGCGACGCGATCGACAAGTTGGCGTCGTCGTACCCGTGGTTGACGGTGACCTACGTGGTGGGTGCCGACGTGAACCGGCCGGGGGAGTTCGTGCACGCGGTGGACCGGGCGTTGGCCGACGGTGACTGGCGTTCCCGGCACGTGTTCGTGTGCGGGTCGGACGAGATGGTTTCGCACGCGGTGCGGGCGTTGGTCCAGGCGGGTTTCCACGCGGGTCAGGTGCACCACGAGGGCCTGGGTGAGCAGTGGTACGGCTCGGCCTGGCGTACGGCGGTGCAGCAGTCGACCGCCGGTGACACGTCGGAAGGTGGGCACAGGTGAGCGCGAGGAGGGACCTTGCGATCCCCGCAGTCGCGAACGGAGGTGGGCACAGGTGAGCGCGATCCCGGTCAGTCGGTACGACGGGATGCAGGTTTCCGGCGGTGTGCAGGTGCGGATGACCGCCGATCGGGTTCGGCGGTGGGAGTTCGGCGCCGCGTCGTTCGCCCGGCGCGGTTACGAGAACGCCGACGTGGATCGGTTCCGGATGCAGGTCGCCGACGAGTTGGACCTGTTGGCGACGCAGATCGCGACGTTGCGGGCGGAGAACGAGCGGTTGACCGACCGGGTCGAGTTGCACCGGCATGGGGTGATCCCGAGCACGGGGGCGGCGGCGAAGGCCCCGGCGGCGCGGGAGGTGAATCTGCTGTCCGCGGCGCAACGGGAGGCGGAGCAGATCATCGCGCAGGCGCATGACTACGCGCGGCGGGTCGCCGAGTACGCCCGGGTGCAGTACGAGAGTTACCTGCACGCGGCCGAGGCGGAGGCGAAGCAGGAGGCGGAGCGGGCGGTGACGGAGTACCGCAGCGCGGCTGGGTCGAGCTTCGACGACACGGTGGCGACCCGGGAGGCGTTGCGGATCTTCGGCGAGATGATGGTGTCGCACATGCAGGCGGCGGCGCGGCATCTCGACGACGGCAGTGAGCAGTTGGCCCGCACGATGGACCGGATCGCGGCGGAGACGTCGGGGGCCCCGTTCGTCGGCGGTGCGGTGGGGCAGTCGGCGTTGCCGAGGCACCAGCAGCGGTGACCTGCGCGGGTGGGGTCCGCCGAGGGTGGGCCCCACCCGGCCGTGCTGGGGGTCCGCCGGTGTCGCTCAGCTGAGGCGTTGCGCGGTCACGTAGGTGGCGAACGCGCCGATGGGCGCGGTGAAGCGGTGGTCGAGTGGTTGCGGGTCCATTGCTCTCCTCGCGTGCACGGCGCGGCGGGCCGGTCAGGTGGTGGCGGCGCGGATGGCGTCGGCGATCGGGGTGGGCCCGCCGACGAGTTCCAGGGTCGCGCCGGTGGTGTGTGGTTCGTCGAGCAGCGCGACGAGGACGTGGGCGACGTCGGCGCGGCTGATCGCGCCGCGCCCGGCGTGTCGGGTGAGGGTGACCCGGCCGGTGGGTTGGTCGTCGGTGAGCCGCCCGGGTCGCAGCACCGTCCAGGCCAGGTCACGGCCGCGCAGGTCGTCTTCGGCGGCTCGTTTGGCGCGCAGGTACGCCGCCCACACGTCGTCGGTGCCGGCGGTGGGTGTGTCGTCCACGCCCATCGAGGAGACGAGCAGGTAGCGGCGGACACCGGCGTGGATGGCGGCGTCGGCGAGCAGCGCGGCGGCGCCCCGGTCGACGGTGTCCTTGCGGGTGGCGCCGCTGCCGGGGCCGGCACCCGCCGCGAAGATCACCGCGTCGGCGCCGTCGAGGTGCGCGGCGACCTGGGTGACGTCGGCGTGTTCCAGGTCGCAGACGACGGGGGTGGCGCCGGCGGCGCGCAGCGTCGGGGCCTGCTCGGGGTTGCGGATCAGGCCGACGGGGGTGTCCCCGCGCCCGGCGAGGTGACGTTCCAGGAGTAGGGCGATCTTGCCGTGGCCTCCGGCGATGACGACACGCATACGCCCAACCTAACGGATCGGGCTCCTGCGCTGAGGCCGCCGAACCCTTGACCTTGACCTTTGGTCAACCCCCACTCTGGTGCCTGTCGGTCGCCGTGACCGGCACGAGGAGGATGCCGACGTGGGGCTGCTGACCATCGGAGCGTTCGCGCAGGCGGCGAGACTGACGCCGAAGGCGTTGCGCCTGTACGACCAGGTGGGTGTCCTGCGGCCGGCCGCGGTCGATCCCGAGTCCGGTTACCGGCTCTACGACCCGGACCAGGTGCCGCTGGCCCGGCTGGTCGCCCAGTTACGTCGCATCGGTATGCCACTGGCCATGATCCGCACCGTGTGCGGGTTGGAGCCTGCGGCGGCGGGTGCGGCGGTCACCGCGTACTGGCAGCAGGTCAGTGCCGATACCGCGGCGCGCGGGCGGCTCGCCACCTTCCTCGTTGATCACCTGTCCGGAGGGGAAACCACCATGTCCCACACCAATCCGAGGCTTGCCGTCCGTTACGCCACCGGTTGTGAGACCGGGGCGGTGCGCGACAGCAACGAGGACGCCGCGTACGCCAGCGAGCGGTTGTTCGCCGTCGCCGATGGCATGCGGGGGGCTGGTGGCGCTGCGGCCAGCGCTGCCGCCATCAACGCCCTGCGGCCGTTGGAACTCGCCGAGGTGCCGGCCGTCGACCTGCTGACGATGCTGGCCGGTGCGGTCACCGACGCCGACCACACCGTACGTGGGCTGGCGTCCGACGATCACCAGCCGGTCACCACGCTGACCGCGTTGCTGCGCAGCGGCTCCCAACTGGCGTTGGTGCACATCGGTGACACCAGGGCGTACCTGCTGCGTGGGGGAGAGCTGTCCCTGCTCACCCAGGACCACACCTGGGTTCAGGCCCAGGTGGATCAGGGCAGGCTCGACCGGGACCAGGCGGTGGCGCATCCCCAGCGCGCTGTGCTGGTGCGTGCCCTCGGCGGCGGCCAGGAGGTCGAGGCTGATCTTGCGCTGCGTACCGCCCTGCCCGGTGATCGGTACCTGCTGTGCTCCGACGGGCTGTCGGCTGTCGTCGACCGGGCCGCCCTGCGGGTGGCGTTGAGTGCGGGGACCGATCCCGCGCACACGGTGCAGCGGTTGATCGCGCTGACTCAGGCCGCAGGGGCGCCGGACAATGTCGCCTGCGTCGTCGCGGATGTCGTCGCGGTGTAGACGTCAGGCCGCCCGGGGGTTCGGCGTCGGCGGGCGTGTTGAGGCAGCATGGAGGGGTGACGGAGAGCCTCGACGCGTTGACCTCGCTGGTGGCCGGCGGTGGGGTGGTGGTGCTCAGCGGTGCGGGCCTGTCCACCGAATCGGGTATCCCGGATTATCGGGGACCCAGCGGGGTGGCCCGGCGGCACACACCGATGACCTTCCAGGCGTTCACCCGGGATCCCCTCGCTCGCCGGCGCTACTGGGCGCGCAGCCACCTGGGGTGGCGGTTGATCGCGGGTGCGGCGCCGAACGCCGGGCACCGGGCGGTGGCCGGGTTGCAACACGCCGGTCTGGTCGACGCGGTGATCACGCAGAACGTCGACGGTCTGCACGGTGCGGCCGGCAGCACGTCGGTGATCGAGTTGCATGGTCGTCTGGACGAGGTGACCTGCCTGGACTGCGGCAACCTGACGTCCCGGGAGGAGTTGGACCGGCGGCTGCGCGAGGCCAACCCGGACTTCGTGGCCCGGGTCGCCGCGGTGAATCCGGACGGTGATGTGGATCTCCCCGACGAGCAGGTGGCGGCGTTCCGGGCGGTGGACTGCGGGATCTGCGGCACCGGGATGTTGAAGCCGGACGTGGTGTTCTTCGGTGAGACCGTCCCGCCGCAGCGGGTGGCGCGGTGCTTCACGGCCGTGGAGCAGGCCCGGTCGTTGCTGGTGCTCGGGTCGTCGTTGACGGTGATGTCGGGGCGGCGTTTCGTGATTCGGGCGGCGAAACAGGGCATCCCGGTGGCCATCGTCAACCAGGGGCCGACCCGTGGTGACGACCACGCCGCCGTGTGCGTCGACGCGCCGTTGGGTGCGCTGTTGCCGGAGTTGGCCGCACGGGTCGCCGGTGACGCGGCGACGCCGCTGCGGGTGTGAACGCGCCGCCCGCCAGGGGGTAGGACATCTGCCGGAAACACCGGCGCTGGTAGCGTTGACCACGCCGGTAACACCCACGTGGGAGAGACCGCCCGACAGCACGCAGGGCGGCGCCGAAGGGGCAAATCCTCCCCGGAACCTCTCAGGCAAAAGGACCTCGTGGGCAGGCACTGTGGAGCGCCCTTCGGGGTGCGACAGAGGGGGAGGCCGACACGTCGACCTCGCCCCGGGAGTGCCCCCATGACCGTAGAGCAGTTCGCCACCCGTCACATCGGTCCCGGCCCCGACGATGAGCGTCGAATGTTGGAAACCGTCGGGCACGGCTCGATCGACGAGCTGATGGACGCCGCGATCCCCGAGGTGATCCGCTGGCACGGCACCCTCGACCTACCGGACCCGGCCACCGAGGCCGAGACGATCGCCGAGCTGCGGGCCCTGGCGGCGCGCAACACCGTCGCCGTGTCGATGATCGGGTTGGGTTACCACGGCACGCACACCCCCGCCGTGATCCGCCGTAACGTCCTCGAGGACCCGGCCTGGTACACGGCGTACACGCCGTACCAGCCGGAGATCAGCCAGGGCCGCCTCGAAGCGCTGCTGAACTTCCAGACGATGGTCACCGACCTGACCGGGTTGACCACCGCGAACGCCTCCATGCTCGACGAGGGCACCGCGGCCGCGGAGGCGATGACCCTGGCCCGCCGGGCCTCCAAGAGCAAGAGCGCCGTGTACGTGGTGGACGCCGACGCGTTGCCGCAGACCATCGCGGTCATCACGAGTCGGGCGGAGCCGCTCGGCATCGACGTGCGGGTCCTCGACGTCGAGCGTGACGAGTTGCCGGCGGAGTTCTTCGGCCTGCACCTGCAGTACCCGGGGGCGTCCGGGGTGGTCCGCGACCACGCGACGCTCGTCGAGGCGGCGCACGCCGTCGGCGCCCTGGTGACCGTCGCGGCGGACCTGCTGGCGTTGACGCTGCTGCGGGCACCGGGGGAGATCGGCGCGGACATCGCCGCCGGCACCACCCAGCGGTTCGGCGTACCCATGGGCTTCGGTGGGCCGCACGCCGGTTACCTGGCGGTGCGCTCCGGCCTGGAGCGGATGCTACCCGGGCGCCTCGTCGGGGTGTCGCGCGACGCGGACGGCAACCCGGCCTACCGGTTGGCGTTGCAGACCCGTGAGCAGCACATCCGGCGCGAGAAGGCGACCAGCAACATCTGCACCGCGCAGGTGCTGCTCGCGGTGATGGCCGGCATGTACGCGGTCTACCACGGCCCGGACGGGCTGCGGGACATCGCGACGCGTACCCATGGCATGGCGGCGCGGCTCGCGGCCGGGCTGCGCGCCGGTGGCGTGGACGTCGCGGACGTCGCGTTCTTCGACACCGTCACCGCGAGCGTGCCGGGACGGGCGGCGCAGGTCGTCGCGGGGGCCGCCGAGCGTGGGGTGAACCTGCGGCTGGTCGACGCCGACCGGGTGGGTGTGTCCTGCGACGAGACGACGACCGTCGCGCACCTGGCGGCGGTGTGGGCGGCGTTCGGCGTGCCCGCGTTCGACGGTGACGCCGACTCGGCGCTGCCGGCGGCGGTGACGCGGGCCAGTGACTTCCTGACCCACCCGGTGTTCCGCAGTCACCACTCGGAGACGGCGATGCTGCGCTACCTGCGGCGGCTGTCGGACTTCGACTACGCCCTGGACCGGGGCATGATCCCGCTCGGGTCGTGCACGATGAAGCTGAACGCGACCACCGAGATGGAGCCGGTCAGCTGGGCGGAGTTCGCGAACATCCACCCGTTCGCGCCGGACGACCAGACCGTCGGGTACCGGGAGATGATCGGCCAACTGGAGTCGTGGTTGGCCGAGGTGACCGGCTACGACGCGGTCAGTGTGCAGCCCAACGCGGGTTCGCAGGGTGAGCTGGCCGGGCTGCTGGCCATCCGGTCCTATCACGCTTCCCGGGGTGCGGCGCACCGCGACGTGTGCCTGATCCCGTCGTCGGCGCACGGCACCAACGCGGCGTCGGCGGTGATGGCCGGCATGCGGGTCGTCGTGGTGGCCTGCGACGAGGACGGCAACGTCGACCTGGTCGACCTGGACGCGAAGATCGACAAGCATCGCGACGCGCTCGCCGGGATCATGGTGACGTACCCGTCGACGCACGGGGTGTACGAGACGGGCATCGCGTCGCTGTGCGCGAAGGTCCACGACGCCGGTGGGCAGGTGTACGTCGACGGGGCGAACCTCAACGCGCTGGTCGGGTTCGCGAAGCCGGGCAAGTTCGGCGCGGACGTGTCGCACCTGAACCTGCACAAGACGTTCTGCATCCCGCACGGCGGCGGCGGCCCGGGCGTCGGTCCGGTGGCGGTGCGCGCGCACCTGGCGCCGTTCCTGCCCGGTGACCCGCTGGGCGCGCACGCGGACGCGACGCCGGCGATCTCGGCGGCGAACTACGGGTCGGCGGGGATCCTGCCGATCCCGTGGGCGTACCTGCGGATGATGGGCGCGGCCGGGCTGACCCGGGCGACCGGTGTGGCGGTCCTCGCGGCGAACTACGTGGCGGCACGCCTGCGGGGGCACTTCCCGGTGCTGTACGCCGGCAACAAGGGTCTGGTGGCGCACGAGTGCATCCTCGACCTGCGGCCGTTGACGAAGGCGACCGGCGTGACCGTGGACGACGTGGCGAAGCGGCTGATCGACTATGGCTTCCACGCGCCGACGATGTCGTTCCCGGTGGCGGGGACGCTGATGGTGGAACCGACCGAAAGTGAGGACCTGGCCGAGCTGGACCGGTTCTGCGACGCGATGATCGCGATTCGGGCCGAGATCGAGCAGGTGGGGTCGGGGCAGTGGCCGGCGGGGGACAACCCCCTCGCCAACGCGCCGCACACAGCGGTCATGGTCAGCGGTGACGAGTGGTCGCACCCGTACCCGCGGTCGGTGGGCGCGTACCCGGCCGGGGTGGACCGGGCTGGGAAGTACTGGCCGCCGGTGCGGCGGATCGACGGCGCGTACGGCGACCGGAACCTGGTCTGCTCGTGCCCGTCGCCGGAGGCGTTCGAAGACTGACAACGGGCGAGCCGGGGCGGGCGGTACGGCCTGCCCCGGCAGCCGCTGCGACCTGGGCGGGACGTCCCTTACCGGGGGACTAGCCTGGGTCGGCGGCGGCTATTCGGTAACGCTTAGTGGTCGATCAAGCCACGAGGGCGTGGCGGGCGGGGCCGCGGTGCGGTGCGATGCTGCTGCCGTCGGGGAGCAGCTCGCCGGTGTCCTCGAAGACGATGACACCGTTGCAGAGCAGGCTCCAGCCCTGCTCACGGAAGCAGGCGAGCACTCGTGCGGCTTCCCGGTCGGTGGCTTCAGCGGAGGGGCAGGTCGGTTGGTGCTGGCACATCGGGTTCTCCGGACTGTGGGGGCACTGTGTCATGGTTCACATGACCAGTGACGCACAGTACCAAGCGAAAGTGTCCAGCATCGACCAGGAGTCGGCCTGGCGTACACGAAATCCACTGAACGGATGAGGAAGATCGGACCGTACGGCGTGGAAACGCTCCCACAGGTGCTGGTCGATGTGCCGGCGGCACCGGCCGCGTGCCGGGGCGCACTCACCGAACGCGCGCGCCTGCAGTGGCGCCGCAGCGACGGCGGCGACCCGCGGCCCTCGCCGAGGAGTTCCTCGCCGCGCACAGCCTACCGCTGCACGACCTGACCCGACCCGCCACCGCACACCACGACACCGGGGCCTGCGGCGCGGCGCTCTACCTGTCCGCCGCGGCCGGGGCGCACCTGGCCGGCGCACCCACCACGGCACCCGAACCCGCGCCCACCCTGCCCGACCTCACCGTCGTCGTCTACGACCACGGCACCACCGGCACCACCCGGGCCACACCACCCGGCCCACCAGCACCGTGGTGGCTCGGCGAATGGACCGAGAGCTGGACCCCCCGCCAACACGCCGACGCCGTCGACGCGGTCCGCGCCGCCATCGGCCGCGGCGACGTCTACCAGACCAACCTCGTCGGACACGCCGCCGCCCGCTACACCGGCGACCCGCTGCCCGCCCTGAGCCGCCTCGGCGCGCTCCCCGGCGCCCGCTACGGCGGCGTGCTCACCGGCGACGGCTGGGCGATCGGCTGCGCCTCCCCGGAAACCCTCGTCGAGGTCACCGACGGGCACCTGATCACCCGACCCATCAAAGGCACCCGCCCGGCCACCGCCGCCGGCCGCGCCGAACTCCTCGCCAGCGCGAAGGAACGCGCCGAACACATCATGATCGTCGACCTGGAACGCAACGACCTCGCCCGCATCGCCCGCACCGGCACCGTCGAAGTCGACGACCTGTTCGCCGTCCGCCGCTGGTGCGACCTGTGGCAGGCCGAGTCGACCGTACGCGCCGCCGCCGCCGAAGGCCTCGGCCTCGCGGACCTGCTGCGCGCCACCTGCCCCGGCGGCTCCGTCACCGGTGCGCCGAAACTCGCCGCCCTGACCCAGATCAACGCCCTCGAACCCGTCGGGCGGGGCGCCAGCATGGGCGCGCTGGGCTGGGTCGCCCCCGGCCGCGTCGACCTCGGCCTGACCATCCGCACCGCCGCCGCCGACGGCCAACACCTGCACACCTGGGCCGGCGGCGGCATCACCTGGGACAGCGACCCGACCGCCGAGGTCGCCGAAGCCGCCGCGAAGACCGCCCCGATCCGCGCCACCCTGGCCGGGCGTTGAACCCGCCGCCACCGGCGATACGCTGACCCGTATGACCATGCGGCCCATCCGGATCATCGGCGACCCCGTCCTGCGCACCGGATGCGAGCCGGTCACCACCTTCGACGCCGAGTTGCGGGCCCTCGTCACCGACCTGATGGACACCCTGCTCGGCGCCCCCGGCCGCGCCGGCGTCGCCGCACCGCAGATCGGTGTCAGCGCCCAGGTGTTCGTCTACGACGCCGACGGGCACCGCGGTCATCTCATCAACCCCACCCTCGAGCTGTCCGACGAAGTCCAGGACGACGAGGAGGGCTGCCTGTCCATCCCCGGGTTGTATTTCCCGACCGTACGGGCCCTGCACGCCACCGCCCACGGCGTCGACCAGCACGGCGAGCCGCTGACCATCGCCGGCAGCGGGTTCCTCGCCCGCGCCCTGCAACACGAGACCGACCACCTGCTCGGCAAGCTCTACGTCGACACGCTGAGCGGGGACACCCGCCGCCGCGCGCTGCGCGAGATCCGCGCCGGCCGCTTCGACTCGCCCAGCCGCCGCCGCTGACTCCCCAGACGCTCACCCGCCGCTACCGGGCCGTCAACGTCCACTCGTCGTAGTCGGCGACCCGGGTGAAACCCACCCGCTCGTACAGGCGCACCGCGGCCATGTTGTCCGCCTTCACGTTCAGCGCGACGTGCTCAACGGTCTCCCGCAGCCGGGCACACAGCGCCGCCACCACCGCCGCCGCCAGGCCCCGCCCACGCCAGCGCGGATGCGTCGTCACATTGCCCAGGGCCGCCACCCGGTACACCGGCGAGAACACGTGCACCCCGGCCACCGCGACCAGCTCACCGCCCTCGCGTACGCCCAGGTACTGCCCGGTTTCCAGCATCCGCTCGTCGAACCAGTTACCGGGGTACGCCTGCTCGTACAGCTCACGCAACCTCGGCAGGTCCGCTGCGCCGAGCACCACACCCGCCGGGGCCACCGCGCTCAACCGCGCCGGATCGGTCAACGCCATCCGAAGGTGCGCGCCACCGGAATCCAGCCGGAACGACCCGGCCAACGCGCCACTCAGCCCGGGGGACAGGTGCGCGTACAGCCGGGCGGGCAGCACCGGCGCCACCTCCGTCAGCAACGCCGCCAGCGCCGTAGTGTCCGCCGGCGCCGCGAACGCCAGCAACGTCGGCGGGTCCACCCCGTGATACAGCAACGCGACCTGCTCACCCCGGCGAAACCATGAGGTGTACGGCCAGAAGAAGTCGTCCAGATCGCCCAACTGGTAGGCGTGCAGCACCGGGTCACGCCCCAGCAACCGCGAAAGGACCACCCGGTCGTGCTCCGCGCGTACCGGCATCAGCGCGCCACCCACTGGTCGTGGCCAAGTTTCGCGACCAACGCCACCACCACCACCAGCAGCACCACCCGCACGAACCCCGACCCGCGGCGCAACGCCATCCGCGCCCCCAACACCGCGCCAGCGATGTTGCACACCGCCATCCCCGCGCCCAACAACCACCACACGTGCCCGGTCACCCCGAACACCACCAACGCACCCAGGTTCGTACCCGCGTTGACGACCTTCGCCATCGCCGAACCGTGCACGAAATCCGCTCCCACCAGCGCGGTGAACGCCAACACCAGGAACGTGCCGGTGCCCGGGCCGATCAACCCGTCATACAGGGCGATGCCCACCCCAGCCACCGCGATCACCGCCGCCACCCGCACCGGCGTCCGCCGCTGCGGTGCCGCCACCACCCCCAACCGGGGGCGCAGCAACACGAACACCGCCACCGACACCAACACGACCAGCACCACCGGCCGGTACGCCGACGCCGGCACCGACCCGGCCAGCGCGGCCCCCACGCCCGCGCTGAACACCGCCAACCCCGCCGCCGGCCCCGCCACCCGCCAGTCGACCTTGGTCCGCCGGGCGTACGTCGCCGCCGCCGTGGCCGTACCGAAGATCGCAGCCAACTTGTTCGTGCCCAGCGCGGTGGCCACCGGCAACCCCGGGGCAGCCACCAGCAACGCCGGTAGCAGCAACAACCCACCGCCACCGACCACGGCATCGACCCACCCGGCCATCGCGGCGGCGGCCAGCAGCGTACTCAGCGTCACAGCGTCCACGGGCGGCAATTCTCCCCACCGTGCCGACCCCGACCGGCCCCGGAGTGGCCAGCCTCACCTCAACGACCCCGCGAACGCCGCAACCACACCCCCAACGCGCCAACCGCCACGAATACCAGCACGGAACACAGCAGCACCTTCACCACCGGGCAACCATGCCACGGGGACGTAAGGTGCAGGAGTGCGCCTGGCCACCTTCAACCTGCTGCACGGACGATCCCTCACCGACGGGCTCGTCAACTCCGATCGACTCGCCGCCGCCGTCGGCGCCCTCGACGCCGACGTGCTCGCCCTGCAGGAGGTCGACCGCGACCAACTCCGCAGCGGCCACCTCGACCTCACCGCCATCGCCGCCCACGCCCTCGGCGCACCCCACCACCGCTTCGCCGCCGCCGTCGTCGGCACCCCCGGCGAACAGTTCCGCCCGCTGCGCCACGAGGACGACGGGCACGGCGAACCCTGCTACGGCATCGGGCTGATCAGCCGACACCCGGTACGCAGCTGGCAGGTCACCCGACTCAAGCCCGCCCCCGTCCGCTCACCGATCTACGTGCCCGGCCCCCGCGGCGGCCTCATCCTGCTGCACGACGAACCCCGCGTCGTCCTCGCCGCCATCCTCGACACCCCACACGGCCCCCTCACCGTCGCCGCGACCCACCTGTCCTTCGTGCCCGGCTGGAACGCCCGCCAACTGCGCCAGACCGTCCGCGCCCTCCGCGCGCTACCGGCCCCCCGCGTCCTGCTCGGCGACCTCAACCTGCCCGCCGGAGCGGCCCGGCTCATCTCCGGCTGGCACCCCCTGGGCCGCCGCCCCACCTATCCCGCCGGGCAGCCCCGCGTCCAACTCGACCACATCCTCGCCGACCGGCACGCCCTCGAACAGCTCCCACCGGTACGGGCGGTCACCGCGCCGCTGTCCACCATCTCCGACCACCGGCCCCTGCTGGTCGACCTCGGCTGACACGCCGCCGCGCCGACCCTGGTACGCGCCGGGGTCTGCCCTGCGGCGTTGGTTGAGGGCGACCGCCGAGTCGCAAGATTCCCTCAAGATCATTGCATCGACGCACCTCGACGATCATGCTGATCGGCACGCGCCACGATCAACTAGTCGGAGGCCACATGAGACGCCAGCGACCCACCGTCATCGCCATCTCCACACTCCTCGCCATCACCCTCACCACCGCACCCACCCCCGCCAACGCCCAGAGCGCGGCAGAACCCAACCAGGTCGCCAACCTCACCGTCCGCCAGGCCGACGGGTACGCCACCCTCGCCTGGCAGCCCATCGACGGGGCCAGCGACTACCAGATCGAACGCACCGCCGTCGACGCCACCGGCACCCCCACCGGCGCACCGACCATCGTCGGCATCTGGCGACCCAACCGCCAGATCAACCAACAGGCACCCACCTTCGCCGACTCCGGCTTCAACCCCGGAGACACGTTCCAATGGCGGGTACGCGCCCGCGCCGGCACCACCGAACAGCCCTACTCCGACCCGGTCGTCGCCACCACCACCGCACCCTGGGGCAACCCCGCAACCCCCGGCGAGCAACTACGCACCCAGTGGGAGACCGCCCACGCCGCGCAATACACCAGCGACACCGACGAGTACGCCTACACCGCCGCCATCGAAACCCTCAGCGACCGGGTCCGTGTCGTCGAACTCGGCCGCACCGTCCAGAACCGACCCATCAACATGATGGTCATCGGCTACCCCACCCCGGCGGCCACCCCAGAGGCCGTCGCCGCCACCGCACCCGTGGCCATCAACTGCAACGTGCACGGCAACGAACCCGGCGACCGCGAAGCCTGCCTCATCATGGCCCGGCAACTCGCCTTCAGCACCGACCCCCGGGTCACGGACCTGCTCAGCCGCACCACCGTCCTGATCGTCCCCACCATCAACGGCGACGGCCGGGCCGCCAACACCCGCGGCAACTCCACCGGCCAGGACCTCAACCGCGACTACTCCCTGATCCGCCAGCCGGAGACCGCCGCGTACATCACCATGGTCCGCGACTACCGTCCCGTCGCCGGCTACGACGGCCACGAGTTCGGCAACGCCCGCGCCGGCGACCTACCGATGCTGCCGCCCCGACACCAGAACGTCCCCCAACCCATCTTCGACCAGTCCCAGGACATGATCGAAGGCCACATGTACGCCAAGGGCGCCGAAGCCGGCTGGTGGGCCTGCCCCTACGGCTGCGAAGGCGGCGGCAACGTCGGCCTCAGCGAAGAAACCATCCTGCGCAACACCCTCGGCCTCAAGAACGTCGCCAACTCCCTGTTGGAACTGCGCAGCTCCGGCGGCCAGACCCGACCCGACGAGGGCAACACCGCCAACAACCGGCGCCGCAAGACCTACTCCGCACTGTGGACCTTCCAGCAGTTCCTGGACTACCACCGCGCGGACCGCGGCGAGATCCTCAACTCCCGCGCCGAGTCCATCGAGATCCAGGCCGCCAACACCGGCCGCCTCGTCTTCCGCGGCTCCCGACCGATCCCCGCCCACCCCGCCCCGCACCCCGGCGACAGCCCGCCGCCGCTCGACGCACCCCGCGCCGACCTCATCCTCGACAACGCCCCGTGCGCCTACAAACTCACCGACGAGCAGTACAACGGGGCACGCACCGACGGACCCGGCGGCATCGGCACCACCGTCGCGCAGCGCATCGCCGCACACGGCTGGAAGGTCATCAAGACCAGCGACGGCTACTACGTACCCCTCAACCAGCCCGAACGCGGCCTCATCCCGCTGCTGCTCGACACGAAGGGCGTGGAGAAGCTGACCGACGGCGAACGCATCTACCCCACCCTCACCGGCCGACGCAACGGACCACTGACCGTCTCCGGCTTCACCTGCGCCGCCGACGCCACCATCAACGGCCCGGTCACCGTCCGGGCCGGCGCGGCACTCGTCGCGACCGGAACGACCATCAGCGGCCCCGTCAGCGCCACCGGCGCCGCCGGCGTCCTCCTCGCCGACAGCTCCATCAACGGCCCCGTCCAGATCACCAACACCACCGACGCGATCTCCATCATCGACGTCACCATCGCCGGCCCGGTCAGCCTGTCCGGCAACACCACCCGCACCAACGCACCCCTGCTGGCCGGCAACACCATCCGCGGCCCGCTCAGCTGCACCGCAAACAGCCCCGCCCCGATCAACCTCGGCGTCACCAACACCGTGCACGGTCCGCGCACCAACCAGTGCGCGGCACTGTGACCACCAGATAGTCGAGCCACCGTGCCGGCGGCGCGGGCACCACGCCCGTGCCGCCGGCACCACCCATCCACCGACCCCCGACCCGTGGAGACCGCCGTGTCGCACCCCGCCACCCCGAACGGCACCCCACCGCGGCACCCCCGACCCACCCGGCGCCTCCGCCTCCTCGCGCCGACCCTGCTGCTCGCCGTCACCGCCTGCACCGGCACCCCCGCCGCCCCCCGCGCGAACGCCGAACCAGCGACACCCCAGGTCAGCGGCCCGCTCTGCGCCGCCCTGCCCACCGGCACCGACCCCGGAAACCCGACCTTCCTCGCCGGTCAACCCGCCGACCAGGCGCTGCGGTGGATCCCCACCCTCACCACCTTCGAAGCGGCCCTGCGCACCAGCGGCGTCCTCACCGACCTGCCCACCGGCACCGGCGTCACCATCCTGGCGCCCTCCGACGACGCCTTCGCCGCCACGTTCTCCGAGGACAACTGGGACGACCTCATGACCCGCAACGGCGATCAGCTACGCACCCTGCTGAAGGCCCACCTCATCACGGGAGCCCACGCAATCGGCGACCTGGCCAACGCCGGCACCGCCACAACCCTCGACGGCACCACCGTCGCTGTCACCCGCACCGGCCCCACCGTCCGCCTCGCCGACCGCGCTGACGCCGTCTGCGCCGACTACCAGGCCACCAACACCCGCATCCACATCATCAACGCCGTACTCGGCCCGCTGCCCGTCACCGCCAACGACAGCGACCAGCGAGCCCACTGACCACCCTCACCCCTGATCCACCGGCACCAGCGCCGCCAGCGCCCGGTTGGTGCGGTTGGCCCGCACCGCATCGCGCTGCTGACCGGCCGTCACCTCGATGTACGTCTGCGACGACGCCAACGACGCGTGCCCCAGCAGCCGCATGATCTCCACCGCGCTCGCTCCATCCTCGGCCAGACGAGTGGCGAACGTGTGCCGCAGCGCGTGCAACCGCGCCCCACGCGGCACCCGGTCACCGATGCCCG
This sequence comes from Micromonospora sp. LH3U1, assembly GCF_028475105.1. Classification (NCBI taxonomy): domain Bacteria; kingdom Bacillati; phylum Actinomycetota; class Actinomycetes; order Micromonosporales; family Micromonosporaceae; genus Micromonospora; species Micromonospora sp. LH3U1. Next base: position 3,646,330 of record NZ_CP116936.1, on the reverse strand, counting down.
CCCGCCGATAACACGACTCCACCAGATACTGGAGCCCACCACGGCGCAGCGGCTCGCCGTGCCGGTCCACCAACAACGCCGAGTCGGGGCGTACCGACCGCGAACCGAAGCGCCGCGCCCGACTGTCCAGGTAGTCCAACAGCACCCGATCCAGATCCGCCTCGATCGGCACCACCCGGGGCCGCCCGCCCTTGCCGACCACCTCGACGCGCCGTTCACCGGGCCGACCGGCCAGCGAGCTGACCCGCAGCGCGAGCAACTCCGACAGGCGCAGCCCGGCACAGAGCGCCACCGCCAAGACCGCCACGTCCCGCTCGGGCCACGGGTCGCGCTGCCGGCTGTCGTCGCGTGCCACCGAGGCGAGCAGCAGCTCGGGGGTGTCGGCGCCGCGCAACGGCTTCGGCTGGGGGAGTAGTGCCCGGGGGCGTCCGACGGCCGGCATCGGGTTGCCCGCCACCACGCCGTCGGCCACCAGGAACGTGAAGAAGCTGTTCCAGGTGGACCAGGCCCGGTGCACCGAAGCGGCGGCCCGGGGTGCGGCGAACCGAGCGAAGGCCGCCCGCATCAGCCGGGGGGACAGGTCGGTGATCGACAGCGCGTCCTGGGGGAGGGGAGGGGTGGCAACCTCCGCGGCCAGGGCCACCACCGCGTGCAGGTCCCGCCGGTACGCGGCCAGGGTGTGGGGGGAGGGCTTGCGGGTGGCCCGAGCGGTCAGGAACTCCTCGATCAACACCATGAGCGATTCGTCCTGTTTGTCATGCATAAGGGATATTATGCAGCATTTTCGGGTTTCCGGAAAGTGCTCAGAGAGGGGGAGTGGAACGCACGGCCGCGCGCCGGATCAGCTACGCCGAGGCGCTGGCCTTCGCCCAGACACCACCAGGAGGTGTACGACGAGCACGGGCACCACCTGGTCGACGTGCCAGCCGGACCAGTGCGGGAACGAGTCGCGCTGATCGAGATGCACGTAACGTGCCCGGTATGACGTTGCCAGCCGCCATCTGTCCCGACTGTGGCCGGTCCGGCAGGCCGACCGTGTACCGGGAGCCCGACGATCCCTTAGGTTGGGCCTGCCCCGAGGGGCACGAGTGGCGGGCGGCCGATCGGCCTGGCTGGGCCCCCTGGGCAGCACCAACCCTTGTCGCAGGAAGCCGCGACGCGGGTGACGCATCGGTGTCGACCGACCCCAGGGACTTCGTCAGGGAGGGTCGGACCTGGCGGATCGGCACGGCCGACGACGTCGCCTGGCTCGCCGGCCACACCACACCGGGCGTCTCGATCACTGCGGCGATTCCGCCGGTGTTCGACGCGTACGCCACCTTCTATCCGCCCGACGGCGTCAGCTTCGTCGACCACGAGCGCGCCGTGGTCGACGAACTCGGCGCGTACACGCCGGACCAGACCTGGTGGCTGGGCTATCTCGACACCGGCGCCCACGACATCGTCTTTCCACGCGCGCCGAAGGTGTCCCTGTACTGGGACTGGCCCTACGTCCTGGTCGAAGCCGGACCCGAACAGGCCCTCACATGGCGGACCGGTCACATGCGGGGCGACGGGCCGCTGCCCGACCTGTTCTTTCCCGCGGATCGCTCCTGGCTGGTCTCCGCCCTCTGGGACGACACCTGGACCGACGTCGGCGGCAGCGCCGCCCTATGTGCGGGACTGCAGCGCAACCCACTGGTCAACGCCCGTCTGGTCCGACCCGACGAGGACGCACTACCGCCAGGGCTGACGCGCGACTGACCACCGCTGACCGGTGGTGGGGGGACCACCCAATCAACCCGACTTTACATAATGTGCATTATCGAATGTGCGCTTGAGTGCAGGTCGCCCGGTTGTGAGCTGCACTCAAGCCTTCTCGACGGACGCGTTGCCGTCACGTACGCCGCCGAAATCTGCCGTCGCGCGCTGCCGGTGCGGCCCGAGGCCGGACCGCTGAGACGGCCGCACAGCGGTCCGGACCGAGCAGCTTGATCGCAGTGGGATCGCTGCCCGGGCGGTGAGGAGACTCGCCGGCCGGCCGGGCGCTGCTGTCTCAGGCGCTGTCGTGGTTGCCGCTCCCCCGCCGGGTGGACCGGCCGTGAAGCAGTCGACGGCTGCAAGATCGTGGGCTCGTAGAATCGGGTCATGTCTGATGCCCAGCCCACCCCGCGATTCCGCCAGTACGCGGCGAAGATGGGCGAGTTGGTGGCCCGGCAGATCCTGGAGGACATCGTCGAGCAGGGGCTGCCCGCCGGGGCGGCGCTGTCCACCGAGGCTCAGATGCTGCAGGCGTACGGGGTCAGTCGCGGCACACTGCGCGAGGCGCTGCGGATTTTGGAGATCAACGGCCTGGTGCGGGTGCGCCCGGGTCGTGGTGGTGGGCCCATCGTCGGTGCGGTTGATCCGCATACGTTCGGTCGGACGATGGCGCTGTTCATGCAGATGGGGCGGACCCGGTTCGGTGAGCTGGTCGAGGCGCGCGTGATCATGGAGCCGATGATGGCCCGGTTGGCCGCCGAGCGGCGCGACGCCGCGCATCTGCGCGAGTTGGCCGAGTCGATGCGTGAGCACAGCACGTTGGAGGAGCGCGATGAGGCCAGCTACCTGGCTGTCATGCAGCGTTTCCACGGTGTGGTGGCGGGTCTGTCGGGCAATGGGGTGTTGGATCTGTTCGGCCGGGCGCTGAAGGAGATCTACACCGAGCGGGTCGTCGCGGCCGAGCGTCGCCCGGAGCGGTGGGAGGACGTGCGGCGTGAGCACCAGGCGGTCGCCGCGGCGATCGTCGACGGGGACGGGGCTGAGGCGGAGAGGCTGATGCGGGCGCACATGGTCGCCTTGGCCGATCACCTCCAACGTGACTACGGCGGTCTGCACGACGAGGTGATCGGCTGGTGGTGATGTCCGGTCAGGACAGTGCGCTGGAGAGCACCGCCTGCACCGGTGTGCGGTCCTGGTCCACCCGCCAGGTGGTGTCCTGGTCGCGCCAGTCGGTGCCGAGGGCGCTGACGGCGGGCATCACCTCCCTGGCGAACAGGGTGAGGTGGTCGCGTACCTCGTTGCTTGTCATGTCGCCGGCGTGGTTCATGAGGATGAGGTGCCCGACGCCGGTCTGCTCGTAGAGGCGGTGGATCTGCGCGGTGACCTGGTCGGGGGTGCCGACGAGCAGGATGCCGGCGTCGATGAGGTCCTCGTAGCTCATGCGGCGGACGGCTCCGAGGCGGCCCTGGAGTGCGGCCACGGCGGCGGACGGCGGGAAGTAGCCGGGTGGGCTGGCGGCGCCGAGTCGCAGGTTTCCGGGCTTGAGGTAGTACATGAGTTTGCGGCCGATCTCGCGGGCCTTCTCCTCGGTGGGGGCGACGTGGCACAGGGCCATGTAGGCGAAGCGGTCCGGGCCGGGTTCGGGTTGTCCGGCCGCCACGGCTGTTCGGCGGTAGAGGCGAAAGGAGGTCGCGGTGTCGTCGTACGTGCCGAGGAGGTTGCACAGGGTGTAGCCGTGTGTGGCGGTCCATTCGACGAGTCGGGTTGAGGTGCCGCTGATCCAGATCGGTGGGTGCGGCTGTTGGTATGGGCGTGGCCAGACGCTGACGTACCGGTAGTGGTAGTGGCGGCCTTCCCAGGAGAAGACGTCGCCGCTGGTCCACGCCTTTTTGATCAGGTCGTGGGCCTCGATGAACATCTCCAGGTTGTGTACGGGGTTCTGGTTGGAGGGGAACGTTTCTCCCTGGACGCCGCGGACGAAGCCGCAGTCGATGCGGCCGCCGCTGACCGAGTCCAGGTAGGCGATTTCCTCGGCGACTCGGATGGGGCTTTCGCGGTGTGGCAGTGGGGTGCCGAGCACCAGTACCCGGCCGCGTCGGGTGCGGTGCAGCACCGACGCGGCGCTGAGGGTGGCCGATACCTGGAGGGTCGACGCCGACTGGTGGTGCTCGTTGACCATCAGGTCGAAGCCGAGTTCGTCGGCGAGTTCGTATTCGTCGAGGTACCGCTGGTAGAGCTCGTGGCCGAGGATCGGGTCGTAGTACCGGTTGGGCATGAAGTACTTGAGGCCCCGGTTGGCCTCTTCGGCCTCGGGTGGGACGAACGGGTAGGGCATTTCGGTGAAGTGGTAGAGCCTCACTGGGCCTCTCCGATCAGGAAGGACCGGACCAGCCGGTGGAATTCGTCGGGGCGCTCCAGGTACGGGTAGTGCCCGGCGTGCGGCAGGTCGACGAAGCGCGCTGACGGCAGCAGGTCGGCCAGTGCGGCGCTGTGCCGTGGTGGTACGAGCCGGTCGTGGGTGCCGGCGAGGATGAGTGTTGGCATGGTGGCCAGGTGTAGCCATCGGCGGAGCCGTGGGTCGTGCAGGAATGGTTTCCAGGCGTATCGCGACAGGGCGGCCCGGTCGGCGAAGGCCCGTTCGTATTCGTTGTCGGTGAGGCCGGTCGGGTAGCCGGGCATCCGCAGGTCGTGGCAGGCCGTCGGGTCGGCCCAGCCCAGTTCCACCACTTCGGTCGGGTCGAGCAGCAGGATGTCGGCGAAGTCGGGCTCGGTTGGCCCGGACAGTTTCACCCCGTACGGGGAGACGAGGAGGAGTGAGGTGAACAGGTGGGGTGCGCGTACCGCCATGTCCAGGGCGATCCAGCCGCCGAAGCCTGCGCCTGCCAGGTGTAGCGGTGCGTGTGCCAGCTCGGCGGCGGGGCCGGACAGGTAGTGCTGGGCGAGGTCGGCGACGGTGTCCCACTCCTGCGTCGTGTTGTCCAGTGGACTACCGAAGCCGGGGTGTCGGGGTACGACGACGTCGAGGTCGTCTGCCAGCAGGTTCAGCGCGCCGACCGGCCCGGGTAGCACGTCCGCGTCGTGGAGGAACAGCAGGGTGCTCACGGTGTGCCCCTCCCCTGGGTGAAGAAGGTTCGCAGGAGGGCGGCGACCGTCTCGGGTTGGTCGAGGTTCGGCGCGTGTCTGGCGTCCATGCGGTGTACGTGGACCTGTGGGGACAGGTTCTCGAAGTGTCGGCCCCAGTCCGGTTCGAGCAGGTCGTCTCGGGTGCCCTCGACCACGAGGACAGGCACGGGGCTGTCGCGCAGTGGGGTGGGCCAGTCGTCGGGGCTGTCCGGCTTGGGCAGTGTGGGGTGGCGTAGGCGGGGGGCCAGGCACGCTGGTACGTGTCCGGGCTTGCGGGTGTTGGCGTAGCGCACCTGGACGGTCTTGTCGAAGCCCGCGTAGTCGTCGGTCATGAGGGCGACGAGGCGGTGGACGTCTTCTTCGGTGCCGTCGAACCGGGCGAGTTCGGTGGTTCCCTTGGTCGATCGCCACGGGCCGCCGGTGCCGCAGATGCTGACTGCGGACAGCGCTGGCAGGGTGGGTGCTGGTGTGGCGAGTGCCCGTAGCAGGAGGGACCCGCCGAATGACTGGCCGGCGAAGTGCGCGGCGTCGACGTCGAGGGCGGCGCAGAACGCGGCCAGGTGGGCGGTGCGGAAGGAGTACGGGGATCGGTCCAGGTAGACGACCTTGTCGGTATCGCCGTATCCGAGCATGTCTGGTGCGAGTACGCGGTAGTGCTTGGCGAGGATGGGCATGACGCCGGCCCAGCTGCCGATGGCGTCGCCGCCGAACGCTCCATCATGGACGAGGACGACGGTGCCCTCGGGTTGTCCGGGTGGCGCGCATTCCCAGTAGCGGGTGGTGAACCCGCCGGCGTTGATGGTGTGGGTGCGTGGTGGGGGCATTTTCCTGCCTTGGGTGCGGTTCGGAAGCGGGTGGGTCGTCCGCCGATGGGGGTTGTCAGAGCTCGTCGGCCTGGAAGGTGCCGTAGCGCCCGTTGAGGTAGAGCAGCGGCCGGGCGTCGGTCTGGGATCGGGCGTGCAGCACCTCGCCGCACAGGATCCAGTGGTCTCCGCCCTGGTGGACGGCGGTGGTGCGGCATTCGAGGACCGCGGTGGTGCCGGTGGCGAGGGTGGGCACCTGTGTGCGGCCGGTGACGACGGCTGCGGTGAGTTCGTCGAGGTCTCGACCGCGGGCGGCGAATGCCTGTGCCCAGGCGGCGCGGTCGGCGGCGAGGTAGTTGATGCTGAATCGGCCGGCTCGCTCGGCCAGTGGTGCGAGGCCGGTCTTCTCGTCGACGGCGACCAGCACCATCGGTGGTTGGCCGGACAGTGAGGTGGCGGAGGTGCAGGTGATGCCGGTGACGCCGGCCGGGCCGGCGGGTACGAGCACGATCGCCACGGGTGCGGGGACCTGCCGAAAGGCGGCCCGGAAGCGGGGGGTCTCGACGAGGCGGTCCTGGCCGGTCAGGTCACGGCTGGTGTGGTTCATTGTGCCTCTCCCCCTTGTCCGCTCGGCTGAGCCACATGCGGTGCACGTCGGTTCGGCCGGTGAGTCGATCTGCTGCCGGGCTGCCGCCGATGACCACTGCTGAGGCGACCCAGTCGGCGCAGGCGCCGGTGGCGGCGAGGACCGTCGTCTGGGTGATGTCGGAGGTGGCGGGCTGTCCGGTTCGCGGGTCGATCAGGTGATGTCCGGTGTTGCCCCAGCGGCGTTTGCCTGTGCCGCTGGTGGCGACGCCGCCGTCGCGTACCAGGAGTACCTCGCGGTTGGGGAGTTCGACGGGCCAGCCGTCGCCGGCTGGGCCGGGTCCGTGGCAGGTGACGTCTCCCCCGATGCTGGCTGCCGAGTTGGGGCCGAGCCAGGTGACGACGTCGTCGGCCCACCTGCCCTTCGCCAGCGCTCCGATGTCGATGCTGTAGCCGGGTGCCAGGCGGGCGCTGTGGTGGCGCAGTTCCAGCAGCGAGGCCAACGGTGGCACGGGCGTCGGTGTCGTGGGCGGTGCGGCGGTCGGGGCGCCTGTCCCCCATGAGCGTACGTAGCCGGCGGCGAGTAGCCGGGGCAGCATCGCGACGTTGACGAGGCCGGCGCTGGCGACGGCCACCGCCAGTGCGTGCCGGAGCATCGCGTGCAGGTCGTCGGAGATGTGGTGCCACTGCCCGGCGGCGGTGTTGAGTTGGGAGAGTTCGCTGTCGGCGCGGAAGCGGGAGTATCGCTGGTCCAGTTCCCGTAACCGCCGCTGCACCTCGGTGAACGGTGTGGCCGGCGGGCCGTTGCTCGCCAGTGTGATGTCGCAGGTGAACATTTCGCAGGTGTGCCGCTGCACGGTGGGCAGGTGGTCTCGGCCTTGCGTCGCAGCGATGGACGCGTTCATGTCGGACTCTCCCCTCACCCGCAGTCCTAAACATGCTAAACATTATCATGTTTAGGGAGCAAGGGTCTGGCCAGGCAATTCACGCCGGCCAGCCCCTTGTCCACCGGTCACCCGGCCCCGTCCAGCCGCTAGCGGCCCGCCACGGCCCGGCTCAACACCTCGCGCGCGCTGCGGGCAACCGCCGCGTCGATCATTCGTCCATCGGCGGTGACCGCCACCCCCGAGCCGTTCCGTTCGGCGCCCCCCAGCCGGTCGATGATGTCCTGGGCCGCCTCGACCTCCGCCGTCGTCGGCGAGAACACCCGGTTGACGACGGGCACCTGCGCGGGATGGATCGCCGTGCGTCCACGGAACCCCTGACGCAGCAGCAGCCGGCTGGTCGCCTCAAGCCGGTCCGGGTCCCGCAGGACCGTCTCCGTCGGCCCCACCGGTGGGGCGAGGCGGGCCACCGCGCAGGCCAGGACGGCACGCGACCGCAGCGGCCACAGCTCCACCTTGTCCGGGCCAGGTTGCAGGCACAGTTCGGCCGCCAGGTCCGCCTCGCCCAGGCCGAGGCGCTCGACCCGGGGTGCGGCGGCCACGGCCTCGGCGCGCAGCACGCCGCCGGCGGTCTCCAGCAGCGCGAACACCGCCACGTGACCGACCGGGAGGCCGTGCTCCCGTTCCGCGTCGCCGAGCAGCCGGTGCACCTCGGCCAGCAGGTCGACGTCGGCCTTCGGTACGACCACGCCGGTCAGGTGCGGGCCGGCAATCGCGGCGATGTCAGCGGCCGGGGTGTCCGCGTTGAGGCGTACCCACCATTGCGGAGCGGCGGGCGCCGCCGCGCGACCGTCGGCGAGGAACGCGCTGACGGTCGCGCGGGCGGTGGCCTTGTTCGCCGGTGCCACCGCGTCCTCGAGGTCGAGGATGCAGGCGTCGGCGCCCCGGGACGCCGCCCGCGCCACCTTGTCCGGTTGGTCGCCCGGCACGTACAGGTAGCTGCGCGCGATGCTCCGGGGTCGCCCGACGGCGGTCACGGCCGGGTGGGGCGGGAGAGGTACCGGCCGCGTGGCTGCCCGACCACGGTGCCGTCGCGCAGGATCTGCTCGCCGCGCAGGAAGGTGTCGGTGACCCGAGCGGTCAGCTCCATGCCCTCGAACGGCGTGTAGTCCTGTGCCGACAGCGACTCGTCGGCCCGAACCGTCCAGGTGTGATCGGGGTCGACCAGGCAGAAGTCGGCATCCAACCCTTCGGCGATGGCGCCCTTGGTGGCCAGTCCGAATCGGCGTGCCGGCGCCCACGAGGTCAGCTCGGCGACACGGGCGTACGACAGGCCGCGCTTGGAGCCCTCGCTGACCAGGCCGGGTAGCAGGTACTCGGCACCGCCGAAGCCCGACTTGGCGACGAAGATGTCGTCCTTCGGCTCGCCGAACTTCGTTTCGGCGCGGCAGCAGGCGTGGTCGCTGACGACCCAGTCGAGATTGCCGTCGAGCAGGTAGCCCCACAGCGCCTCCACGTCCTCGCGGGGACGCAGCGGCGGGTTGACCTTGCCGCCGAGGCCGTAGGCGGTGTCGATGTCGGCCAGCAGGTGGCCGATGGTCACCTCGCGGCGGAAGTCGACGTGCGGGAACGCCTTGGCCATGCGCAGCGCCGCGTCGACGGCCTTGGCCGACGACAGGTGCAGCAGGTTGATGGTGGGCAGGCCGGTCTCGTGCGCGAGGTAGGCGGCGATGCTGATCGCGAGCCCTTCGGAGTGCGGGGGGCGAGAGGCGCTGTACGCGGCCAGCCCGGTCAGCGTGCCCTCCTCCTCGACCAACCGGGTGTACGCCCGCATGATCTCCGCCGTCTCGCAGTGCAGCGACAGCGAGATCTCGTCGGCCAGGTCGGGGAACTGCTCGCGGGCGGCCTGGACGCCGCGCATCACGAACTCGAAGTGGGCGTAGTCGTAGCGGGCGTCCGGCGGGATCATGAGGAAGGAGCTCTGGTCGGCGGAGCGGCCGTGCAGCCCGTGGCCACCGTAGAACATGAAGACCTTGAACGAGGTCACTCCGTGGTCGCGGACCAGCTCGGGAATCTCGTCGATGTGCTCGGCGGTCATGGGTGCGACGTGGAAGGCGAAGTCCACGTAGGACTTCTGGTCGGTGGCGCTGCGCACCTCCGGGAAGAATTCGCGGTACGGTCCGCCCCGGTTGAGGTAGTACTGCCCGGTCCGGATGTAGTTGATCGCGGAGGTGACACCGCCCTGCGCGCAGGCGCGGCTCTCCGTGCCGGTGTCCTCGGCCAACGGGTGGTAGATGCCCCAGTGCTGGTGCGCGTCGACGACGCCCGGGAAGGCGAGCTTGCCGCCGCCGTCGACGACGGCTTTCGCTCCGGCGGGGTCGATCGTCGGCGCGAGCCGGGCCACCCGACCGTCGCGTACGCCGATGTCCAGCGCCGCCGGCTCGGTGTGGTCGTGCCGCACCACTCTGACGTTCTTCACTACGAGATCGAAAGGTTCCACGGTGTGCTCCTGAGGTTGGCGGACAGCGGAGTGGGGCGGTGTCAGTCGGCGCCGGTGGCGGCCCGCAGTCGGGTCAGTGGGCGCAGCAGGTCACCGACGTCGGCGACGTCGGCGAGGCCGAGCACGGTGGCCACCACCTGGTCGGCGGTGTCCGGGTCGACGCGCCCGGCGACGTTGTCCCGGAACTTCGACGCCAGCTCCGCGTCGGACAGCGGCCGCTGCGGACCACCGCGGTTGGTCAGCACCTCCTCGCGCCACGTCTGTCCGTCGTCGGTGCGTACCGCCACGATGGCGGGGAACTGGTGCGGGAAGATCGCGTTGCACTCGTCGTCGGGGACCACGTCGACGAGTGCCATCAGCGCCCGGCGCTGCGGGTCACGGGCCAACTCGTCGGTGAAGTCGCCCAGCCCGAGCCCCAGCCCGCCGCCGCCGAGCAGGCCGGCGACGACCGCGTACGGCCCGCTGAACTGCGCCTGGTAGCCGGTGTCCGGGGCGCGTTTGGTGGCGATCGGCTCCCCGATGGTGCGGATCACCGCGGCGGGTACCTTCAGTTCGATGTGTGTGATCCGGTCCACGGGCACGCCCCGCGCGCGTAGGGCCAGGCCGGCGTCGATGGCCGCGTGGGTGAAGTGGTTGGCGGGGTACGGCTTGAAGAAGATGTCGGGCACCGCCCACCGTTCGCCGAGCCCGTCGGTGATCTGGTCGTGGTCGGCCTCACCGCGCAGGAAGGCGGTGAAGAAGCCGAACCGGCCCTCCAGGACGGTGGGTGGTCCGGTGAAGCCGCGCCGGACCAGGTCGGCGGCGGTGACGGCGCTGTGCGCGGCCCAGCCGCAGTGCAGCCGCTTGACCGTGCCGCCGGTCCGGTTGGCCTCGATGACCCCGGAGGCCATGGAGGCGGTCACGCCGAGCACGTCCAGCAGCCCGTCCTCGTCGAGGCCCAGCAGCATGCCGGCGGCTACGGCGCCGCCCATCGCGCCGCAGATGGAGGTGGCGTGCTGGCCGTGTTCGAAGAACACCGAGTTGTTCAGCACCGGGTCGTAGCCGGCCATCCCCAGTCGTACGGTCACCTCGATGCCGACCGCGATCGCGTTGGTGAGCGCGGCGCCGTCGGCGCCGGCGGCCTGCGCGGCGGCGAGGGCCGCCGGGACGACGGCGGCGCTGGGGTGCAGCACGGAGGGCAGGTGGGTGTCGTCGTAGTCCAGCGAGTGCGCGAGGACACCGTTGCCGAACGCGGCCTGCGCCGCGGCACCGCGGCGGGTAGCCCGACGACGTGTGCCTGGCCGCGCCCGCCCTGGTCGGCGACGTAGTCCAGCGCGGCGCGGCTGGTGGGCAGCCGGTGCGCGGCCACGCACAGCCCGAGGATGTCGAGCACCCGTTGGCGCACGCTGGTGGCGAGCCGCTCGGGCAGTGGCTCGGCGCCGGTGCGGGCGGCGAAGGCGGCGAGTTGCCGGGCGAGGGTCTGCTCAGCCATTGACGATCACCGCCAGGGGGCGCACCGGTGAGCCGGTGGCGCCGAAGATGGCCAGGGGTGACAGCACGAACAGGAACTCGTGGACGCCGTCGGCGGCCAGTTCCTCCAGCGCCATCGTCTCGATGATGTAGACGCCGCGTTCGACGAGCAGGACGCGGTGGGCTGGCAGGACGCTGTGCCCGGCGCCCGGTCGCAGGCACTCGAAGGCGATCGTGTCGGCGCCGGCGGCGTGGATGCCCTGGTCGGCGAGCCAGGTGGCGCCGGCTGCGGCGACTCCGGGTACGCCGGTGGTGTGTCCGAGGTAGCGGGTGCGGTCCTCGTGGTCGAACAGTCTGCCCCACCCGCTGCGGACCAGCACCACGTCGCCGGGCCGGACCGGGGTGGCCTGCCGCTCGACGGCGGCCGACAGGTCCTGGGGTGTGATCTCGTAGCCGGGAACGCAGCCGTCGGGCAGGCCCAGGGCGGCCGGGATGTCGAGCAGCACGCCACGGCGGACCATCGGGGCGATGGTGTGCGCGCCCAGGTCGGCGTACCGCCCGCCGCGGCCGGCGTCGGTGGCGTCGGAGCCGTCGAACAGCCGGCCGTCCTGCGAGACGTGGGAGAAGGCGTCGACGTGGGTTCCGACGTGGGTGCCCATGGTGATGATGTCGTTGGCGGCGGAGCCGCCGTCGGGTCGTACCGCGTCGCCGTGGCGGCGGGGCAGGGCATGCCAGAACGGCGGGTGGTTCGGCGACTGCGGCATGCCGATGGTCAGGCGACGGCCCAGGTCGTACGCCCGGACTCCGGCGTCGACGGCGGCCAGTAGCGCCCCCGTCCCGGTCGCCGGGCTGGTTTCGGCGGTGATGCTCGTTGTGGTCACGACAATCCTTACCTTCGGTGGTGGCGGCCGTCAGGCCACGATCTCCCGGGAGCGCAGCTCGGCGACGGTGTCGGGGGTGCAGCCGAGCTCGTTGACGAGAAGATCGTCGGTGTCGGCGCCGAGGGCCCGACCGGTGAAACGGATCCGGCCTGGCGTGTCGGACATGCGCCACAGCACGTTGTGCATCAGCACCTCGCCGAGGTCGGGGTCGGGAACCGTGACCACCATCGCGGCGGCCTGGACATGTTCGTCGGCGACGATGTCGCGGGCGGTGTAGACGGGCGCGACGGCCGCGCCGGCCTCTTCGAAGGCGCGCATGACCTCGTCGCGGGTGCGCTCGCCGATCCACCCGCCCACGTAGCCGTCGAGGAGGTCGGCGTACGCGGCCCGCTGGCGCCCGGAGGCGAACCATGGTTCGTCGATGACCTCGGGGTGGCCGACGAGGCGCAGCACCCGCTCGGCGATGGACTGCGCGCTGGTGGACACCGCGACCCAGTCACCGTCCTTGGTGCGGTACGTGTTGCGCGGGGAGTTGTTCGTGGACCGGTTCCCGTGCCGGTGCTCGATCACGCCGAGTTGGTCGTACACGGTGGGTCCGGGACCGACCGCCATCATGATCGGTTCGAGCAGGCTCATGTCGACGACTTGGCCCTTGCCGCCGTTGCGTTCGCGGGCCCACAGCGCCACCATCGTGGCCGAGGAGGCGGCGATGCCGCAGATGCTGTCGGCCAGGCCGAACGCCGGCAGCGTCGGCGGGCCGTCCTCGTCGCCGGTCAGGTGGGCGAAGCCGCTCATCGCCTCGGCGAGCGTGCCAAAACCGGGTCGGTGCGCGTAGGGGCCCTGCTGGCCGAAGCCGGAGATGCGCACGATGACCAGGCTGGGGTTGATCTCCTGCAGCTGCTCCGGGCCGATCCCCCACCGTTCCAGAGTGCCGGGGCGGAAGTTCTCGACCAGCACGTCGGCGGTGGCGGCCAGGCGGCGCAGCAGGTCGGCGCCCTCCGGCGTGGACAGCTTCAGGCCGATCGTCCGCTTGTTGCGGGAGATCTCCTTCCACCACAGCGGGTGGCCGTCCTTGGCGTGGCCGTGTCCGCGCATGCTGTCGCCGGCGACGGGGTGTTCGACCTTGATGACGTCGGCACCGAAGTCACCGAGGATCTGGCAGCACAGCGGGCCGGCCAGGATCGTCGAGGCGTCGATGACACGGAGTCCGGTCAGCGGTCCGTCGTGCATGGGGCCTCCCCAACTCGGTTCGTTCGCTTCAAGCGAACGGTGTTTCGCTCAGCAGAATAGGCGGTGGTGTGGTGAGAGGTCAACGAGACGCCTGCCATCCCTCCTGGACAGGCCCGGTGACCGACCGGGACCGGGTCAGTCGTCCGCGCAGCACCACTGCGGCGGCCATCGCGGACGCCGCCGCGACGAACGCGCCGGTACGGGCGGAGAACGTGTCGCCCAACCAGCCGTGCAGCATCGCCGCACCCGGCCGGATACCGAGGAAACACATCGACCACAGCGCCATCACCCGGCCGCGTACCGCGTCGGCCAGTCCCTGCTGCATGGTGGCGTTGACATCGCTCACGGCCAGCAGGTAGCCGGCCCCGCCCAGGGCGATGCCCACGGTGGCCACCACCGGTCCCGGACTCACCGCCAGCACCACCATCCCGACGCCCAGCGCGGCCACGCCGACCGCGCCCGTCCGGCCGCTGCCCACCGTGCGCCGCAGCCGGCCCACCCAGATGGCGATCAACGCCGAGCCGACACCGAAGAAGGTGATGAAGACACCCACCAGCAGTTCGCCGCCTCCGAAACCCTCCGCGAACAGCGGGGACAACGTGTTGATCGGCTCCATCGCCAACCCGATCAGGGCCACGGCGACCAGACAGCGCACCAACTCGGGACGGCGACGCACGTAGGCGACGCCGTCGAACACGCCCAGCCGCCCACGCCGGCCGGTCCCGTCGCCGGACCGTGGCAGCCGTACGCCGGTCAGCGCCAGGGCGAACACCAGGAAACTGGCGGCGTTGACGGCGAACGCCGTACCGGCGCCGGCCACCGCGTACGTGGCCGCCCCGGCGATCGGTCCGATGGCGCGGGACAGGTTGAAGGTGAGCGAATGCAGCGCGATCGCCTGGGCGACGTCGGCCCGTCCCACGATGTTGGGCACCAGAGCCTGCGCCGCCGGGCCGGTGATCGCCTGGCCCACCCCGGACAGTCCGATGAAGGTGAGCAGGAGCCAGGGGGTCAACGCGTCCAGGAACGCCAACAGCGCGAGAACAGCCGCGGCGGTACCGCCCAGCGTCTGCCCCACGATGATCAGCAGCCGCCGGTCGGCCCGGTCGGCCAATGCCCCGATCACCGGGGCGAGGACCAACTGCATGGCGAACTGCAGGGCGGTGACCAGCCCCACCATGAACGCCGAGCCAGTCAGCGCGAAGATGGTCAGGATCGCCGCGACGTTCTGGAACCACGTGCCGGTGTTGGACGCCAGCGACCCGAAGAAGTACGGGCCGAAGCGGCGGTCCCGCAGTAACGCGAGCCCCCCGCGTCCCACCTCGTCGGCTGGCGCGTCGGCCGGGCGGTCAGCCTGCCGCACCCGCGCCTCCCATTCCGTACCCCTGCGGGGTTCCGCTGGCCAGCGAGGTCCACACCGACTTGGGGCGCAGATAGAGGCGGGCCGCCTCGGTGCCGTTCTCGCGGCCGTACCCGGACAGGCCGACACCGCCGAACGGCACCAGGTCCGACAACACCCGGTAGGTGTTGATCCACACCGTGCCCGCCCGCACCTGCCCGGCGAACCGGTGAGCCCGGGCGATGTCGGCGGTCCACACTCCGGCCGCCAGGCCGAACTCGGTGTCGTTGGCCAGCCGCAGTGCCTCGGCGTCGTCGCGGAACGACGACACCGCCAGGATCGGCCCGAAGACCTCCTCACGCAGCAGACGGGCATCGTCGTCCAACCGGTCGAACACCGTCGGCGCCACGTAGAAGCCGTTGCGCAGCCGCTCGGTGTCGGGCAGGGCGGCCTGCGCGACCAGCCGGCCGGCCCCGGTGGACTCGGCGATGAACGCCACCGTCTTGTCCCGCTGCGCCGCGGTGATCTGCGGACCCAGGTCCGTCTGCTCGTCGAACGGGTCGCCCACCCGCAGCGCCCGCACCCGCTCGGCTACCCGGTCGAGGACCTCGTCGTAGATGGACTCGTGCAGGACGAGCCGCGAACCGGCGATGCACATCTGCCCACAGGAGGCGAAGACGCCCAGGATCACCGCGTCGACCGCCCGATCCAGGTCGGCGTCGGGGAAGAGGATCTGTGGGGACTTGCCCCCCAGTTCCAGCGCCACCGGGGTGAGGTTGGCCGCCGCCGCGCGGGCGATCGCCTTTCCGGTCTCGTGGTGCCCGGTGAACACGATCAGGTCGACGTCCGGATGCGACACCAGCGCAGCCCCGGTCTCCCGGCCGCCCGGCAGCACCCGCACCAGGCCGTCTGGCAGGCCCGCCTCGGTCAGCAGCTCGCCCAGTCGCAGGGCGGTCAACGGCGTCTCCTCGGCCGGCTTGAGCACGCAGGCGTTGCCGAAGGCGAGCGCCGGCGCGATCTTCTTGGCGGCGAAGAAGAACGGCACGTTCCACGGGATGACGCCGGCGACGACGCCGTGCGGCTCGGGCACCGTGTAGGTGTGGTACTCCGGGCCGACCGGAATGGTCTCGCCGCGGACCTGGTCCGCCCAGCCCGCGTAGTAGCGGAAGCTGCCGGCCGCCCGACGTACCTCACGCCGGGTGTCGCTGAGGATCTTGCCGGTGTTACGGGTCTCGGTCTCGGCCAGCTCGTCGAGCCGGGCCTCGATGAGGTCGGCGACCGCGTGCAGGATCCGGCCGCGGTCGCTGCCGGTGCGCCGGGCCCACGCCGGCTGGGCGGCGCGTGCCGCCCGGACAGCGGCGTCCACCTCGGCCGGCGACGTGGACGCGACGCGGGTCAGGACCCGGGCGTCGATAGGCGAGACGACATCAACCATCGGTGTTCCCTTCGGGGTGGACCGGGCGCGCCCGGCGTCCCGGATCCATCGACCCGGTGAGGTGTTCGGGCACCCAGACGTCCAGCACCGCCGGAACGCGGTCACGCGCGACCGCCGTGCGGGCCCGGTCCAGGGCCCCGGCCAGGTCGGCCGCTCTGACCACCTGCTCCCCGTAGCAGCCCTGCGAGCGGGCGTGCGCCGCGAAGTCCGGCGACGGGGTCAGGTGGCCGCCGATCACCGTGGGTTCGGTGACGGCCAGGCCGTCCGGGTAGTGCGCGGCCAGTGTGGTCGTGCCGGTGCGGTACCCGCCGTTGTTGACGACCACGGTGACCACCGGGGCGTTGTGCTGCTGCTGCAACCACAGGCACGAGTCCGGCGAGCCGAACAGGTACGAACCGTCCCCGGTCACCGCCACCGCGTGGGCGCCGCCAGCGGCCATGCTGGCGCCGGTCGCCGCGGCCACGGACCAGCCGAGGCTGGAGCCGCCCTTCTCGAAGAGGGTGCCCGGCTTCGTACGGCTGACCGTCGTGGTGTCGAACACCTCCCACGTCAGCAGATCGTCGGGCCGCAGGTGCTGGTCCAGCGCTGCGGCGATCAGCTCGGGGGTGGGTACACCGGAGGCCGGCGCGGTGCCGGTGGCGGCCCGCGACGCACCGGTGTCCGGGTGCCGTTGCCGACGCCGCCGGACGTTGTCGGCGTCGCCCGGACCGGCCGCGCCGACCTCGGCGAGCACCGCCGTGAGGAACGCGGCCGGGTCGGCGGTGGTACGGGCGTCAGCGCGCAGTTCGTACAGCGGGACGCGACTCTCGATCGGGTCGGGCCCCACCCAGCCGATCCACGCGTCGTCGCGCGGCCGCTCCAGAGCGGGCATCCAGGGCACCGGGTGGTCCAGCACGACGATGACGTCGAACTCGTCCAGCGGTGCGGTCGAATGCCATGGGTTGTCGTCGGGCAGGTTCATCCGGTAGCGGGAGGCGCGCACCTCCACGCCGAGGGTGTCGGCCAGTTCGGCCAGCAGCGCCACGGCCCGCGGATCCACGCCGACCCGGTCGGTGACGATGACCGGCCGCCGGGCGGCCGTGAGGCGGCGGGCCACCTCACTGACCACGCCGGAATCGCCGGGGCCGAGGACCGGAACGCCGAGCATCTGGGCGCTGGGGACCGGATCACTGGTCGCGATCGGGTACCGGCCCACCTCCTCCGGCATCGCCAGGTAGACGGGACCCCGCCGGGGAGCGAGCGCAACCTGTAGGCCACGTGCGACGACCAGGGCGGCGTCATCGAGCGCGGACAGCTTGTAGTCCCACTTGACGTACTGCCGGACGATCGAGCCCTGGTCCCAGCGCTGCTGCTTCCAGAAGACCGGCGAGGTGCGCGACTCCGCCCGGGTGGGCGGGTAGCCCGACATGATCATGATGGGGTGGTCGCCCCACATCGCGTTGTGAATGGCGCCGCCGTGGTGCAACAGGCCGAGGTCGGCGTGGGCCGCGGTCATGGAGGGTCGACCGGAGACCATGGTCTCGCCCATCGCGGCGGTGAGCGCCACGTGCTCGTGCGGGCAGGTGATCACTTCGGGGGTCGGCTCCCCCCTGTGCCTGGCCTGCGCGCTGGCCTCCTGGAACGAGGTCAGCTCGGAGCCGCTGTTGAACCACAGCCGCTGTACGCCGCTGGCCGCGGCCGCCGCCAGCACCGCGGCGGCGGCGCTGTCGGCTGTCACAGGGTCCTCGCGCGCTCGAGGTAGTTCCGGTAGATCAGCTTGTCGATCGGTGCCGCGGACTTGACCAGCTTGGCCTTGATGAGGCTCTCCTGACCCTTGAGCCAGGTCTGGTCGTCCATCTGCAGGGCCTTGTCCGGGCCGGCCGCCAGCCAGCTCTCCACCAGCAGTGGCAGCTCGGTGCGCGCCTGGGCCGGGTCGGCCTCCGGGTTGTACTTACGCAGGTCGTTGATGACCTGGTCCCAGTTCTCCTCCTTGCTGGCGTAGTCGATGGCCTTGAGCACACCGGCGAGGAACTTCACCGGCATGTCGCTGCCCGACTCCACCATCTTGGAACTGGTGTTGTACGAGTCCGACGGCATCGGTGCGAAGTCGTCGGTGCTGAAGAAGACGACCTCACCGACCTCCTTCTGGATGGTGGCCCGATCGGTGTTGACGCAGATCCAGGCATTGACATCGCCCTTGCGGGCCAGCTCGTAGGCCGCGGTGCCGACACCGGTGACCGGACGCTTCACCGACTTGGGGTTGACGCCCGCGTTGATCAGCATGACGTCGAGCAGGTTCTCGGTGGCGCCACCGGTGGACACGATGCCGCAGGTACGCCCGGCCAGCTCGGCCGGATTGCGGATCGGGCTGTTCGGCAGGGACACCACCTCGAACTGCGACTTCTGCCGCACGCCGGCGATGCTGATGAACGGCGCTTGCTCGTTGGCCACCGCGATGATCGCGTTGATGCCGTTGGCCCGGGTCAGGTCGGCCGAACCGCCGAGGACCGCCTGGATGGCCGTGGCGGTGCCCTGCCCACCTTTGATGTCCAGCTTCAGGCCGTATTCGGCGAAGAAGCCGCGCTCCTTGGCGACCATCGTCTCCACGAAGCTCAGCGTCATGCCGGAGGCGGTCATGTACGAGCCGGAGATGCTGCCGTCGGCGTTGACCTTGTTGTCGTCGTCGCCGCCGCAGCCACTGAGCAGCAGGGTCATGCCGCCGGCGCTGGGCAGCAGGAGCCCGGCGGTGGTGCCGGCCCGCAGGAGCGAGCGCCGCGAGACCGGTGTGCCGATGGAACGGTCATTTCTCATGAGAATCTCCCGGAGCCGAGGAAGGGATGGATGAGGTGCGACGGATAGAGGCAAGGAGGTATCTGCCCGCGCCGCGTCGCGGCGCCGACCATGGATCGGAGTGAGGGTGCGGGGCGCGGCCCGTCAGGGCGTGCGTCGCGGCTGCACGGACTCGTGCCAGGGGATCAGGAGCCGGCGGGCGCCGGTCACGATGCTGTAGAGGGTGAAGCCGAACAAGGCCATGATCAGGATCGCGCCGAACAGTTTGTCGACCTGGAGGCCGTTCTGCAGGTTGACCGCGTACCGGCCGAGGCCCTTGTCGCCGCCGAGGTACTCACCGACGATCGCGCCGATGGTCGCCTGGACGACCGCCAGCTCCATGCCGGCCAGGATGAACGGCATCGTGTACGGCAGGTCGGCCCTCCAGAACCGCTCCCAGCGCGACGCCTTCAGCGTCGTCATCAGGTCGTGCATGGAGCGTGGCACCGAACGGACGCCGAACGAGGTGTTGATCAGCAGCGGGAAGAAGGCCAGCAACGCCGCCATGACTACCTTCGACGACGGGCCGAAGCCGAGCCAGAGAATGAACAGCGGCACCAGCGCGACCTTCGGCACCACCTGGGTGGCGACGATGAACGGCCGGGCGATCCGGTCGAACAGCGGCGACTTGCCGATCATCAAGCCGAGGCCCACGCCCAGGACGATGGCCAGTGCCAGGCCCATCATGACCTCGTAGAAGGTCGTCCAGATGTGGGTCTGCCACACGAACGGGTCGGTGATCTGCTCGACGAACGAGGTGAACACCGCCTCCGGCGCCGGCAGCACGAACCGGGACAGGTCGGTGACCTCGACGTAGACCTTCCAGGCCACGAGGAACAACACGACCAGCAGAGGACTGGTGTAGAAGGACAGCCAGCGGTTGTTGCGCAGTCGCTGCGACCAGGTCGGCGGCGGGGGACGCAGCGGTTGTCCAGAGGACGACGTCGGCGCCGGGTGGCGCTGTTCTGTAGTGGTCACGTGCGACACCTCGAGTGCTGCTCAGGCCGAGACGGCGGGTCGGATTTCGTTTTCCTGCACCTCGCCGATCTGGCGGCGCAGCTCGGTAGCGAGGGCGCGGAACTCGGCGGACTCGGTCATGGCGAGGGTGCGCGGTCGCGGCAGCGTCACCTCGGTGATGGAGTGGATGTGCCCGGGCTTGGTCCCCAGCATCACGATGCGATCGGCCAGGAACACCGCCTCGGAGACGGAGTGCGTCACGAAGACGACCGTCTTGCGCTGCTCCAGCCAGATGCGCTGCAACTCCGCGTTCATCATGTCGCGGGTCTGCGCGTCCAGGGCGCCGAAGGGCTCGTCCATGAGCAGCACCTGCGGGTCGTGCGCCAACGCCCTGGCGATGGAGACCCGCTGTCGCATGCCGCCGGACAGTTGGTGTGGGAGCTTGTTCTCCGCCTCGGGAAGCCCGACGAGGGTCAGCATCTCGCGGACCCTGTCCGTGCGCTCCCGCCGACCGACGCCGGCCATCTCCAGCGGCAGGGCGACGTTGGCGCCCGTCGACCGCCAGGGCATCAGGGTGGCCTCCTGGAAGACGAAGCCCAGCGGGCGGTCGGCGTTGTCGTTCCGTGCGCCGTGGTCGAGTCGTACCCGCCCCACGGTCGGGCTCTCCAACTGGCCGATGATCCGCAGCAGTGTCGTCTTGCCGCACCCGGACGGACCGAGTAGCACGACGAACTCACCGTCGGCGATGTCGAGCGAGACGTCGCTCAGCGCGAGCATCGACTGCCCGCCGGCGCCGGCGAAGACCTTGCTGACGCCCTCCACTTTGATCGCACTCATGGCTACCCCTGTCACCGACCGGTCCGCGAATACCGCGAGATTTTGTTCGCTTGTGCAGTACGCCGTTCTGTTGGAGGGAACGTAAGCTATGTTCGCCGGCAAGGTCAATGGTTCGCGGGACCCGACTCCATACCACTAGTTCCTTACCAATCGCCCAACACCGGAGGAACTGTCATGGAACACCCGACGCGGCGCACGGCAGTGCTGGTCATCGACATGCAGAACGACTTCTGCGCCCCCACCGGCGCCATGGCGAAGCTCGGCGCCGACGTCGGTGTGAACAGCGATCTGGCCCGCCGGTTGCCGGACTTCCTCGGCCGGGCCCGGACCGCCGGTTGCCTGGTCATCTGGGTACGCCAGGCCGCCCACGAGCAGCTCGTGTCACCGGCGAGGCGGGCACGCGCCGAGGCGATGGGCCGCAGCCCGCTCAGCGTCTGCGCCGCGGGTTCCTGGGGCGCCGAGCTCGCCGACGGCCTGCGGCCCGAGCAGGGCGACTGCCACCTGGAAAAGACGCGCTACAGCGCCTTCGTCGGCACGCCCCTGCACAATTTGCTGCGCGCGCACGGACGCGACCACGTGGTGGTGGTCGGCACGGCCGCCAACGTCTGCGTGGACTCCACCATCCGTGACGCGTACATGGCGGACCTGGCCGCCACGATGCCGACCGATCTGGTCGGCTGGACCCGCGCGGACCTCGCCGAGCCGGCGATCCGCAACCTGGGCTTCTACTTCTGCGAGACGACGACCTCGGTCGAACTGGTCGCGGCCTGGTCCGCGGCGGTCCGGGTCGCCTGACTCCGGGCGACCCGCTTGCGCTCCACCGGTTGCTGGTCCGTCTCGGCCGGGGCGGACTGGTAGCCCAACTCGGCGCTGGCCTGGCGGGCGGCGTCGGCCACCAGCTCGCCGTACTCGGCCAGCAGCCGCGACGAGAAGCGGTCCTGTGGGCCACACAGCGACAGCGACCCGTAGACCTCGCCCGAGGCGAGCCGGATGGGCGCCGCCACGCTCGCCGCGCCGGCCTGCCGTTCACCCCGGCTCACCGCGTAGCCCTGCTGGCGGACCACCCGCAGGTCAGCCCAGAGCTGCTCGACCGACGTGATGGTGGCCGCGGTAACCGGGATCAGCTCGTGGGTAGCGAGATATTCGGCCACCTCGGCGTCGGGCAGCGCCGCCAGGATCGCCTTGGACGACGAGCCCGCGACCAGCGAATGTCGGGAGCCGAGCGTGACGGACATCCGGATCTCATGCGGCGAGAGCACCTGGTCGGTGTAGACCCGCACCCAGCCCTGCCGCATCGACAGCGTCGCGGTTTCCCCCGTGACCTCCACCAGCCGCCGCATGTGCCGGTTCGTGATCGCCTGGACGTCGATGGCGCGCAGTGCGGCCAGACCGACCGCCAGAGCGCCCGGCCCGAGCCGATACCGCCGGGTCCCCTCGTCGAAGGTGACGAACTGGTTGGCCGTCAACTCCTTGAGGATGCGGTGCGCCACCGCCTTGGGCAGGTTCAGCTCTCGCGCCACAGTGGAGACCCCGATCATCTCCGGGCTGCGTTCGGCGAGCAGGTCGATCACGGACAGCGCGCGACCCAGACCACTCGTCGTGTAGCGATGGCCGTCCTCTGGTTCAGTTACCGGCACCGCTGCTCCCCATTCGACAACCTCTCGTCCGTGCATTCAGGGCACGCCAGCGGTCGGTCCGACCTTGCTGTGTGGACGCCCGGCGTCTAGTGCTGGATCCCGAGCATACTGACACGCCGAAGGTACGTTCGGGCATCGTCGGGGTTCTCGGCGAGTGCCCGAAGGCGGACCAGCCGTTCGCGGCGCCCGACCAGTTCAACCCCGTCCGCCGAGGTGCGATTCTCGGTCGTCGTCGGCTGGACGAAACGTTCGGCGATGGATCGGCGACGCTGCGCGTACTCGGTGGTCGCCGTGTCCTGGTTGGGCTCGGCCAGCGCGGTGGCGACCGCCACCGCGTCGTGGATGCCCGAGTTCAGGCCCATGCCGCCGGTGGTGCTGCTCAGGTGGGCGGCGTCGCCGGCCAGCAGCACCCGCCCGAGCCGGAAGGAGGCCGCGAGCCGCTGATGGCTGCGGTACAGCTGGTGCTGGCTCAGCGGCAGCTCGCGGGCGTCGGGCCGACCGCCCAGCAGAAGCGCGACGGCGGCCAGGAACGCCGGGTGGGTTCCCGGAGGCGGTTCGTCGTCGACTCCGGTCGCCGTCGACAGCGCCGCGCGCCAGATGTCCGGTGTCCTGATCAGCGAGAAGCGGCCCTTCGGGCCGGACCAGTATCCGACCGCGCCGAGATCGGGCACCGCGTCCTCGAAGCGGAACGGTGTGGCCACCACCAGGCTCAGGGACGGGTACGTGAAGCCGGGGAACGGGACGTCGAGCAGTTTGCGGGCGGTGCTGTGTGCGCCGTCGGCGGCCACCACCCACCGGCCGGTCACCGTGGTTCGGGCGTCGCCGACCGCGACGTCCAAGTCGACGCGCGTGTCGTCCTGCCGCAACCCGACCACGTCGTGTCCGAACCGCATGTCGACGTTCGGCGCCTCGCTGACCGCGCGGCGCAGCAGGCGGACCAGCTTGTACTGCTCGTACTGCAGCCGGAAGGGATACCGGGTCTCGCCCTCGAGAACGTCGTAGGAGAAGCAGGCGGACTCGGTCAGCTCAAGGTCGCGGTAGTCCAGCCGCTGCACCCGGACCGCTTCCTTGAGCAGCGGGGCGGCCAGGTCGAGCTCGTCGAGCAGCTCGGTCGTCGGCGGGTGAACGGTCGAGCCCCGCCATTCCGACTGCACCTCGTCGTGGCCGCGTTCGAGAACGATCACCGGAATGTCGCGTCGGGCCAGGGCGAGGGCTGTCACCATGCCCACCGGTCCGCCGCCGAGGACGACGACCGGTGCTTCCACGGGTGGCGCCACGTTCACTCCTTCCCGCCGGCGACACGGCCGACGACTCCGGTCAAGGGGGGCTGAGCGAGGGCCGTGGCCAGGTGCCGTAGCGCCGGGCTGTGCGACTCGCTCGCCAGGTGGGTTGCACCGGCGATCTCCAACAGCTGCCAGGCGCCCGCCAGGTTCGACGAGAGCACCGGCACCGGCGCCTCCGGCAGGACCTCGTCGAGGACGTCGAGGCTGGGCGCGCCTGTGCCGGTCAGCAGCACCGCGTGCCCGGGTGGGAACCCGTCGGCCGGCGCCCGCAGCGTCTGCCGCACGGTGTCGCGCACGGTGCTTAAGGTCAGGTCGTAGATGGCGCCCGTGCCGGGCACTCGCACGGGCGTGCCGACACTGCGGCCGGTCGCCCGCCAAAATGCCGCCGCCTGCTCGGTGAGCCAGTCCGGGTACGGCGAGATCAGGGTCAGTGACCGCACTGCGAGGCGGTCGAGCACCTGCCGCACCGCGCTCGCCGCGCCGAACACCGGCGTACCGAGCCGCTCGGTCGCAGCCCCGTCGGTGCGGTGCGCGTCGGCCGGCCCCGGTCGGTAGTAGCAGCCGGTGCAGGCGACGTAGGTGGCTCGCACGTCCAGGCCGTGCAGGGTGGCGGCGGTGTCCGGCAGCAACTCGGCGTACCGATCCAGCCGCTGCGCGAGTGCACCGTTCACGACCGGCAGCCGGGCGACGTGGTAGCGGAGCCGTGGCGGCAGCAGACGGCGAAGCTCGGGCTCAACCGTAGGGTTGGCCGGTGGAACGATGATGCCCAGAGCTGCCTCGACCACTACTTACCGCCAAATCGTTCGACTGAGCCGTACGCCGTTCTACTTACGGGAACGATAGGGGCTGTGTTGGGGTCGGTCAACCCACCTGCCGTCCGCGGTTGACGCGCCTGACCAGGACCGTCGGACGCGGTCGACGCGCGGCAGCGTTCGGTCTGTTGCGCGAAGCGTTCGTCTGGGCCGCCCGTCCCGTTCTCCCTTTCCCGCCACCGACCGTGGTGACGACGGCGCAGGTGCGGTGGCCCAGTGCGGTGTCGAGGTGTGCGCGCCGGCCAGCAGGCCTCACTGGAAACGGGGGTGGATGTGCGGGAGGGAGTAGTCGGCACTGGCGTATGCGCCACCCTGGGGGGCGTCGGAGTCGATGTCGTCCTCGGCGCCCGCGACGTGGGCGGCGTGGTCTTCGGCGTTGTCGACCGGCGTGTAGCCGAGTTGGATGGCCGCGTCCAGGTCCCAGAACCGGCGGGTGTTGGCCGACACGGCGTAGGCGGTCACGAAGGACACGCTGGGCGCGGTGATGGCCGCCCGGATGAAACCCACGCAGTCGCGCGGGCTGAGCCAGGTGGCGAGATATCGAGCTTCGTGCGGCCTGTCCTCGAAGCTACCAATGCGCAGGCACACCACGGACAGGGCGAACTTGTCCGCATACAGGCGGGCGAGAGCCTCGATTGCCACCTTGCTGACTCCGTAGAGTCCGTCCGGTCGTACCGGGTCATCGGGGTGGACGATCCTTCCGACGGGATGGAAGCCGGTGACCCGGTTGCTGCTGGCGAGGACGACCCGGTCGACCTGCTGCCGGCGGGCGGCCTCGAGCACGTGGAACGTGCCCAGCACGTTGGCGTCCAACAGCTCCGCGAGCGGCGCCTCGTCCGGCACGCCGGCGAGGTGGACCACCACGTCGGCGCCATCGAACGCCGCGACCACGGCGTCGAGGTCGGTCAGATCCAGGCGGATGACTCGTTCTGCCGGCGATTGCACCTCCAGTGGCTCGCGATCGACGAGCACGAGATGGCGGACCTCGTCGCGCAGGCGTTGTCGGACGATGGTGCCGATGCGGCCGGCGGCGCCCGTGACGACAACGGTGCCGAGGGATGGAGTCATGACGGCAGTCTCCCTTCCACTACCGACAGATGATGGGTAAGCCTGTCCGTACCATCCTGACCCTGGTCGCGGTCGCTGGTCTCGCTGTTGGCTGCGACCCTTCGCCGAAGGAGGACGCGGGGAGCACCGCGCCGTCGGCGGCCGCCGCGCCGAGTCCCACGGTCGATGTCGCGGCGAACAGCAAGCAGGTCTGCGATATCACCCTCGACGTGGTCAAGAAGCACTTCGTCGCCATGGCGGACGACGCCATTGCCGCGATCGACAAGCCGGTCAGCGCCAAGGAGCAGGGCGAGAAGGTGCGAGGTCACTACACGGCGCTCGCGCAGGACGTCCGCAACGGAGGCGCCAACGGCGGTGGATCCGCAGCTGCGTACGGCGCCCGCCCGCCGCCCTGCCGCCCCGCGCCCTGCCGCCCGCCAGCCTTCGTCGATCTAGGGCAAATCGTTGTGATCAAAGATCATCCAACGACGATTTGCCCTAGATCGGCGGGGCAGGGCGCGGGGCGGCAGAGCGGGGCGGGGGCAGGGCGCGGGGCGGCAGAGCGGGGCAGGGCTCGGGGCGGCAGGGCGGGGCGGGCAGGGCGGGGCGCGGGTTGGAGAATCTGGCGACCGAGGTGGAGGCTCCGGATCTGGACCCGACCCTGAAGGCTCTGGACACCACCTGCGGTCGCTGACCGTCGATGCGGGCACCGGCCGTCGCGGCCGGTGCCCGCAGCAACATCCCAGGGGTACGCCGTAGGGCGGCGCTTCTGTCGCGGAGCTCACGTGGGACGTGGACAGGGAATTCTCGGGGCGGGTCGGGTGGTTGTCCGTTCGGAAGATCAGGTTCTCATGATCGAATGGAAGTGCCATGCACATGCGCTCCGACGCGGTGGTGCTGTTCGGCGTCACGGGAGATCTCGTCTCGAAGAAGCTGTTCCCGGCGCTGTACGAGTTGAGCCGCCGCGGTCGCCTCGACGTCCCGGTGATCGGCGTGGCCCGCTCCCCCTGGGATGATCAGCAACTGGTCACCACGGCCCGCAAATCGGTCACCGAGGCCAATGACGAGGTCGACGACGAGGCGTTCGACGCCCTCGCGCGCAACCTGTCGATGATCTCCGGCGACTACGCGGACCCCACCACGTACCAACGGCTCGCCGAGCGCCTGCGGGGCGCCGAGCGGCCGATCTTCTACCTGGCGATCCCGCCGGCGGTGTTCGGTGCCGTCGTCGAGGGCCTGGCGGCGGTCGGTCTCGCCGACCGGGGCCGGGTGATCGTGGAGAAGCCGTTCGGGCGTGACCTGACCTCCGCCCGGGAGTTGGACCGTACGCTGCGCGCGGCGTTCGACCCGCAGCGTGTTTTCCGCATTGACCACTACCTGGGCAAGGAGGCCGTCGAGGGCCTCTACGCCTTCCGGTTCGCCAACCGGTTGTTCGAACCGCTGTGGAACAACCAGCACATCGACAACGTGCAGGTCACCCTCGCTGAGGGCTTCGGCACGCAGGGCCGCGCCGGCTTCTACGACAGGGTGGGCGCCACCCGGGATGTGCTGCAGAACCACATCCTGCAGGTCGTCGCGCTGATCGCCATGGAGGCGCCGGCCGCCGACGACACGGACGCGTTCCGCGAGGCGGAGGCGGCGGTGCTGCGGCAGATCGAACCGCTGTCGCCGCAGTCGACGGTGCGGGGGCAGTACGCCGGCTACCGCGACGAGCCGGGCGTCGCTGCGGACTCGAACACGGAGACGTTCGTGGCCACCCGTCTGACGGTCGACTCCCCCCGCTGGTCGGGTGTGCCGTTCCACCTGCGGACCGGCAAGTCCCTGCCGGGGACGGCGACGGAGGTGGTGGTCGAGTTCAAGCAGCCACAGCGTTCGCTCATCCCGGCCGAGGGTGGTGCCATGGCGCCCGCGAACCTGCTGCGGTTCCGGCTCGGTCGCGGTGACGGCATCACGATGTCGATCCAGGCGAAGAGCCCGGGCGCCGAGGTGACCAGCCGTCCGGTGGACCTGTCGGTCGACTTCGGCGCGGCGTTCGGCCGGCGTCAGGAGGCGTACGAGCGGCTGCTCGACGACGCGATGGACGGGCAGCATCTGAGGTTCGCTCGCGCGGAGACGATCGAGCAGGAGTGGCGCATCGTCGAGCCGATCCTGGATCTGGCGGCCGAGGTGCAGCCGTACGACAAGGGCACCTGGGGCCCGGCGGACGCGGACGCGTTGGCGGGCGGCTGGCACATCCCGGACCTGCGGTAGCGGCGATCACGCCGCGCGTCGGTGCGTCGCGATGGACGCTGACTGACCGCTCAGCTCAGCGGAGCGACCGTCCGGCGACGGTGAGGTTTGCCGCTTCCGCGTGGTGTGGGCACGTTGTGCGGGACGTTTCTCGTCCGCTTCGGAGAGGAAGCAGCGCATGCTTTCCGCACTCGATCGTCGGCACACCGTCGCGCCACCCGGTTACAGCCGTTGGCTCATACCCCCCGCGGCGTTGGCCATCCACCTCTGCATCGGCCAGGTCTACGCGACCAGCGTCTACAAGAACTCGCTGATCGCCCACTTCGACACCAGTCAGACCGCGATCGGGGTGATCTTCAGCATCGCGATCGTGATGCTCGGGTTGTCCGCCGCGGTCGCCGGGACCTGGGTGGAGGCGAACGGGCCGCGTAAGGCGATGTTCGTGTCCGCCTGCTTCTGGGCGGTGGGCTTCCTGGTGGGCTCGCTGGGCATCGCCACGAAGCAACTGTGGCTGCTGTACCTGGGGTACGGGTTGCTCGGCGGCATCGGTCTGGGAATCGGGTACATCTCCCCCGTCTCCACCCTGATCAAGTGGTTCCCGGACCGGCCGGGTCTGGCCACCGGGTTGGCGATCATGGGGTTCGGTGGTGGGGCGATGGTCGCCTCTCCGCTGTCCCGGCAACTGTTGTCGTTCTACGACCCCGGTTACGACCCGTCGAACGCGGGCTCGACGGCGTCGGGCAGCGCGCTGGTGTGGCTGTTCGTGACGCTCGGCCTGG
The DNA here is from genome assembly GCF_028475105.1 of Micromonospora sp. LH3U1. Taxonomy (NCBI): domain Bacteria; kingdom Bacillati; phylum Actinomycetota; class Actinomycetes; order Micromonosporales; family Micromonosporaceae; genus Micromonospora; species Micromonospora sp. LH3U1. Next base: position 3,617,975 of record NZ_CP116936.1, on the reverse strand, counting down.
GCTACTTCGTGATCATGATGTTCGGGGTGGCGAACGTGCGGGTGCCGGCGGAGGGCTGGCGGCCGGCTGGCTTCGACCCCGCGAGTGTGGCGGCGAAGCCGCTGGTCACCATGGCGAACGTGTCGGCCGCGAACGCGGTGAAGACCCGTTCGTTCTGGCTGCTGTGGGTGGTGCTGTTCTGCAACGTGACGGCCGGCATCGGCATCCTGGAGCAGGCCAGCCCGATGATCCAGGACTTCTTCCGCGACAACGGCACCTCAGCGGTGACCGTCGCGGCGGCCGGCGGGTTCGTGGGACTGCTGTCGCTGTTCAACATGGCCGGCAGGTTCGCGTGGTCGTCCACGTCGGACGTCATCGGCCGCAAGCCGATCTACATGGTGTATCTGGGTGTCGGCATGGTGCTCTACGCGCTGCTGGCCCTCGTCGGGCAGACCGCGACGGCGCTGTTCGTGCTGTTGGCCTGCGTGATCCTGTCGTTCTACGGCGGCGGGTTCGCCACCGTGCCGGCGTACCTGCGGGACCTGTTCGGCACCTTCCAGGTCGGCGCGATCCACGGCCGGCTGCTGACCGCCTGGTCGGCGGCCGGGATCGCGGGCCCGCTGATCGTCAACGGGTTCCTCGACGCGCAGGGCAAACCGGGCACGTTGACGGCGGCGGCGTACCGGCCGGCGCTGTTCACCATGGTGGGCGTGCTGGCCGTGGGCTTCGTGGCGAACCTGTTGGTGCGGCCGGTACCGCAGCGCTACCACGAACCGTCGGCAGATCGGGACGTGGACGAGGACAAGACGGCGCAGAGGAGTGGTACGCGATGAGCGACGACAGCCGACGCGGGCAGCAGACCCGGTTGTGGATCTCCTGGTTGGTGGTGGCGGCGCTGCTCGGCTACGGGGTGGTGCAGACGCTGATCACGGCGGCGAAGCTGTTCACCCACTGAGGTGCCGTGCGGGGGTGCCGCACCGCACCGCGGCGCGGCACCCCCGTCACAGGCCGCCGGAGACGCGCAGCACCGTCCCGGTGGCGTACGAGGCGTCCGGGCTGAGCAGCCAGGCGATGGCGGCGGCGATCTCGTCGGGTTCGCCGGCACGGCCCAGCGGGATGCGACCGGCCGCGGAGTCGGGGCGATCGGGTACGCCGGAGTCGGCGTGGATGTCGGTGCGTACGATTCCGGGTGCGACGGCGTTGACCCGGATGCCCTTCGGGGCGAGCTCCTTGGCGAGGCCCACGGTGAGGGTGTCGGTGGCGGCCTTCACCGCCGCGTAGTGCACGTACTCCCCCGGGCTGCCGAGGGTCGCGGCCGCCGACGAGACGTTGACGATGGCGCCGCCGTCGGTCAGTCGGCGGGCGGCCTGCTGGGCGCAGAGGACGTACCCGATGAGGTTGACGTCGACGACCCGGCGCAGGTCGTCGACACGCAGTTCGGTGAAGGGCCCGATGGGGCTGGTGACGCCGGCGTTGTTGACCAGGCCGGTGAGCGGGCCGAGCTGCGCGGCGGCGTCGAACAGCTCGGTGACCTGGTCGGGGTCGGTGGTGTCGGCGCGTACCGCGATGGCCTGCGCGCCGACGGCGCGCAGGTCGGCCAGGACGGCGCTGGCGGCGGCGTCGTCGCGGCGGTAGCACAGGGCGATGTGATGACCGGCCCCGGCCAGGCGGCGGGCGGTGGCCGCGCCGATGCCGCGGCCGCCGCCGGTGATGACGGTGACGGGTGCCACGGTGTCCTCCCCCGGGTTGTCGATGGATGCGGAGCAGCCGCGCCGACGCTACCGTGACCGGCGCGGGTCGGTCGTCGAGAGGAGAGTCACATGCAGCGGGCGTTGGTGCTCGGTGGTGGCGGGGTGACCGGGGTGGCCTGGGAGCTGGGGCTGCTGGCGGGGCTGGTCGAGCGGGGCGTGCCCGTCACCGGCGCGGATCTGGTGGTGGGTACGTCGGCGGGCTCGGTGGTCGGCGCGCAGGTGTGTTCCGGGTTGCCCCTGGAGCAGTTCTACGAGGAGCAGCTGGCGCCACCGTCGAGCGAGGTGGCGGCACGGTTGGGCTTCGCGGCGCTGGCGCGGCTGGTGTGGGCCGGTGGCCGTACCCGTGACGCGGTGCGCTCACGAGCCCGGATCGGGGCGATGGCGGTGGCGGCGCGTACCCCGTCGGAGGCGTCGCGACGCGCGGTGATCGAGGCTCGCCTCCCGGCCCGGGAGTGGCCGGCGCGGCGGTTGCTGATCACGGCGGTGGACGCGTCCTCCGGTGAGTTCGTGGTGTTCGACCGCGACAGCGGGGTGTCTCTGGTCGACGCGGTGGGCGCGAGTTGCGCCGTGCCCGGGGTGTGGCCGCCGGTGACGGTCGGCGCGCGCCGCTACGTCGACGGTGGGATGCGCTCGTCCGTGAACGCCGATCTGGCGGCGGGCGCGCGACGGGTGCTGGTGATCGCGCCGACGTCGGCGGCGTTCGGGCCGATGCCACGGTTGTCCGCACAGGTGGCCGAGTTGCGGGTCGCCGGGTCGCGGGTGGCAGTGGTGACGCCGGACGCGGCGGCGCGTTCGGCGATCGGCCGCAACGTGCTGGACCCGGCGCGGCGGGCGGGCGCGGCGCGGGCCGGACGGGCACAGGCCGCGGTGGTGGTGGACGAGGTGGCGGCGCTCTGGGCCTGATCGCTTACGCTCACCGCGCGTTCGATCGGACAACGGAGGTGCGCGGTGACGGGTGTGGGTGTCGGCGATGTGGTGCAGGATTTCGAGCTGCCGGATGAGACGGGCACGCCACGGCGGCTGTCGGAGTTCCTGGCGGCCGGGCCGGTGGTGCTGTTCTTCTACCCGGCGGCGATGACCCGGGGGTGCACGGCGGAGAGCTGCCACTTCCGGGACCTCGCGGCGGAGTTCACGGCGCTGGGCGCGTCGCGGGTGGGCATCAGCCGGGACCCGGTGGCGAAGCAGGCGGAGTTCTCCAAGCTGCACGGCTTCGACTATCCGCTGCTGTCGGATGAGGACGGGACGGTGGCGCAGCAGTTCGGGGTCAAGCGGCGGCTTCCGTTGGGGCCGTTGAGCATGAAGCGGATGACGTTCGTGATCGGTGCGGACCGGCGAATCATCGAGGTGATCCACAGCGAGGTCAGCATGAACGACCACGCGGACCGGGCGCTGCGGGCGTTGGGCGGCTGAGCGGGCGCGAGCCCCGTGCGGCGGGTGTCGCAGCCGGCTGGTATCAAGACAGCAATCAAACAGGTGTACGGAAGAGGGTTGTGATGGATGCCGGCCAGGGTTTGTCCACTAGCGAGGTGCAGAGCATCCGGGAGGCGTTGGCGGCCGGGCGTAAGCCACGGGTGGTGTTCACTGCGGCGGCGGGGCAGATCGCCGGTCAGGTCGGTCAGGTGATCGAGCTGACCGACCCTGAGGTGTCCGACGAGTTCGTGGTGGTGCGCTTCGGCCGCGACGAGTTGCCGTTCTCCCCCGCCGATCTGGCCGTGGCGCCCAAGGGCGTGACTCGCCGGGTGGTGGAGCCGAAACCGGAGCCGGAGCCGCAGGAGTCGCCGGCGGTGGCGGCACCGGAGTTCGTGTTGGACACGCCGCGGGTGCCCGTGCAGCGTCAGGAGGAGCCGAAGGTGGAGCAGACGGAGAAGCCGCCGGCGCGGCGGGCGGTCAAGGCCGTCAAGCCGAAGGGGCCGGCGGGCCTCACGGTGACCCTGGCGTACGCCGACGGTGAGTGGACCGTTGCCGCGCAGCAGGGCACCAAGGCGCTCGCGAAGCCGTACGTGGTGAAGCCGGCCGAGGCGTTGAAGATGGTGGCCCTGGTCGACGTGCCGGGCGTTCAGGAGGCGGTGGAGCACATTCTCGGCACCGAGCGGGCCGAGGCGGAGCAGCAGGCGGACAAGCTGCGCGCGGAGCTGGCCGAGATCGAGGCCCGGCTGGCGGAGCTGCGCGAGGCCCGCTGAGGCGGGTCAGTGCCGGCTGTGGTGCTCCAGCAGCCGGGTGAGCAGTCGCGTCAGCTGCGCGCGCTCGGTATTGGACAGTGGGGCGAGCAGATCGCGTTGGACGCGGTCGACGGTGTCGCCCATCCGGCGTGCCTCGGCGGTGCCGGCGTCGGTGCTGCTGATGATGTTGCGGCGGCGATCGGCCGGGTCGGGGGCGCGTACGACGAGTCCCCGACCGGCCAGGTCGTTGACGGCCGCCACGACGTCGCTGCGGTCGATGCCGCAGCGTCGCCCGAGGTCGGCCTGGCTGGCGGGGCCGTCCTCGGCCAGCGAGGCGAGCAGCCGGTAGTGGTAGCCGCGCAGGTCGTGTGCGGCGAAGCCCTCGCTGAGCAGGCGGGCGGCGTGGCTGGCGGTCTGGTTGAGCAGCCAGCTCGGGGTGGTGCTGAGCCCGGCGGGTGACTGCGGGGCCGCGTGATCCATGGGCGCAGCCTACCAGTAATCGTTGGCGCGACCCACGATCAGGTGTTACGTTGGCGGCTCCAACGTTGGCGTGGCCAACGTTTCGAAGGAGGCGTCATGTCCACCGTCCCCGCCCTCAACGGCCAGGTCATCGGCCAGGCCCACTACGCCACCCGGGCACTGCTCGAACGTGCCGTCGCCCCGCTCGGGCTCAGCTTCGGGCAGGTGCTCGCGCTCAACGTCCTCGCCGACGGCGCCGTCGACCGGGCCCGGCTCGTCCACCGGATCACCAGCACCCTCAAGGTCGACGAGCAGGCGGTGCGCGACGTGCTCGCCCACCTCGTCGATACCGACCTCGCGCACGTCGACGACCGCGCTCCCGAGCCGCAGGTACGGCTCACCGACGCCGGTCACGCCACCCAGCGCCGCGTCTCCGCCGCCGTCACGGACATCACCGCCCGGCTGTACGGGGACATCCCGACCGAGCAGGCGAGCGCCGCCGCCCGGGTGCTCACCCTGATCACCCAGCGCGCGAACGCTGAGCTGGCGGCGATCCCAGCCTGACCGGACACCACCCTCGACAGCGTTACCGCGAGGCCCGACCGGTCAGAAGTAGTCGAGCAGCTGCGCCGGCCCGCCGGCGACCAGCAGGTCGAGAGCGGCCGGGTCGACACCGGCGCCGTGGTGCAGCAGCCCGGCCTGCGCGACCGAGCGGGCGTGCGCGGCTCCGGCGTAGAGCAGGGCGAAGCCGCGTACGTCCAGCCGCAGGTCCGCCTCACCGCTGATCCGGGTCAGCTCGGCGGCGCCGTCGGCGACGCTCAACCGCCAGGTGCCGGTGTTCCACTCGGCGAGCGGGTCGGCGAGGGCGAAGTCGACGGCGCCCCGGGCGTGGGCCGGCCAACCCCGCGCGCTCACCGCGCGGGCGACGTCGACCGGTCGGTGCATCCACAGGTCCCGCTCGTGGTCGCGGGCCGACTCCAATGGCAGGTGAGGGCTGACGGCGTCGCCGTCGAGGGGGCACAGCCGCAGGGTCGGTGCGACGCTGGCCCAACTGCCGAGCACCCCCACGAGTTCCCGGGCGGCCTCAGCGGTGACGGCCAGGGCCTCGTCGACGGTGAGCACGGAGTCGGCACCGTAGCCGCGACCCCGCTGCCAGGTGGCGTAGCCGACCAGGTTGCCGTCGTCCTCGACGAGGGTGAGCCCGTCGCCGGGCAGGCCGCCATCGGCGGCGAAGAAGTCGAACAGCTCGCCCCGGCGGGTCAGCATCCCGTTTCGGTGTCGGGTGACCCGCTCGTACAGGTCGGCGACGGCGGACAGATCGGCTGGGGTGCCGGCACGGACGGCCAGATGCGAGGCGGGCCGGTGCCGGGGCAGCGAGGCGGTGGCCAGATCGACGGTCCGCAGCACACCGGCGGCCTCCCAACCGCAGGCCCGGTAGGGGGCCGCGACGGTCGGGTAGAGCGCGCTGATCGCTGCCCCACGGTCGCGGGCGCCGGCCAGCAGGGCGGTGAGCATGGCACGGGCCACGCCCCGGCCACGGGCCTCGGGGGCGACCGCCACCCCGGCCACGTCGGCGGCCGGCACCGCCCGCCCGGACCACCACTGGTCGTGATGCAGGTCGACGGCCTTGCCGACGAGCCGACCGGCGTCGTCGAACGCGCCGTAACGGGTCAGGCCGGGCACCACGGCGGACGCGTTCGCGGGGCGCTGCGGGTCGGAGCCGAACGCGAACCGGCCCAGCTCCCAGGCGGCGTCGAGGTCGTCGGCGGTGAGTTCGCGAACGTGCGCGGTGGCGGGCATCGGCACACCGTAGCCGCACCGCCCCGCGCCGACCGCCGATTTACACCGCGCCGATCTTGCACCTCCTGCCTCACCATAAGAGGCATTACATGCATTTCGGCGACCGAAACTGCAAGATCGGCGCGGTGGCGGTGGCGGTGGCGGTGACGACCGTCGCTCAGTGCTGCGGGATGTTGGCCACGCCGATGCGCTTGCGGAACACCCAGTACGTCCAGCCCTGGTAGGCCAGCACGATCGGGGTGAAGATCACCGCCACCCAGGTCATGATCTTCAGGGTGTAGGGGGTGGAGGCCGCGTTGGTGGTGGTCAACGTGCCGGCGGCGTCCAGGGTGGAGGGCATCACGTTCGGGAACAGCGCCGCGAACAGGGTCGCCACGGCCAGGCCGATCGCCACGGCGGTGCCGGTGAACGCCCAGCCCTCCCGGCGTACCTTGGCGGCGGCGAGACCACCGAGCAGGGCGAGGGCCGCGCCGACGGCGAGCACGACGGCGGCCGGGCTGGAGCGGATGCTCAACGTCCAGGTGAGGAACCCGACCGCGAGCACGGCGGCGCCGACACCCAGGCGCACCGCGAGGGCGCCCGCACGGACGCGGATGTCACCGGTGGTCTTCAGGGCGAGGAACACCGCGCCGTGGGTGAGGAACAGCGCGAGGGTGGTCGCGCCGCCCAGCAGGGCGTACGGGTTGAGCAGGTTGAGCAGGCCGCCGACGTACTCGTGCTCGGCGTCCAACGGCACACCGCGCAGGATGTTGGCGAAGGCGACGCCCCACAGGATCGCCGGCAGCAGCGAGCCCACCACGATGGCGGCGTCCCAGCGGCGCTTCCAGGACGCCTCGGGGCGCTTGTGCCGGTATTCGAAGGCCACCCCCCGGGCGATCAGGGCCAGCAGGATCAGCAGCAGCGGCAGGTAGAAGCCGGAGAAGAGGGTGGCGTACCACTCGGGGAAGGCGGCGAACATGGCCCCGCCGGCGGTGATCAGCCACACCTCGTTGCCGTCCCAGACCGGGCCGATGGTGTTGATCAGGACGCGGCGTTCCCGGTCGTCGCGGCCGAGCACGGGCAGCAGCATGCCGACGCCGAAGTCGAAGCCCTCCAGGATGAAGTACCCGGTGAACAGCACGGCGACGAGGAGAAACCAGATGGTGGTCAGTTCCACGATGGGCTCCGGGATCAGTAGGCGAAGGCGAGCGGACGCTCGGCGTCGTCGTGGGTGTCGTCGATGGGGTGCTCTTCGCTGACGTCCGGCACACCGGCCTTGGCGTAGCGCAGCAGCAGCTTCACCTCGATCACGGCGAGGACGGCGTAGATCAGCGTGAAGGCGGTGAACGAGGTGAGCACCTCGGTCAGCGAGACGCTGCGGGACACGCCGTTGCGGGTGAGCATCTCGCCGAAGACGATCCACGGCTGGCGGCCCATCTCGGTGAAGATCCAGCCGAACGAGTTGGCCAGCAACGGCAGCACCGGCATGGCCAGCCCGGCGCGCAGCAGCCACTTGCTGCTCGGGGTGCGACCCTTGCGCTGGCTCCAGAGCACCAGCAGGGCAATCGCGGCGGCGGCCAACCCGAAGGCGATCATGAAGCGGAAGCTCCAGTAGGTGACCGGGATGATCGGGGTGTAGCTGCCCGCGCCGTACTGGCTGGCGTACTGGGCCTGCAGGTCGTTGATGCCGTGCACGGTGCCGTTCGGGTCGCCGGTGCCCAGGTACGACAGCAGGTACGGGATCTTGAGGGCGAACACCTCGCGACTGCCGTCGAGGCTGCCGATGGTGAGTACGGAGAAGGAGGCGGGGCTCTCGGTGGTGTAGAGACCCTCGGCGGCGGCCATCTTCATCGGCTGCACGTCCGTCATGATCTTGCCTTGGATGTCGCCGGTGAACACGACGGCGGCGGAGGCGACCAGGACCACCCAGGAGCCGAACTTCGTGGCGAAGCGGTAGGCGCCGGTGTCGGCGGAGTCGCGGTTGCGGATCACGTGCCACAGGCCGACGGCGACGACCAGCGCCCCGGCGACCAGGAACGACCCGGCCAGTGTGTGCGGGAAGGTGATCAGGGCGACCTTGTTGGTCAACACGGCCGGGAAGTCGGTCAGCTCGGCACGCCCGCTGTCCGGGTTGATCCGGAAGCCGACCGGGTTCTGCATGAACGAGTTCGCCGCGAGGATGAAGTACGCGCTGAGGTTGGTGCCGATCGCGGCGGCCCAGATGCTGGCCAGGTGCGCCCGCTTGGGCAGCCGGTCCCAGCCGAAGATCCACAGGCCGATGAAGGTGGATTCGAGGAAGAACGCGACCAGCGCCTCGATGGCGAGGGGGGCGCCGAAGATGTCACCGACGAAGCGGGAGTAGTCGCTCCAGTTCATGCCGAACTGGAACTCCTGCACGATGCCGGTGACCACGCCCATGGCGAAGTTGATCAGGAACAGCTTGCCGTAGAACTTGGTGAGCTTGAGGTATTTCTCGTTGCCGGTGCGGTGCCACAACGTCTGCAGGATGGCCACCAGCACGGACAGGCCGATGGTCAGCGGAACGAAGAGAAAGTGGTAGACGGTGGTGACACCGAACTGCCAGCGGGCAACGTCCAACGCATCCACCAGAAAACCCCCAGCCATCCGTACTACGAGACGTAGTAAATACTACTGCTCGTCGTAGAGGAATGGGCAGGGCCGGGCGGCCCGAACCGACCCGGGACCAATGACCCTGATCACCCGGGCAACCGGCCGACCCGCCCTCGCGAGCACGCCGTCGCGTGCGACGATGTCGCGCTGATGGACACCGTGCACTCCACCTGGCAGCCGCCGCTGATCTGGCGCGCCGCTCAACTGCTGGCCCGGGCGCTGGTCGGCCTGCTCGCCCGCCTCGAAGTCACCGGCGACGTGCCGGCGCACCTGCGCCGCGGCCCGCTGGTGCTGGCCGCCAACCACATCAGCCCGTTCGACCCGTTGGTGCTGGCCGCCGCCTGCCAGACCCGCGGCATCGCCCCGCGGATCATGGCGACCGCCGGACTCTTCCGGGCCCCGGTGCTCGGTGCCGCCATGCGCCACGCCGGGCACATCCGTGTCGACCGGGGCACCAGCGCCGTGCATCGGGCCCTCGACGACGCCGCCACCGCCGTCGCCCGTGGGTCGGTGATCCTCATCTACCCGGAGGGACGCATCGGCCTGGACCCCGGCATGTGGCCCGAACGCGGCAAGACCGGCGCGGCCCGACTCGCCCTGGCCTGCGGCGCCCCGGTCATCCCGGTCGCCCAGTGGGGCTCCCACGAGGTGCTGCCCTACCAGGCGCCCCGGGGAATGCTGCGGGGCATCGCCCGCTCGCTGTGGCGCCGTCCGGTGATCCGGGTGCACTTCGGCGCGCCCGTCGACCTGGGCGAGACGGCGGCCGGCAACCCCGGCGCCGCCCGCCGGGCCACCGGCCGGATCATCGACGCGCTCACCGACACCCTCGCCCCGTTGCGCCCCGACGAACCCGACCTGCCCCGGCACGTCGACCCCGGTCGCCCGACGGACCTCAGCCGCGCCCACCGCCGCAACTCGGGCTGATCGTCGTCGCCACACCCTCGACCGACAGATTAAACGACCGTTGTAAGATCGTCTACTCTGTCCAGTGTGAGCACTGTGGAGATGGATACCCAGGACCCGAAGCGCACCGCCGTCCTCACGGCGGCGGTCGGGGTGTTCGGGCGCTTCGGCTTCCAGAAGACGTCGGTCGAGGCGGTCGCCAAGGCGGCCGGCATCTCCCGACCGGGCCTGTACCTGATGTTCCCCAACAAGGAGCAGTTGTACCGCGCCACCATGCAGGGCGTCCTGGAGCGCGCCCAGCGAGCCATGGAGGCGCGCCTCGTCGACCAGTCGCTGAGCTTCGACGAGCGCATCGTGGCGGGGCTGGATGCGCTGATGGGCCCGTACATCGACACCCAGGTGGCCCGCGACCTCAACGAACTCCTGGAGAACAGCGAGCCCCGGCTGGGCTCGATGTTCCACGACTACCAGGAGCGGGCCCGGGCGACACTGAGCGCCTATATCGCCGATTTCGCCCCACCCGGCCTGCTCGACGCTGAGTTGACCGCGGACGACGTGATGGACCTCCTCTTCTCCGCCGCACTGACCTGGAAGTCGACCTCGGCCACCAGGGACGATTTTCGCGACCGGATCCGCCGCAGCCTCCAACTGATCCACCGCCCCGCGGGCTGACCCACCGCCGGTCGACGAATGTCGCCGGGAGGTCACCCGCGATCCACCGGCGGCGGGCATACTGCGTCGCGTGCTGACCCGACCCGGCTTCCTCGACGCGCCCGCGCCGCTGGCGTTCGCCCACCGTGGCGGCGCGGCCGAGGGCGACGAGAACACCACCGAGGCGTTCGCCCGGGCCATCGGGCTGGGCTACCGGTACGTGGAGACCGACGTGCACGCCACCGCGGACGGCGTGGCGGTGATCTTCCACGACCCGACGCTGGCCCGGCTCACCGGTGCGACGGGGCGCATCGCCGACCTGAGCTGGGCCGACCTCGCCTCGGTACGCGTCGGCGGCGCCGCCGTCGTACCCCGGCTCGACGAGGTGCTGGGCGCCTGGCCGCAGGTCCGCTTCAACATCGACGTGAAGGCCGACGGCGGCGTCGAGCCGACGGTCGCGACGGTGACCCGGGCCGGCGCCGCCGACCGGGTGCTGCTCGCCTCGTTCAGCGACGCCCGACTGACCCGACTGCGGGCGCTCACCGAGGGGAGGGTCGCCACCAGCCTCGGCATGCGCGGCGTCGCCCGGCTACGGCTCGCCTCCCTGCACGGGCGCCCCCTGCGGCTGCCCCCGTCGGTGGTCGCCGCGCAGGTGCCGCCGCACTACGGGCGGGTGCCGGTGGTGGACCGCCGATTCCTCGCCTACTGCCACTGGATCGGCTTGCAGGTGCACGTCTGGACGATCGACGGACCGGACCAGATGCACGACTTACTGGATCGTGGTGTGGATGGCATCATGACCGATCACGTCGGCGTGCTGCGCGACGTCTACCGCAGCCGCGGCCACTGGGCCGCCTGACCATCGAAGGACCCCCGATGGCCGAGACCGTCACCCCCACGGTGGACGACACCCCGCCTCCGGCGAGCACTCGCCGCGAGCGCAGCGGCTGGTACATCTACGACTGGGCCAACTCCGCGTTCCAGACCACCGTCATCACGGTGTTCCTCGGCCCGTTCCTCACCACCGTCGCCGAGCTGAACGCCGGCTGCGAGCTGGGCGCGGACACCTGCGACGGGTTCGTGTACCCGCTGGGCATCAAGGTCGCGGCCGGGTCCTACTACCCGTACCTGATTTCACTGTCGGTTTTCCTCACCGTGTTCGTGCTGCCGGTCATCGGGGCGATCGCCGACCGGTCGGCGCACAAGAAGCGGCTGCTCGGCGGCGCCGCGTTCACCGGTGCCGGCGCCACCATCGCGATGGCCTTCGTCACCGGCGACCGCTACCTGCTCGGCGGGGCGCTCTTCCTGATCGCCAACATCTCCTTCGGCGCCGCGATCGTGGTCTACAACTCGTTCCTGCCGCAGCTCGGCGGCCCCGACGAACGCGACGGCATCTCCAGCCGCGGCTGGGCGCTGGGCTACCTCGGCGGTGGTCTGCTGCTGGCGCTCAACCTCGTCGTGATCACCCTGCTCGACGAGGGTGACAACCCGCAACGCACCCTGGACCTGGCCCGCTGGTCGATCGTGTCCGCCGGAGTGTGGTGGGCGGCGTTCACGCTGGTGCCGCTGCGCTGGTTGCGCGAGCGCCCCAGCGTCGCGGCCCTGGCCGGCGGAGGCAACGTGCTCACCGACGGGTTCCGCCAACTCGGCCGCACCATGCGGGAGATCAAGGCGTACCCGCTGACGCTGTACTTCCTGCTCGCCTTCCTGGTCTACAACGACGGCATCCAGACCGTCATCACCCTGGCCAGCCAGTACGGCACCGAGGAACTGCGCCTGGAGCAGAGCACCCTGATCGTCACCATCCTGCTGGTGCAGTTCCTCGCCTTCGGCGGCGCGTTGAGCCTGGGCGCGCTGGCCAAGCGCATCGGCGCCTGGAAGACCGTTCTGCTCAGCCTGGTGCTCTGGACCGGCGTGATCATCGCCGCGTTCCGGCTGCCCGCCGAGGCCCCGGTGCCGTTCATGGTCCTCGGCGCGGCCATCGGCCTGGTCCTCGGCGGCAGCCAGGCCCTGAGCCGGTCGCTGTTCAGCCAGCTCATCCCGGCCGGGAAGGAAGGCGAGTACTACGGCTTCTACGAGATCAGCGACAAGGGCACCAGCTGGTTGGGCCCGCTCGCCTTCGGCCTGGTGTTCCAGCTCACCTCCTCCTACCGGGTGGGCCTGGTCTCACTGCTGATCTTCTTCGTGGTCGGTTTCCTGCTCCTCGCCGCTGTGCCGATCCGACGTGCCATCGTCGCGGCAGGCAACACGCCACCCCGGGTGCTCTGAGCACGCATCCCGCACCCGGCAGATCAGAGGCGGCCGATCGGCTAGGCTGCCCGACCGTGACTGACGACGCCGCCACTCCCCCGACCTGCCTGGCCCACCCGTTCCCCGGCCAGCCGCACGCTCCGGCGGGGTGCGCGGCGGCGCGCGGGCTCGACGGGCGTCCGGTGCACGCGGCGGCGTTGAAGTTCTTCTGGGGGCCGATGGACTGCGGCAAGTCCACGATGGCGCTGCAGATGAACTACAACCACGCCCGGCAGGGCCGTCGTGGGCTGGTCACCACCCGTATCGACCGGTCGCTGGGCCCACAGGTCACCACCCGCATCGGGCTGGCCCACGAGGCCATCGAGGTCACCGACGACCTGGACCTGCGGGCCCTGGTCCGCGGCCGGTGGGCCGACGGGGTACGCGTCGACTACCTGATCTGCGACGAGGCGTGCTTCTACACCGTGGAACACGTCGAGCAGATGGCCGAGCTGGTCGACAGCTACGACGTCGACGTGTTCGCGTTCGGCCTGGCCACGGACTTCCGGTCCCGCCTGTTCCCCGCCACGCAGCGCCTGCTCGAACTGGCCGACGAGGTGGCCCGCATCCAGGTCGAGGTGCTCTGCTGGTGCGGCCGGGAAGGGCTGCTCAACGCGCGCGTCGTCGACGGACGGGTCGTCCGCGAGGGTGCGCAGGTCGTCATCGGCGACACCGTGGACACCGCCGAGGTGCGCTACCAGGTGCTGTGCCGCCGGCACTACCGCAGCGGCGACCTCGGCCCGGCGAACACCGGCCGCTGAGCGAAGACACGCCGGCCGGCCGCCCCCAGCTGGGGACGGCCGGCCCTGGTACGGGTGGATCAGCCCACACACACCTGCTGCGCCTTGACATTCCACGACGCGGCGAATGGCACGATCTCCCGCCCGGTGGCGTCCGCGCTGTCCAGTGCCGCCTTGGGCAGCAGGGTCGCCACCGAGCCGGACCCGAGCAGCCCGGTCAGCACCGCGCCGACTCCCGCCGTCTGCGACCCCGGCGCGCAGGACGGCGCGGTCGCGGTCTTCGGCGCGTTCGCGTTGAACGCGCTCGTCGCCTCCGTCAACGCCATCGCCGGCAGCGGGTTGGCGCAGAACGCCTGGGTCTGCAACGTGAAGTTGCCCGGCGCGCCGAACACGTACGCGGTGCTCGACACCGAGCCGAGCGCCGAGGTGAACGCCAGCTCGTCGATCGCCACCGCGGCGTTGGCGTTGTCGATCCGGTACCCACCGCCGAAGGTCTTCTTGCCCGGCGGGCACACGGCGGTGATGCCCACCTTGTTCAACGCGTTGTTCGCCGACGTGGTGGTGACCAGTTGCAGGCCGGCCACCGCCCCGGCCGGTGCGCAGACCGCGAACGCGTCCACCGACCAGGGCACGTTGGTGGCGTTGGCCTCCACCCCGAGCACGGTCACCGTGTGCAGGGTGGCGTCGGCGTAGACGCGGGTCATCAGGACGTCGCCCTGACCGTCGTTGATGCGCCCGCCGGCACCGACGACCTGGTCGACGCCGTTGCAGGAGATGGGCATCGTCTTGGAGTTCGTCGCGTCCAGGACGCTGGTGGCGGCGACCCGGTACAGGCCGACCGACGCCTGCGCCGGGCTCGTCGGTGCGAGCAGCGTCGTGGCCGCCGCCATGCCGGTCAGCACTGCCAGACCAGCCAGTTTCCGCTTCATTGGATCTTCCCTCCGCACTGCCTCGTCGACGGTCGACGACGGCTGTGGGATCAGACTCCGCACGGCCGTCAGGAGGGCGTCAGCAGCGCGACCGCGGACGGCGTACTGACGCCACGATGACGTGCGGCTGCGACCCTGCGGGCGACGTCATCGCGGCGTCGCCGGGCTCCGGACGGGGGCCCACGAACAGGAGGTCCCATCATGCGTACCCGAGCGTCGGCGGCGGCGGTGCTGGCCGCCCTACTGCTCAGCGGCGGTCTGGTCGGCGGCGGTGGCGTCGCGGCGCACGCCGATCCGGACGCGAATCCGTGCGCCACCACCGACGGCGACCCGATCATGGGCACCGACGGTGACGACATCCTGTACGGCGGCAGCGGACCCGACGAGATCTACGGGCTCGGCGGCAACGACACCATCTACGGTGGCGGTGGCGTCGACACGATCCGCGGCGGCGCCGGCGACGACACCATATTCGGTCAGGGCTGCGGGGACATCATCGTCGGCGGCGCCGACGATGACCTGCTGGCCGGCCTCGAAGGCAACGATGTCCTCTCCGGTGCCAACGGCGCCGACCTGCTGATCGGGCAGACGAGCGGCATCATCTGGGGTGTCGTCGCCGGCGACACCCTCGACGGGGGGTCCGGGGCGGACACCTGCGCGGACGACAGCAGCACCGACCCCAACGACATCTTCTACAAGTACGTGATGACCGACGCGGGCAACGAGAACCTCTACAGCTGCTGACCGGCCCGCCTGCGCAGCACGGCCGGGTCCGGGGACGGTGCGTCGATCGAGCGCATCGCCCCGGCCCACCGGTCGAACGCCCGCCGGGCCTCCCCGTGCCGGCCGGCGCCGACCAGCGTCCCGACCAGCGCGCGGTGCGCCCACTCGTCGTAGGAGTCGGCGTCGAGCAGCCGGACCAGGGTGGTGGCGGCCCGGTCGGCGTCACCGTCGCGCCGGTACAGGCGGGCAAGCTCGCGTAGCGCCCGCAACCACACCGAGCGGGTCTGTTCCCGCAACCCGTCGGCCCAGTCCGCGTAGGGCTCGTCGGCGAAGGCGTCCCCCCGGTAGGCCGCGTCCACCTCGGCGAGCATCTCGCGGGCTCGCGCCGGGTCACCGTCACGGGCGAGGCGCTCGGCCTGCGGGACGTCAGCGAGCAGGCTCTCCGCGTCGACGACCACCCGGGTCAGGTCGACCCGCACGCCGGTCAGGTCGGCGCGGACGTACCGGTCGACGGGCCACCGGCGGGGCGGGTCGAGCACGGCACGCACGGCGGACAGCAGCACCGACAGTCGGTGCGCGGTACGCCTCGGCTCGTCGTCGGGCCACAACAGGTCACACAGTTCGGCCCGCCCCACGGCGCGGCCACGCCGGGCGACGAGGATCTTCAGCAGCGTACGGGCCTGCCGGGACCGCCACGCCGGCAGCGGGACCTCCCGCCCACCGACGATGACCTCGAACCGGCCGAGCACCCGCACCTCGACGGTGCCACCGCCGGCGGTCGGCTCGGACAACTGCCGCCCGTCGACCGTCTCGACCCCGAGCGCCACCAGCCGGTCGGCGGCCACCTGCGCCGCCGACCGCTGTGCGCCGTCGGCACCCGGGATGCGCCCCAGCAGGACGACGGTCTGTTCGGCGGCGGGACCCGCGCCCGCGGCCGCCAGATCTCGCCGGCCTCCAGCAACGCGCCCCGGCTCGCGGCCGGCTCGGCGGCGACCGCGGCGGTGAGCTCCAACGCCTCCGCCAACGCGTCGGACTGCCGGCCGGCCCGGGCCGCACCGACCGCTTCGGCCGCCCGCCGCCGGGCCACACCCAGATCACCCCCGGCGTACGCCACCCAGCCCGCCGCGACCAGCGCGGATGAGAGCAGGAACGCCGGCGCCAGCCGGTGCGCCTCGTCGGCGGCGGCACGGGCGGCCGCGAGGTCGGCGCCCGCGCCCTCGCACCGCAGCCGGGCCAGGCCGACCAGCGCCGGAATGAGCACCTGCAGGTCTCCCACGTCGCGGGCCAGCTCCACCGCCTCGGTGAAGGACGCCAGCGCCTCCTCCCGCCGGCCGAGGCGGCGGCTGACCTCGGCGATCCCGTAGACCCCGGCCGCCGCCCGGTTCAGCCCCAGCCGTTGCGAGACCAACGTGGATCGGGTGAAGTGCAGCGTCGCCTCGTCGTAACGCCCCAGCCGCAGCAGCGCCTCACCGGCGTTGTGCAGAGCGGTCACCAGCGCTCCCGGCGGGCCGGCGAGTTCCGCCGAGCGGACGGCCCGCACGGCGGTGGCCAGCGCCGACGGGTAACGGGCCTCCCGCAGCAGGCAGTGCGCCTGGTTGACCAGGACCCGCGCCTGCTGGACCAGGTCGCCCGCGCGTTCCGCCGCTGCCAGGGCCTCGGCGAGGTGCCCGTCGCGGCGGGTGCCGGACGAGGTCAGCGCGGCCGCGATGTGCGCCGCCGCCAAGGGGCCGTCCTCGTTCAACTGCTGCGCCGCGGCGAGCGCTCGGGTCCCGGTGGTGAGGGCGTCCTCGACCTGGCCGAGTTGGGCGAGGGTGCTGCTGCGGCAGGCCAGCAACAGCACGTCGTCGGAGTCGGGCGGGGTAACCGTCGGCTGTGTACCGACCAGGTCGAGCACGGCCAGGGCACCGGCATAGTCGGCACGCAGGTACGGCACCATCGCCGCCCGCCAGAGCAGCCGCGCCGACCAGCGACGGTCGCGGTCCGCCTGTGCCAGCAGCGGGGCGAAGACCCGTGACGCCTGGGTCACCGAGCCGGACATTCGCAGCGCCTCACCGTGGATCAGCCGGATGTCGGCGCTCTGTTCGGTCTGCGGCAACGCGCTGACCAGTTCGGTGACGTCCGGCGCACCGCCGCCAGCGAGCATCTCTCCGCCGTGGCGTGCGATCAGGTCAGCGCACCCGCCGGTGTCACCGGCGTCGTGCAGGGCTCGGGCCGCCGCCAGCGGGTACGCGTTGGTCAGGTACCAGTCGGCGGCGGCGTGCAGCCGGTGGCGCCCTGCGGCGTCTGGCCGGCCCGACTGCTGCGCCAACACCGCCGCGAGCACCCGGACCAGGTGAAACGTCGGCGGCGTACGGCCGGTCTGTCGGCGGGGGTGGGCGACCAGCAGCCCGGTGCGGATCGACCAACGCAGCGCCTCCTCGGTGGCGTCGGCCGTGGCGTGACCGTCGACCACCACACACAGCGGTGCGCTGACCGGATCGAGGTCGTGGACACGACCGAGCAGCCGCGCCACAGGCGGGGGCAGGTCGGCGAGGACCTCATCGCGGGCGAAGTGCCCACCGGCGGTGCCGGGCTCGGTCAGGGCCGCGAGCAACTCCCGCCGGCCGACGCCCTGGCGGCCGAGGGCGTCACCGGCGAGGTGTACCCACGCTGGCCAGCCGGAGGTCAGCTCGTACACCAGGTAGGCCAGGTCGCTGTCGGGCACCGCGTGCTCGTCGCGCAGGATCCGGGCGACCGCGTCGCGGCTGAGCGCGAGGGTTTCGGGCCCGCGCTCGACGACGGGTACGGCACAGGCGCTCAGCGCCTCGTCGGCCAGCGGATGTCGGGCAGCCAGCGTCACCGCCGGCTGACCCGGCAGCGCGGTCAACAGACGAACCAGGGTCAGTTGGTCGTCGTCGGTGAGCGCGGACACCTCGTCCACCGCGACCCGGGCCAGCGGGCGCGCGCCCGTCGGTGGGCTGGTGGCGAGCGACGCCACCTCGATCAGGTCGGTCGCCCGGTGACAGGCCGTCGGTCCGTCCCCGCCGATGGTCTCCAGGGCGGTGGTCTTGCCGTAGCCGGCGGCGGCCACCAGCATCAGCCACCGCTGTGGCCAGGTCCGCTGCGCGGTTGCCATCGCGTCGCCTCCGCTCGTCCGAGCACTGCGGAAGGTCACCCGGAGGGCCGGTGACCCACGCTAACCAGCCGGCGGTCGGCCTGGTGTGCGGTTGTCCTACAACCGACGCAGTGCCGCCGGACGGTCGGGACGGCTGTCGGGCGGCCGGTCGTACCCGAACCGGTCGGTCATGATCACGGCGATGGTCACCGCCACCGTGGCGCACGCTGCGACGGGCACCCCCAGCCCGACGCAGACCGGCATCAGCGTCAGCAGGACCACCACGGCCACGATCCGGCCGGTCGGCAGGGTCCGCCACAGCACCGCCTTGTAGGCGGCGTGCCCGGCGAGGAACAGCGCCGGACCACCGAGGGTGAACAGCACGGTGACCGTGGTGGCGGGCGCACCGGGCTCGCGCAGCAGCCGCTCGTCGCCCGCCGAGGTGACGATGATGCCGGCGACCATCACAGGGTGCAGGTAGTTGAACGCCAGCCGGCCCAACGCGCCGGTGCGCTCCCCAGCGCGGGCGATGACCTCCTCCGCCGCCGGCGCCGACCGGGCGAAGTACACCCACCACAGCGCCACCGAACCGGCGAACGCCAGCACGAACGCGCCGGACATCGTCAGGTCCAGGTGCTGCGCGAGTGTGCTCCCGGTGACCAGGATCGACTCACCCAGGGCGATGAGGATGAACGCCTGGCACCGCTCGGCCAGGTGCCCGCCCTCCACCATCCACCGCTCGGCGGGACTACGGCCCAGACCGGGCACCGGGAACCCGGTCGACAGGCCGATCACCTCGATCACGATCGCCGCCGCCCACAGCACCTCCTGGAAGGCTCCGCCGACCACGGCGCCGAGCGCCACGAGCAACGACGTTGCGGTGAACCACGGCAGCGTCTTCTGAAACCCGTCGACCAGCCACGGCTGGCCCTGCACCGCCCACAGCGCGAACAGGGTGCGGCCCACCTGCACGGTCACGTAGACCAGCGCGAAGACAAGCCCGGCGCCGGCGAACGCCTCGGGGATCGCCGCCGAGAGCAGCAGGCTGCCCAGCATCAGCGCGATCAGCAGCGCCCGGACCGGCGCCTGGTCGGGTCGCAGCCAATTCGTCCCCCAGGCGGTGTAGATCCACACGAACCAGACCAGCGCCAGCAGGAGCGCGGTGCGTGCGGCCCCACGCCAGTCCGGATGCGCGATCAGGTAATGCGCCAACTGGGTGATGGTGAAGATGAAGACCAGATCGAAGAAGAGCTCCGTCGAGGTGGTCGGCTCCACCCCCCGACGCTCGCGTAGCAACCAGGGCCGCTTCGGCCGGACGACCGGCGGCTCAGAACGGGTCACCACACACCCGCCAGTCGCCGCCCTCGCGGACCACCGGCAGGCGGCGTTCCTCGCTGATCCCACCGTCGCGGGTCACCTTCACGGTCACCGTGCCCTGCGGTCGCCCGCTGCGGGTGGCCACCGACACGTCGGTGATCTCGTAGTCGGTCACCATCGGCGGCGTACGCACCCAACTGGTGAAGCCGATGGCGCTCCACCGGCTGCGCGCGTCCTCGCAGAGCCGCTCGTACGCCCGGTCGCTGTCGCCGAGGGCCACCTCGTTGAGGAAGCCGTCGGCGGTCTCCCGGATCGGGCCGGCGGCCTGACGGACGGTCTGCAGGTTCCAGGCGCCCAGGCCGGCCACCCCGACGCAGCACAGCGCCACGCCGAACCCGACGAAGGCCAACCCGGTGCGCATCGGGCGGTGACGCCGGGCCGGTCGGCTCCACGGCTGGCCGGCACCCACGACTACCGACCGTAGAGAACACCATCGCACCGGAGCACGACAAGCCGAAAACTGGGTGCGCCCGGTGGGCGGGTATGCCCTGTTCGGATCGACCACGGATCGTCTACCGTCGGCGCACACCCCCCGAGCAGTGTCCAGGAGCCGATCGATGAGCCGCTTCGTGCAGCCGGTACCACGCCCCGTCGACGCGTACGCCGGTGACGGCCTGCTGCGGTCCTGGCTGGAGCGTCACCTCGGCCCGGCCGGGCACGCCGCCGCGAAGGGCCGCCTCGCCGACCTGGCCGCCGACGTCGCCGGGCCGCTGCGCGCGGCGCACGCCGACGCGGAGGCGCACCCGCCGACGCTGGTCCGCTACGACCCGTGGGGTGCCCGGATCGACCGGATCGACACCTCCGCCGGCTGGCAGGCGCAGCGCGCCGCCGCCGCCCGACACGCCGTGGTCGCGCTGCCCTACCTTCCGGACGCGCGCGGCACCTGGGGCGCCGCCGCGCGGGTCGTGCAACACGCCCTGCTGCACCTGTACGGGCCGGAATCGGCGACGTTCTCCTGCCCGGTGGCGATGGCCGACGGGGCTGCGGCGCTGCTCAGCATGCCCGACGTGGACGCCGGCGTCCGCAACACGTGGCTGCCCCGGCTGATCTCCACGGACCCCGCCACGGCGATCACCAGCGGGCAGTGGATGACGGAGTCGCAGGGCGGCTCCGACCTGGGCCGATCGAGCACGGTCGGCCGCCCCGCGGCGGATGGTTCGTGGCGGCTGACCGGAGAAAAGTGGTTCTGCTCCGCCGCCGACGCGGCGATGGCGGTGGCGCTGGCCCGACCGGAGGGCGCCGGGCGCGGCAGCCGCGTGCTCGCACCGTTCCTCGTTCCCCGGTACGCGGCCGACTCACCGCTGGCCAGCGGCGTGGCACCGGACTCACCCGCACCGGGTGTCACCGTGCACCGTCTCAAGGACAAGCTCGGTACCCGGGCGCTGCCCACCGCCGAGATCGGTCTGCGCGACGCATACGCCGTACCGCTGGGCGACCCGGCGGTGCCCGGCCTGGTCCGGGCCATGACCCTGGTGGTGGTGACCCGGGTGCACAACGCCGCTGCGGCGGCCGGCGGGATGCGACGCGGTCTCGCCTACGCCCGGGCGTACGCCGACGTGCGGCACGTCGCCGGCGGCGCGCTGGCGTCCTCGCCACTGCACCGGGCGACGCTGGGCACCCTCGCGGTCGACGCGGCGGGCGCGTTCGCGCTGGCCGGGCACGCATTTGCCCTGCTCGGGCGGGTCGAGGTCGGTGCCGACCCGGTGGCCGCGGCGGAGCTGCGCATCGTGGCACCGCTGGCGAAGCTGGCCACCGGTCGGCTCGCCGTCAGCTCCGCCAGTGAGTACGTGGAGAGCTTCGGCGGGGCCGGCTACGTGGAGGACACCGGCGTGCCCCGACTGCTGCGCGACGCCCAGGTGCTGCCGATCTGGGAGGGCACCACCAACGTGCTGGCCCTGGACGTGCTGCGCGCGTTGACCCGGGAGGACGCCGGGGCGCCGCTGCTGGGCCGGCTCGCCGCCGCCGTCGACCTGGCCCGGCCGCTGTCGCCGGTGCTGGCCGACACCCTGGCCGCCGCCGCCGCGCAGCTGGGCGACACCATCACCTCGGTGACCGCCGACCCGGGTGCGCCGACGGTGCTCGCCGGCGCCCGTGGCCTGGCGCTGCGCCTGGCGTACGCGCTGACCACCGCGCTGCTCATCGAGCACGCCGCGTGGGGTGACGAGCAGGCGGAACTGGCCGCCCGACTGTGGGCGCGGCGCTGGCTGCGGCACGAGGAGATCGCCGAGGACGCCCACCACCATCTGGACCTGCTCTGCTGACCGGCCGGCGCGGGCGGACGGTTGGGCGCCCATGTCGGTGCTGATCGAGCTGGACGACGACCGGGGCGCGCCCCCGGACGACCGCCCGCCGCCGCCGGAGGTGTCCCGCCGCTGGCGGGTGGCGCTGCTGCTGATGGTGTGTGGGCTGCTGCTCGGCGGCGCCGCCGAGCCCGCGCACCTGACACCCCGGGTCGGGCCCGCGCTGCCCGCCGGAGCGACCGTGCTCGGGTCAGGCCCGCTGCTGCTGGTCGTCGACCCCGGCACGAACCCGCCGACGTTGAGCGCCTACGACGCGGCCGCGCCGCATCGCCCGGCACGGTGGCAGGTCACGATGCCGCCGGCCTCCGGGTGGTCCGCCGAGGCAGCTGGCGACCTGCTGCTGGTCGCCGAACGCGACCAGGTACGCGGGGCGAGAGTGACCACCGCACGGTCGATGCGTACCGGCCAGCCACTGTGGCAGCGACCCGAACGGGTGTACGCGGCCGGCGACGCGGCGGTCGCGGTGAGCGAGGTTCGCAGTGCCTCCGATCCGGGGCGGCGGGTCGAGGGCACGGTGCACGGCGTCGAGCCCGCCACCGGCGCGACCCGATGGTCGGTCCCGTTGCCCTCCACGGCCGTTCTGAGGGTGCTGCCCGGCACGCCCGGGCGAGTGCTGCTGGTGCAGGACGACGGGCTGGCCCGGCTGCTCGACGCCCGCGACGGCACCGACCGGGGACGGGGATGGCTTCCGCCGGCCGATTACGGCCCGGACAATCCCCAGGTCGTCGGCGGGAATCTGGTGCTGCGCCACCCGAGCGGCAGTGGGGCGGCGTTGACCGGGTACGACCTGCCTGGGCTGGCACCGCGCTGGCAGACGCCGGTGGAGCCGGGCGAGCTGACCCTGCGGCCCTGCCAGGGCCTGATCTGCGGACACGATGAGCGGGGCCGCTGGGCGATCGACGTGGGCACCGGTACGCGGGCGTGGACGTGGCCGGCCGGCGCGCGCTGGCACACTGTGGCGGGCGCACGGGTCGCCACGGAGCCGCTGTTGCTGCTGGGAATGGCGTCGGACGGCAAGCGCACCCTGGTCGCGACGGTGGGCCGGGACGGCCCTCGGGTGACCGCGGTGCTCCCGGCGGGCCTGACCGACTGCCGGCGGGTCGCCGCCGGACTCATCTGCCGCGACGGCACCGCACGCGTGACGGTCTGGCCGCTCGACGCATCCTGACCCGGCGTCAGCGGAGGGGCCCACGGGCGACAGCGGCGCGCATCGCCGCCGGATCGCCGACCGGGATGAACTCCAGCCACCAGGTGGCACCGGCCGCGGTGAGCTCGTCGAGGTACGTCCGTTCGGCGCGTTCGTCGGGTCTGCGCCGCCGGCCGCCGATCGCCACGTCGAACGGCTGGCCGTCGGCGCGGGTCGGTGGCAGGGCGCTCACCAGCTCGCGTACCTCGTCGGGGGTGAAGTCGGACCACTCGTCGGTGTCGGTGAGCTTGTACGGCACGATGCCGTCGGCGCGGGCCGCGCGGCGGCGCACCGCGGCGGCCTGGGTGCTGCCGCCGACCCAGACCGGCACCCGGGGCGACTGCACCGGCGCGGGTCGCAGCGTCACCCCGTCGGCACGGTAGTGGGTGCCCTGGTGGCTGACCCGCTCGCCGCTGAGCAGCCCGGTCAGCAGGTCGAGACCCTCGTCGAGCATCGCGGCCCGCACGGACATCTCGGTCTGCTCGCCGAACGCGGCCAGCCCTCGGTCACCCGGGTCGCCGACGCCGACCGCCACGGTGGCGCGGCCCGCGCTGAGGTGGTCGAGGGTGAGGACCTCACGCGCCAGCTTCGCCGGGCGGCGCCGGGGCAGCGCGGTGACCGTGGTGCCCAGTCGCACCCGGGCGGTGCGGCCGGCGATCGCAGCGAGCACCAGCCATGGGTCGTACGTGGACGGCTCGTCGCCGGAGTAGTGGATCAGGTAGTCCTCGAGGAACACGCCGTCCCAGCCGGCGCGCTCGGCGAGCTCACCCAGCTCCACGAGGGTGGACACTGTGACGGAGGCACCGCCGCAGGAAATCTCCAGACCGTGTCTCATCCGTCGACCGTAGGGCGGGGGTCCGACGCTCAGCCGCGAGTGTCACTGGACCGGGGTTGTCGGGGGCCGGCGGCATACTGCTGACGTGACAGTCTCTGCAGACCTCGCCATGGTCAACCTCGACAGTTCCGACCCTGCCGGCCACGCCGCCTTCTACCATCAGGCGCTCGGCTGGGAGGTCACCCACAGCCAACCCGAGTACGCGATGATCAGCTCCGGTGGCGTCTCCATCGGCTTCGGGCTGGTCGAGGGCTACCAACCGCCGTCCTGGCCGGACCCGACGGGCGACAAGCGCTACCACCTGGATCTCTATGTCGACGACCTCGCCGCGGCAGAGGAGAAGTTCGTCGCGGCGGGCGCGTCGAAGCCGGACTTCCAGCCCGGCGGCGAGCGGTGGGTGGTGCTTCTCGACCCGATCGGGCAGCCGTTCTGCATCTGCCCCCGCCCGCAGAGCTGAGCAGCACGCCCCAGGTCGGGGGCCGCGTGCTGCTCAGCCGCGACGACGGGACCGGGCCGCCCACACCACGTAGGCCGGGTCGCGGTCGAGGTTGTGCCGGTCCCGGTCGTAGCGGCGGGTCGTGCGCGGGTCGGCGTGGCCCATCGCGTCCTGCACGTCCTCCAACGGGACACCCTCGGAGCGGGCCGTGGTGGCGAAGGCATGCCGCAGTGAGTGCGGGGACAGCTTCGCCCAGGCCGGGATGCCGGCGGCTCGGGCAAGCCGCCGGACCATCCGGAACACCGAGTGCCGGTCCAGCCGGGCGCCGCTGGCGGTGACCAGCAGCGGCCCGGTCAGCTGTGGCACCGGCACGCCGGTGGCGGCGGCCCGTTGGGCCAGGTAGGCGTCCACCGCGTACCCGGTGCCGGGGGTGAGGGCGCGACGGCGTTGCTTGCCGCCCTTGCCGACGAAGCGCACGCTGCGGTGCCCACGCTCGGTGCCGAGGTCGGTCAGGTCCAGCGAGATCAGCTCCCCGACCCGCAGGCCCAGGTCGGCGAGGAGCGCGATCGCCGCCCGGTTGCGCGCGGCGGTCGCGCCGGTGTCCGCGTCGGCGGCGCCGAGCAGGGCGTCCACCTCCTCGGGGGTGAGCCCGACGGTCGCGGAGTGGTCCCGGTCGACGCGGGGCCGGTCCGCGCCGGAGACCGGGTTGGCCGGCACCCCACCGAGTTTGACGAGGAAGTCGTACCAACTGGACAGCGCGGAGAGCCGGCGCGCCACGGTCGCCGGGGTGAGCGGTCTGCCGCTGCGGGCGCCGATCGTGGATTCCAACGCGCGGGCGTAGTCGTTGACGTGCAGGAACGTGGCCCGCAGCGGGTCCAGGTCGCGGCTGGCGCACCAGGTGAGCCAGCCGGTGACGTCGCGCCGGTACGCGTCGCGGGTGTGCTCGGACAGCCGCCGGTTGCGCAGCCATGCCTCGGTGACCTCGACCGGCCCGCTCGGCAGCGCGGGTGGCGCGGACGGGCGGGCGCGCACCGGAGCGTGGGAGAACACCATGTGAAAAAGGTTCTCAGTCTCGGGTGGGATCGGCGTGCAGGCGCGCCGATCCCACCCGAGACCGTGATCAGGCGTTGATCTGCCGGCGTCCGTCGCCGTTGGCGGTGATGGTCACCCGGCGTGGCTTGGCGCGCTCGGCAACCGGGATGCGCAGCGTCAGCACCCCGTGCTCGTAGCCCGCCTCCAGCTTGTCGGTGTCCAGAGTGTCGCCCAGGAACAGCTGCCGGGTGAAGGTGCCCATCGGGCGTTCGGCGGCCACCAGCTCGACGCCGTCGCCGGCGGGCCGGCGACGCTCGGCGCGGACGGTGAGCACATTGCGCTCGACGGTGCAGTCGATGCTGTCCGGGTCGACGCCGGGCAGGTCGAACGCCGCGTAGAAGTGGTCCCCGTCGCGGTAGGCGTCCAGGTGCATCGTCGCGGGACGGGCTGCCGTACCGAAGAACTGCTCGGCGAGCCGGTCGATCTCGCGGAACGGGTCGGTACGCATCAACATGGTCATGCCTCCTCGGTTCTCCTAGCCGAAGGTGATGAGTTGAGCCGGTGCGGCTCAACTTCCTCCTATTTTTTAGCGCGTCCGGAGCCGGGCGTCAACCGCTCACGGCAGCCGCTTTTCGAACCAGTGCTCGGCGTAGGGGCCTCGCGAGAACGCCGGGATTTCGACGTAGCCGTGGCGGGCGTACAGGGCGCGGGCCTCGACCAGGTCAGCGCGGGTGTCGAGCCGGATCCGATCCACCCCGGCCGCCCGGGCCTCCTGCTCGACGGCGGCCAGCAGCACGGCGCCTCCACCGGCGCCACGATGCTCGGGGCGGAGGAACACCCGGGTCAGCTCGGCCCAGTCCGGCTGCCAGCGCAGCCCGGCGCAGCCGGCCAGGTCAGAGCCGTGATGAGCGAGCAACAGCAGTCCGCTCGGGTACGCCAGGTCGTCACTGGGCAACTCGGCCAGCGCCTCGTCGACCTCACCGGGCAGGGCCGGGCGGCGGTGGTAGCGGATCACCATCTCGGTCATGTACTCGCGCAGCAGCTGCACCGCGTCGGGCCGATCGGGACGGCTGGTGCTGGTCACCCAGGTTGGTCGGACGGTGGTGGTCATTTGTCGATCATCACCGTCCGGTCAACGGCTTTACCGCGCGCGGTCAGCGACGACGGGTCGGCAGCAGGGCGATCAGCACGACCGCCACGGCCACGTGCGTCGCGCCGAGGGCCAGCTTGGCGCCGCCGGTGGCCTCGGTGCTGAGCAGCGGGGCGAAGGACAGCAACGTCACCACGACGGCGAGCGAGGTCCAGACAGGACGGGCGAACCGTGGGGCGAACCGCTCCAGCAGGGCCAGTGTCGCCCAGCCGAGCAGTGCGATGCCCAGGGAGACCACGAAAATCGGGCCAGCCCCGATGACTGTCGCGGGCTGACCCGGATTCTCGACGGTGTAGTCGACTCCGGCCAGCGCGCCGATCGCCCAGATGGCCAGGCAGGCCACGACGGCGACAGCCACAGCGAGGGCGCGGCGGCGCAGCGATGAGGTGGCAGGGGTCGCGACAGCGGTAGCACTCATGACGGCTCCTCGGTCAGGGAAACGAATGAGTACGACCGTATCAGATAGTCTTGTTCGGAACTATCTCTTCCGGGATCAACAACCGGATCGGGCACCCGGCGCGTACGGGGAGGTGTTGGCCAACGGTCCACCCACCAGCGCCAGGAGAGCACCCAGGAACGCCTCCCGGTCCGGCTCGGGCAGGGTCGCGAGAAGGTCGTCCTGGATGCGGCGAACCACCTGCTGCGCCTGCTGCAGGACCTGCTCCCCCGCTGGCGTCACCGCGACCAGCCGGGCCCGCCGATCCGTCGGCGCCGGGCGACGCTCGGCCAACCCGGCCCGCTCCAACTGGTCGAGCGTGACGACCATTGTGGTCTTGTCCACGCCGCACCGCTCGCCGATCTCCCGCTGGGTCAGGTCGCCGGTGCGTGCCTGCGCCAGCACATAGTGCGCCCGCGGTGAGATGCCCAGCTCGGCCAGCCCCGCCGCGTGTTCGGTCTGCAGCGCGTGGCTCGTCCAGGAGAGCAGGAACAGCAGGTCCGGGGGGCCGTCGGCGGGCGTGCAGGAGGTCATGCGCCGAGGCTAGCAAGATCTTCCGCGACCAGACGCTTCGCGGAGCGGGCAGCCGTCGGCCCACATGGTGAATGAGTGCAGTCTTCACGACCACCTTCAAGTCCTTGCCGCCCATCAAGTAGTTTTGCGCGAAGATCACTTCCGCCTGTTACAGCGGTCGAGTCAACGAACGTGCGACTGTGAGAGAAGACATGACTACCGATAGTGGTGGCAACGATCGTCCGCCGATGACTACCAATCGTTATGGCCCGCATGGCGCGGAGTTAGGCAGGGATCAGGCGCCGAAAAGCCATCGTCGCCGGTCTCGGCGCCGGAGTGGATTTCTCGTCCTGACATCCATCGTTGTTGCGGGGTTGGTAGTCGCCGCCACGACGAATTACGCGGGGATTATCGACAAGCTCTCACCCGGCTCGTCCTGCGGGAAGGGCGCGGAGTCCCTGCGCGTTGTCGTGGCCCCCGAGATTTTGCCTACGGTGGCGGCGGCGGTGGGAAAGACGGGTGATGCCTGCAGTAGGGTGGATCTCGTCGGGGAAGATTCGGCGATCACGGCGCAGAAAGGTGCGCCGGGCGCGCCGCAGGTGTGGATCCCGTCGTCTCACCTCTGGCTGGACAGCGTCGACCCGGACCGCCGTGTCTACCCCATCCACGACGACTACCTGGCACGGTCTCCTCTGATTCTTGCTGTGCCCGCAGGTGTGGCCGGCACCCCGTGGGCCCGATCCGGCTTCTCGTGGGCGACGTTGTTGAGCGGTGTCGTGGGAGGGAAGGCCACGTTCAGCATGGGCGACCCCTCCCGGGATCTCGCCGGTCTGCTGTCCTTCGTGGCGGTCCAGGCCGCCGCTGCCTCGCCTGGAACCGACGCCGGCGTGGCGCAGCTTCGGGCCCTCGCGCTGCGCAGCAGGCTGCTCGACGCGGACGCGTCGGCCGGTGAGTTGCTCCGTGAATCCGCCGAGAAGCTCGGCGACCGCAAGGCCCTTGCCGAGCTCGGGATGTTCCCGGTGATCGAGCAGCAACTCTGGATGCACAACGACGGCCGCGACCAGCCAGTGCAGAGCCTGTATGCCAGCGACATCGCGGTCGAGGCTGACTACCCCGTGGCGGTCGCACACCAGGCCACCGCCACGGCCGTGCAGCGCCGGCTGCTGACCCAGTTCATTGGCGACCTGCGCTCGGTGGAGACCAGTAACGCCCTGGTGGCGGCAGGTTTTCGCCTCACCGGGTTCGGGGGGCCGTCGCCCCGGGTCGGCGTTCCCAAGGGGCTGCCCCTGAAGATCGCCGACCCGACGCCGGTCGCGGACGTGAGCTTGGGTGTGAAGGCTGCCGAATGGTCCCGCTACCAACCTCAACGCTTCCAGGTGCTCGTGGTCATCGACCGTTCCGGTTCCATGGCCGCTCCCGTGGTCGTCGGGCCCGGTCGCACCGAGACCAAGGCGACGTTGCTTCGGTCTTTCGGCGCTGTCGCGGCACAGACGTTCACCAATGACACGGAACTCGGACTGTGGTTTTTCGGCACGCCGACTGCCAACAGTCCGTCAACCGAGGTGGTAGTTCCTCTGGGACCGGTCACCGGCACCGTAAAAGGCGAGACGCGTCGCCAGGCTATCGGCCGAAAGATTGCCGCATACACCCCGATTCCTAATAGCGGAACCCCGCTCTACAAAGCAGTGCTCGAAGCGGTGAGCTATATGCAAACCAAGATCAAGCCGGATCGCCGGCCGATCGTCGTCGTCCTGACCGACGGTCGAGACGGAAACTCCCCCTATGCCAAAGACAAAGCAAAATTCCTCAATCAGCTCGCCCAGAACCAGCCCTCGGTGCCGGTGTTCTCGATCGGCATCGGGGAAAGCGCGGACCTGGACACGTTGCGCGCGGTCGCCGAGACAACCGACGGCCGGGCGGAGGCCGCGCAGAATCCCAAAGACCTCGCCGCTGCGATGGCGAACATTTTCCTGGCAGCGGCCTCCGGAGCCAACTAGCGGCCCCACCGACGTTGTCGAGGTGGAGGGGATGACCCGCTGCCGCAAGTAGCAGGCAGGAGGCCCCGCCTCCCTACCCGCCGATACGTGGCGGGCGGGACGGCGGGGTTTCCTGCCGATTGTCGGGGCGTGCGTCAATCCGCTTTCGGTGCGCCCGCCGGTCCTTCGGCGACGAGTAGCACCCGACGCAGCAGGTCGGAGAGCTGTCGCCGTTCGGTCGGGGTGAGCGCGCCTAGCAGCCGGTGCTCCTCCGCGCCCTGGATCTCCATCGCCCCGCGCCACGCCGCCTGACCCGCGTCGGTGAGTTCCACGTCCACCCGCCGGCGGTCGACTGTCGACGGAATCCGGCGCACGAAACCCCGCCGCAGCAGGGTGTCGACCCGGGCGGTGATCGAGGCGGGGGCCACCGCGAGATCCGCGGCGAGGTCCGAGGGGGCCGCCCGACCGTGCCGGCCGGACAGGGCGTGCAGGGTGTCGTATTCGTGGGCTGGCAGATCGAGATCGGCCAGGACTCGTTCCTTGACCGTCCGCAGGTGCCGGATCAGCCTGATCATCCTGGTCACCGCGCCCTCGACGTCCGCGTCGAGGGCGGGCACCACGGGTAGCCAACGCTCGATGTGCCGGTCGACGGCATCCGGGGTGGTGGTCACCGTGCCACCTTACCTCAGTGCCGAGATATTCATTGCCAAAAGGTTCGGTGTCGAAGTATGTTGCCGATATGGTTCACCCCCTGCGCACCCGATCCTTCCGGCTGCTGTTCCTGGGCCGGACCGTCTCGGCCCTCGGCGAGGCGGTGGTGCCCGCCGCGCTGGCCCTGGCCGTGCTGCGGGCCACGGGCTCCACCGGGGCGCTGGCCGTCGTCCTCGCCGCGGCCATGGTTCCCCGACTGCTCCTGCTGCCACTCGGTGGTGTCGTCGCCGACCGGTTCGACGCCCGCCGGGTCGCTCTGCTGGCCGACCTGGTCCGCTGCGCGACCCAACTCGCTGTCGGTGTGGAGTTGTTGGGCAGCGAACCATCGCTGACCACCGTCGTCGTGGCCTCCGCGATCGGCGGCACCGCGTCGGCGTTCGCCATGCCGACCGCGTCCCCGCTTGTCGCCGGCACCGTCGAACCAGCCGAGCGGCAGCGGGCCAACGCCCTGATGGGGATCACCGCGAACACCAGTCGGCTCGCCGGTCCGGCGCTGGCCGGCGCGCTGATCTGGGCCGCCGGACCCGGCTGGGCGTTCATCCTCGACAGCGCGTCGTTCGCGGTCAGCGCCACCCTGCTCGCGCTGGTACGGGTCCGCCACGTGCCGATGCCCCACCGCTCCGTCCTCGCCGACCTGCGGCACGGCTTCGGCGAGGTACGCGCCCGCGACTGGTTCTGGACCAGCCTGCTCGGGCACGGCGTGTGGAACGGCGCCGCCGCCGTGCTGATGACCCTCGGGCCGGCCATCGCCATCGACCAACTCGGTGGCGAGACGACCTGGGTGCTGTTGCTGCAGGCCGGCGCGATCGGCATGCTCACCGGATCGCTGCTGGCCGGGCGGGTCCGGCTACACCGGCCGGTGCTGCTGGCCAACCTCGGGTTGGCCAGCTACGCCGCCCCGCTGTTCCTGCTCGCCGTCGCCGCGCCTGCCCCAGCGGTGATCGCCGCGTACGCCGTGGCGTTGACCGCCCTCGGCTACCTCAACCCGGTCTGGGAGACCGTTGTGCAGCACCACTTTCCGCCGGACGTCCTGGCCCGCGTCACCTCGTACGACTGGCTGGTGTCGCTGGGCGCCATGCCGCTGGGGTACGCGTTGGCGCCGCTGGCCGCCGACGCGTTCGGCGCGCCCGTGCCGCTGGCGGTCGCCGGGCTGCTGGTCCTGGTCTCCTGCGCGGGCACCGCGCTCGTCCCCGGCGTACGCCGACTCACCTGGCCGGCGGCCCCGCAACCGCAACCGGCCGAGCCCGCTGGCGTCCGCTGATCAGATCGGGCCGTCAGTTAGCCGGCGTCATCGCGACGAAGTTCCGCCACGACTCCGGGCTGAAGGTAAGCGTTCCGCCGTCACGATCCTTTGTGTCACGAACGACGACCACGCCCGGGAGGTTGTCGGCGACCTCGACGCAGTTGCCACCATTGCCGCCGCTCCTGGTGCTCTTACGCCACCGCGCACCGGCCATGTCCATGATGCTGCCGCCCCTCTGAGAAGTTCCAAGGAACGCCCCGGGGCAGTGCCTCTCCGCGAATACGCTCCCACCGTCGTTCCAGGCGAACAAGGTCCGACGCCTGATCGAGGATCTGCGCCTGTGCCGGGCTTTCGACGTACGCGACCCGCGACCCGTCCGGCATATCCGCGATGGTGAATGGTCCGTCGAGCCCGGGGTAGCTGGGCGCGTCCGCAGGGACGACTCCCCAGCTCCGCTACTCCCGCCGCCTGGACGCGTAAGACCCGACGCGCACACCCGACGCGCCCGCCCCGGCACCCCGGCACCCCAGCGCCCCGGCACCCCGTCGATCTAGGGAAAATCGTCATGATCGGAGATCATCTGACGACGATTCTCCCTAGATCGACGGGGGGATGCCGGGGGATGCCGGGGGACGCCGGGGACGCGGCGGCCCATTGCCCGCGCCGGAGGACTGACGCTCACGGGCTGAAGTGGGCCAGCAGGATCGCCCACCTGGCGACGGTCTTCGGGTGCACACCGATCTGGCCTGCGAGGCTTTCGGCGGTGTGACCCGCTCCGGCGCGCTGCGATAAAGGCGTGGTTCATGCCAACCCTCCCCCCGGAAACAAAGCACCTGCCCGACGGAGATTAGACAACGCTGTGTGATTGTCCGGCAACCCTCGGCGCAGTGCTGTGTAGACGGCGCGACCGGCAGGGACCCGAACCCGGCGGACGCGTTCGTAGCGGGGCCGCCCCGATGGGCGACCACTCACGGGCGGCCCTTTCCCAACGTCGGTCAGGGGGAATCGGTGTCAGGCGAGGGAGAGGTCGCAGCCGGAGGTGCGGGGATGCGTGCGGGCGTGCAGGTTGAGGCCCCCCCGCAGTGACATCGGGGCCTGCTTGCCCGGCCCGATCCGGCGTTCCGGTCCCGTGGGAGTCCTCTGATGCGTAAGCGCCCGAAGCACTCCCCGTTGCGGCCGTCGTGGCGCTGCCCGGCCTGCGGCATCCTGTGGCCGTGCTCGGCCGCGAAGCTGCGCCTCCTCGGCGAGTACCGCGAGGACCGTCCCGGCCTGTTGATTCACCTGGCGGAGGTTCAGAAGGCAGCCGAAGTCGATCTCACCACGCTCAACCCGGACGTTGTGCTTCCCGACCTGACCCCACGCTTCGTCGGCTGGGCTGAAGCCCGCTAGCTACGTGGGCAGCGATTCGGCGGGGCTTGTCGAGCAGTACTACGATTCCGTATAGTCCGATCTCGTGACTAACTTCTCTACGGCATCGGAGGAGTCCGCGCTGCTTGCTTTGCAGCGCGCGACCCATGCCACCTTGCAGATCCTCACCGCGAGACTGGTCGACCTCGATCTGACCGCCTCCGAGATCAATGTTCTGGCCATCCTCGCGGACGGCCGTGGCCGCACGATCTCCGAACTGGGGGCCGCCGCCGGCACCCGGCCGACCACGCTGACCAGCGTGCTGGACCGGCTGGAGCGGCGCGGGCACATCACGCGCGGCGCGCGCCCGGGAGACCGCCGGGTCGTGGTCATCGAGCTGACCGCCTCGGGCCGCCTGGCCGCCGACACCATCCGTCAGACGCTGACCGAGCTGGAGGAGCGTGCCCTCGCCGACCTGCCCGCGGAGTCGATCGCCGGCTTCCACATCGTCCTGCGCGCATTGGCAGAGGTGCCCGCATGACCCCGACCAGCTCCAGAGCATTGCTTTTCGACGAGCTGATGGCCGAGGTGAACGCAGCCAACGAACGTTTCGACCACCGCGCTCACCTGCACCTGACTTGGCTGGCAGTCCGCGCTGCCGGCATGCCGGCAGCCATCGGTCTGGTCAGCGATGGCATCCAGCGGACCGCCCGCTATGCCGGAATGCCGCAGAAGTACCACGCCACTGTCAGCCGGGCCTGGGTGGAACTGGTGGCCCACCACATTGCCGACCGCGCCACCGGGGACTTCACCGTCTTCATCGATCGGCATCCCGCACTGCTCGACAAGCGCCTGCTCACCCGCTTCTACAGCTCAGCGACTTTGGCCAGCACGCAAGCCCGCACCGGCTGGGTCGAGCCCGACCTGGCCCCCTTTCCCGCCACATGACGGAGGCCGCACGGGTGGACGAACCGCAAAGTCGGGCCTGGGCTCGCGAGGCCCTGGCCCATCCAGCCGGTTGAGCTCGATGGTGCCGACCGAACAGTGGATGGGCGCGTGGTCCCCGGTCGCACCGCCCGCTTGGAGCTGATGAGCGCGGCGAACGCCGGCCGCGCCTACCTGGGCGATACGGAGTCCGTCGCCAGCCGTGCGTGCAGGTGCATGTCGTGCCAGCCGTCGGCGTGGCGCACCGACCCGCGCAGCACGCCTTCCACGGGGAAGCCGGCCCGCATGGCCACCCGGCACGACGCCGCGTTGGCGGTCGAGTGCTCCAGGGCCAACCGGTGCAGACCGGCCCGCGTGAAACTCCACCGGGTCAGTGTCCCCAGCGCCTCGGTGGCGATCCCCTGACCACGCGCGGCGGGCACCACCCAGTACGACAGCTGCGCCGACGCCTCGGCCAGCAGCACGCCCCGCAACCCCACCTGACCGACCGGTCGGTCGTCGGCGTCGACGATGGCCCAGCTGGCGGCCGACTCGTCGTGCCAGCGGCTCGCCCACTGTGCCGTCCACGCCCGCGCCTCGTCATCGCTGTCGAGGCGGCGGACGTGCCACCGTTGGATCGCCGGACAGTCGAAGGCGACCCGGACGGCCGGCGCGTCGTCGTCGCGCCATGGCCGCAGTGCCAGCCCGGGGCGTACCGGAAGGTGGGGTTGGTCTTGGGCGCCGACGCTCCCGGCGGGCAGGGCGGGCGCGACGAGCAGCGGCATGCGCCCATTATCGTGGCGGCCTCACTCTCCGGTCGGGCCGCCGGCGAGTTCGGTGACCACATCGAGCTGGCCGAGATGGCGGGCGTACCTCGGTGCGGCTGCCGACGGCAGCGGTGGGCTCGGGGAAGGCGGTCATCGTCCGGAAGTGGCCGGCAGGTCGCGGGCCCGCTGCTGCACACCCGCTACGCCGTACGGGTAGTCACCCACGAGCGGGGCGCTCGCCTCGTCCAGCAGCCGCATCTGCTCGGCGTCGAGGACCAGGTCGGCGGCGCTCAGGTTGTCGTCGAGCTGCTCGGTGGTGCGCGCACCGAGGATCACCGAGGTGACCGCCGGTCGGGCCGCCAGCCAGGCCAGCGCCACCGCCGACATGGACACGCCGCGTTCCCCGGCGACCTGGCCGACCGCGTCGAGCACCCGCCAGGTGCGCTCGTCGGCGTTGCGACCCGCGTACGCCTCGACGCCGCGCTCCGGGTTCTCACCGAGCCGGGTCGCGCCGCTGGGCACGCTGTCGCGCTGGTACTTGCCGGTCAGCCAGCCGCCGCCCAGCGGGGACCACGGCAGGATCCCGATGCCCTCGTTCTCGCAGACCGGCACCAGCTCGAACTCGATCTCGCGGGCCAGCAGGTTGTACTGCGGTTGCAGGGTCACGATCGGGGTGAGGTTGAGGTGCTGGGTGAGCAGGGCCGCCTTCTGCAACTGCCAACCGGTGAAGTTGCTGACACCCGCGTAACGGATCTTGCCCGCGCTCACCGCGTCGTCGAAGAACCGCAGCGTCTCCGGCAGAGGGGTCAGCGGGTCCCAGGCGTGCGCCTGGTACAGGTCGACTGCCTCGACGCCGAGCCGCCGCAGGCTGGCGTCCAGGGCGCGGGTGAGGTGCACCCGGGACAGGCCGGCGTCGTTCGCCCCCGAGCCCATCGGGAACCGCCCCTTGGTGGCGATGACCAGCCGGTCACGCAGGTCCTGCCGCGTCCGCAGCCAGCGTCCGACGATGTCCTCCGAGACACCGGCGGAGTAGACGTCGGCGGTGTCGATGAAGGTGCCCCCGGCCTCGACGAACCGGTCCAGTTGGGCGAAGCTGCCGGCCTCGTCGGTTTCCGCGCCAAAGGTCATCGTGCCAAGACACAGGGTCGACACCACCGTGCCGGTGGTGCCCAGAGTGCGATAGCGCATGTCGTCCTTCCGGTCCGAGTGACAAAGCTGATCTTCGCACCTGGTCAGACCGCTTGCACACGGAGACCTACGGGCACCCACGCGGCGGCTCCGCCGGTCATGATGGGCGGGTGAGCGAGCCCGCGATCGACATCGACCGACCTCACGAACCGGCCCAGTCGCCACCCTCGGGGCGGCCACCGGAGCCTGGTCCACGCACGCTCGGCCCGTGGCTGGTGGCCGCCGCCACCTGCGTGACGCTGCTGCTGCTCGCCGGGGGTTACGGCTATCACCGCGACGAGCTCTATTTCCTGCTCGCCGGCCGACACCTGGACTGGGGCTACGTCGATCAGGGCCCCCTGGTTCCGGCGCTGGCCCGGCTGCTCGACACGATCGCGCCGGGCAACCTGGTGGTGCTGCGTACCCCGTCGGCGTTGCTGGCCGGCGGCGCGGTGCTGCTGGTCGCCGCCATCGCCCGTGAGCTGGGTGCCGGCCGAGGCGGGCAGACCTTTGCGGCGGTGCTGGCCGCGCTGTCCGGCATCGTGCTCGCCAGCGGGCACCTGCTCAGCACCACCACCGTCGACCTGCTGGTCTGGCTGGTCGCGGCGTGGTGCGCGGTGCGGTTGCTGCGCACCGGCGACAGCCGCTGGGCGCTGGGCATCGGGCTGGCGCTCGGCGTGGGCATGCTCAGCAAGGTGCTGCCCGCGCTGCTGGCCGTGGGCCTGATCGCCGGGGTGCTCATCGCCGGGCCACGCCGGCTGCTGCGGGACCGGTGGGTGCTCGCCGCCGCCGGGATCGCCGTGCTGCTGGCCGCACCGAACCTGGTCTGGCAGGCGACGCACGGCTTTCCGCAGCTCGGTGTGGCGGCCTCCATCTCCGACGGTGACAGCTCCTACAGTGGCCGCCTCGACGCGTTCATCCTCCAGTTCCTCATCATCAGTCCGTACGCCGTACCGATCTGGATCGCCGGCCTCGTCGCGCTCCTGCGCCGACCGGCGTGGCGGGCGTACCGTGCCGTGGGTTGGGCCTGGTTGGTCGTGGTCGGCGTCGTGCTGCTGGCCGGTGGCAAGGGTTACTACGACGCGCCGCTGCTGCTGGTCCTCACCGCCGCTGGCGTGGTGGTCACCGCCGCGTGGGCGTCGCGGGGGTCGGTCCGGCTGCGTCGAGGGTTGCTCGCGCTGGGCGCGGTGCCGTTCCTCCTGCCCACCGTCGTGCTGCTGCTGCCGGTGCTGCCGGCCGACCGGTTGCCCGGTTTCGTGGTCGAGGTCAACTACGACGCCGGTGAGACGATCGGCTGGCCGGCGTTCGCCGACTCGGTCGCGGCCGTCCACCACGGTCTGTCGCCTGAGGACCGTTCGCGGGCGGTCGTCCTGACCGCCAACTACGGCGAGGCCGGTGCGCTGGCCCGTTACGGTCCGGCCCGTGGTCTCCCCCGCGCATACTCCGGGCACAACAGCATGGTCGATTTCGGCCGGCCATCCGCCGACGCGGACGTGGTCATCGCCGTCGGCTGGGACCGTCCCGATCGGCTGAACGCGTGGTTCGACGAGTGCACGCTCGCCGGGCGGGTGGATCAGCGGGTCGAGGTGGACAACGACGAGAACGGCGGCCCGATCCACGTGTGTCGAGGGCTGCGGCGTCCGTGGGCCCAGATCTGGGACACCGAGGTACGCCACACGGGCTGACCGTGGTCAGCCGGCTCTTTCGCCGGTGAGCCAGGTGTGGATGCCGACCATGGCCTCGGGGCCGGAGTTGGTGTCGACGTCGCTGGCGAGATCGGCGATCGTGACCGCGGCGAGTGCCTGGTGCCAGGCGTCCTCGGCTGCCCACATGGCGCGGGCGACCGGGCACGGCGTGGTGCAGGAGGAAGCTGGGGTCGCGAACGGGCCCCGCTGGCGGATCTCCGTACAGACGAAGGTGGGGCCTGGACCGTCGACGGCCCGGACCACGTCGAGCAGGGTGATGCTCTCCGGTGCGCGGGTGAGCACGTAGCCGCCCGATTTGCCCTGCACGGAGTGGATCAGGCCGGCGCGGGCAAGCGACTGGAGTTGCTTGGCGAGGTAGCTGCTGGAGACGTCGTGCAGTTCCGCCAGTTTGGCCGCCGGGACGGGCGTGCTGCTGGCCGTGAGGACCACGCAGCAGTGCAGCGCCCACTCGACCCCGCCGGACATCTTCATGGCATCACCCTAGCCAACCCTCGTTACTCGGACTTCTCATGTCCGAGTATGGTTCTCGGACAGAAGAGGTCCGAGTTCGGCTGACCCTTGGAGCCGGACAGACGACCCCATAGTCACGGAAAGGTGCATTGGCATGAAGATCGCCGTACTGGGTGGGACCGGTCTCATCGGTTCTCAGGTCGTCAAGATCTTGCAGACGGCCGGGCACGACGCGGTGCCGCTCTCGCTGTCCACCGGGGTGGACCTCCTCACCGGGCAGGGCCTGTCCGAGGCGCTCACCGGCGCCGAGGTCGTCGTCAACCTGACGAACTCACCAACCTTCGACGACGCCTCGCCCGCCTTCTTCCAGACGACCATGGACAACCTGCTGGCCGCTGCCGCCCGTGCGGGCGTCGGCCACGCGGTCGTGCTCTCCATCGTCGGCGTCGACCAGGTGCCCGACCTGGCCTACTACCGGGCCAAGGCCCTCCAGGAGGACATCCTCAAGGCCGGTCCCGTTCCGTACTCGATCGTCCGCGCCACCCAGTTCTTCGAGTTCATCGACTCGATCCTCTCGTGGACCGCCGACGAGAACACCGTGCGCCTGCCCAGCGCTCCCCTGCAGCCCATCGCCGCGGCCGACGTCGCGCAGGCCGTCGCCGACGTGAGCATGGGCACGCCCCTTCAGGGCATCCGCAACATCGCCGGCCCCGACGTCTTCGGACTCGACGAGCTGGGGCGGATCACTCTCGCCGCCCGCGGTGACCAGCGCACCGTCACCACCGATGACAGCGCCGGCATGTTCGCCGCCGCCCCCAGCGACGTCCTCATCGCCTCCGACGGCGCCGTCATCGCGCCCACCGCCTACCGGGAGTGGCTCGGCCGCCAGGGCTGAGTGTCGACCGACCCGCACGCCGCTGTGGCAGTCGATCAGCACAGCGACGTGCGGGTACGGTGTCGGCGTGCTGTCGGCGGTGAAGGGTCTGTCTCGGTACCACACCGAGGAGTCGCTGCGCGCGTACCTGCTGGAGCGCTCGCACCGCACCGACGACGGCTGTCTCGTCATCCACGGCTACGGGCCGCGACGCGGGATCCACCAGAAGGTCGCCGGACGGGCCTGGGCACACATCGCCGCGTTCGTGGTCCTCGTCGGCGGGTACGACCCCACCCTCGACGTCGACCAGACCTGCGGCGCCGCCGACTGCATCGAGCCGACGCACCTGCGCCAGGTCAGCCGCTCGGAGACCTGCCGCACCCGGTCGCAGGCGGCACAGTGCCGCAACGGCCACGACCGTGAACTCGACGCCACGACGGGCCGCTACCGCCGGGTCTGCCGGGTCTGCAACCAGGAGGCCCAGCGCCGGTGGCGTGAACGCGCGGCCGCCGAGGTGGCCCAGGCCCGCGCCGCGTACGGCCGCACGACGTTCTAGCCTCGCGGGTTGACCCAGATAGCTAATTCAGTTAGTTTTTAGCTAACGCAGTTAGTTAACCCCTTGGAGGTTGTCATGACCGAGTACCTGGCCATCGACGGCAACACCATCGCCTTCGACGTGATCGGTGAGGGTCCACTCGTCGTCCTCGCGCACGGCATCGGTGACAGCCGGCACTCCTACCGATTCGTCGCCCCGGCCCTGGCCGCGGCCGGTTACCGGGTCGCGAACGTCGACATCCGTGGTTGCGGTGACTCCAGCCTCGGCTGGGACGGCTACAGCCGCACCGACATCGCCGGTGACCTGGTTGCCGTCGTGCGTCACCTCGGCGGTCCGGCCGTGATCATCGGCCAGTCGATCAGTGGGGGTGCCGCGACCATCGCCGCCGCCACGGCGCCCGACCTGATCACCGGCGTCATCGAGTTGGCGCCGTTCACCCGCAACCAGTCGATCGCCCTGGGCGGGCTGCTACGGGTGAAGCGTTACCGGGTCGGGTCCACCCACTTGGCAATGACCCTGGTCCGGGGAAGCCTGCCGAGCTGGAAGAAATACCTCGACGTGGCGTATCCGGTGAAGCCCGCCGACTGGGACAGCGAACTGGCGCGGATCGAGGCCAAGCTGAGCGAGCCCGGCCGGATGAAGGCCCTGCAGGCCATGTGCAAGTCCAGCCCGGGTGACGCCGGCGCACAGCTACCCAACGTCACCTGCCCGGTCCTGGTCATCGAGGGCAGCGCCGACCCCGACTGGGCCAACCCGCGCGCCGAGGGCGAGAAGATCATCGCCGACCTGCCCAACGGCCTCGGTGAGCTGGTGGTCATCGAGGGCGCCGGCCACTACCCGCACGCCCAGACGCCCGAGAAGGTCCTCGCGCTGGCTCTGCCCTTCCTCGCCGAGACGACCGCTCGTGCCTAGGGCCGGACTCACCTCGGCGGCCGTCGTCGAAGCCGGCGCGAGCCTGGCCGACGAGATCGGGTTTGCCCAGCTCAGTATGGGCCTGCTCGCCGAACGGCTCGGGGTCAAGACCCCCTCGCTCTACCGACACGTCGACAGCCTGGCCGACCTCGCGCACCGGATCGCCGTCCTGGCCACGATCGAGGTCGGTGATGCCATCCGCGACGCCACCCAGGGTCGGGCCGGCACCGACGCCCTGACCGCCGCCGCCCAGGCCATGCGGACGTACGTGAAGGACCACCCCGGCCGGTACGCGGCGGGCAACGCGGCCCGCTCGAACGGACCGGACGACCCGCTCCTCACCGCGAGCAGCCGACTGCTCGCCTCCCTCTCCGCCGTGCTGCGCGGGTACCGGCTGGACCCCGGCCAGGAGATCCACGCTCTCCGGATGTTCCGCAGCATGATGCACGGCTTCGCGACCCTGGAAGCAGCCGGCGGCTTCCAGATCGACACCGACGTCGACGAGAGCTTCACCTGGATGATCAACCATGTCGACCAGGGCCTGCGGGCTGACCGACCCCCGCACTCCCAGCCCCCGAAGGACCACCCGTAGCTTCCCGCAAAACCCCCAACGCCCCGGATGTCCACGCCGCACCCGCCGAGGGCCAGGTCAGCTGCCGGTAAAGGCGTTGATCAGCTTGTGGGGTGTGTCGTCGCCCAGCATGTCGCGCAGGTCGGAGGCCTCGGCGTTGGCCGCGACATGACGCACGAACATGGCCTTCTCGTATTCGGTGAGCGCGGTCTCGATGTCGTCGGGGTGCGCGGCGATGGCCTTGCCCAGTTCGGCGCCGTCGAACAGGGCCAGGTTGGCGCCTTCGCCGTTGGGGGCCGTCAGGTGTGCGGCGTCGCCGAGCAGGGTCACCCCCGGCACCCGGTCCCACCGGTGCTCGACGGGCAGGGTGAAGATGTGGCGCAGGACCGGCGGGGTCTCGCCGTCGGTGACCAGAGCGGTGAGCTCCGGCGCCCAGCCGTCGAACTCCCGCACGATCCGTGCGGTGGCCGCGCCGGGGTCGGTGAAGTCGATGGCGGCGAACCAGTGCTGCGGCCTGGCGAGCATCACCCAGGTGTGGAGGTTCCCGCCGCGCTCCCGGTGGGCCAGGATCCCCTTGCCCGGCTCCAGCACCATCATCGCTCCGCCACCGACGGTTTCCGCGCTGGTCGGGTGCCGGCTGTCGCCATCGAACAGGTGGATTTCGATGAACGAGAAGCCGGTGTACTCGGGTGTCGCGTCGGAGAGCAGCGATCGGACCCGGGACCAGGCGCCGTCCGCGCCGACCAGCAGGCTCGTGACGACCGCCGTGCCCTCGGCGAAGGCCACTTCATGGCGGCCCTCGCCGAGGGTGCGGACGCCGCTGACCTTGTGGCCCCACCGGACGGTGCCGGCCGGGAGTGAGTCGAGCAGCATCTGCCGCAGTTCACCGCGCTGCACCTCGGGGCTGCTACCCGTGCCGTCGTCGGGCACGTCGAGCAGAAGGTTCTTATGCCGGTCCAGGATCCGCATCGCCTGACGCCCTTCCAGGATGAGCGTGCGGAACTCCTCGGTCAGGCCCGCCGCCTCCAGCGCCGGCTGACCGTTGTAGTCGCGGATGTCGAGCAGCCCGCCCTGCGTGCGCGTCGACGGGGACGCCTCCGCCTCGTAGACCGTGGACGGAACGCCGTGCACGTGCAGCACGCGGGCCAGCACCAGGCCACCCAGACCTGCTCCGATGATCGCGACCGGTGTCGTCATGGTGGTCCTCCCGGATCCGATGGACGAACCCTTTGGATCGCCGCTCCAAAGACGCTAACACGACTTGGAGCGACGATCCATCAGTGCGACACTGGGTCCATGGCGAAGAGAACCGCGAACGGATCCGCGCAGGCCCAGCGGCGCACGGACAGCCTGTCCAGGGAGCTGATCATTCAGACCGCGACCGACATCCTGGACAGCGGCGGCGAGAGCGCGCTGACGCTGCGCGCGCTCACCATTCGCCTGAAGACCGGCTACGGTGCGATCTACCACCATGTGACGGACAAGAGCGACCTGCTCGCGGCGGCCACCGACGACGCCATCACCCGCGTGCTGTCCGGCACGGTCACCGACGCGGGCCCCCGCGAAACCCTGCGCGGCCTCGCTCTGGGCCTGTTCGACGCGATCGACGCCCACCCCTGGATCGGGGCAGAACTCTCCCGGCAACCGTGGCGGCCCGCGCTGCTGGACTTCTACGAGAGCATCGGCAGGCTGCTGAACGCACTCGCCGTCCCCGAGGAGGCGCGCTTCGACGCGGCCGGAACGCTCGTGAACTACGTCCTCGGTGTCGCCGTACAGAACGCCGCGAACGCTCGACACCTCACCGGCGACGACACGGACCGAGAGGCATTCCTGAACACCGCCGCCGCGCAGTGGGCGCAACTGGACCCCAGCAAGTACCCGTTCGTGCACGCGACGGTGACGCAGCTACGCGAGCACGACGACCGCGAGCAGTTCCTCGCCGGCATCGACATCTTCCTGACCGGCATCGCAGCCCTGCGCGAGGTGCACTGACCCCAGAGGTTGGAGTCATGTCGGCCACCGACGGGACACGACGAGGACCGTGGCCGATCAGTGCCGCAGGAGGCCGGTCATGCGGATCGGCTCCCGGTGCCCGGTGGGCGGCGCATCGCGGTGCAGGTCAAGCCCGATGTCGACGACGACGGAGCGCTCCAGGGCCGCGACCTGTGCCATGGGTATCCACTGCGCCAGGTCGGTCGTGCCGCCCGTCTCGGGTCGAAGCTCACCAGCACCGATCCGAGCCCGGTAGAAGATGGCCAGCATGTGCAGCTCGACGACGTCCCCGTCGTACCGCTCCACATGCCTCGTTCGCGAGTTCACGCCGAGCAACTGCTCGACCTGCGCCTC
Organism: Micromonospora sp. LH3U1; assembly: GCF_028475105.1. Lineage (NCBI taxonomy): Bacteria > Bacillati > Actinomycetota > Actinomycetes > Micromonosporales > Micromonosporaceae > Micromonospora > Micromonospora sp. LH3U1. The sequence continues at coordinate 3,575,073 of NZ_CP116936.1, read as the reverse complement.
GTACCCCGTCTCCTCAGCCACCTCCCGCACGACGGCGTCGAACGGATCCTCGGCGTGCTCGACTCCTCCGCCGGGCAGCGTCCAATGCCGCCGAGACCCGTCCGGCGAGACCCACCGGGCGAGCAGCAACCGGTCGTCCCGCAGACACACCGCGTACGCGGCGACCCTGAGCTGTTGCGCGATCACGTCGACCTCCTCAGTGGATTCGGTGCCGCCCGCACCGTACGACGGGCCTAGTGCTCCGACCGGGACCGTTTACCGGGTTGGCGGCGGCGGGGCCGGAACCGGTTGGATGAGACGGACATCCGACGCGTTTGGGGCGTGGTGGCGGAGCGGGTCAAGATCAGGAGGCTGGCCAACCAGGAGGGCCACCAGCGCAACCACCGGGCCCGCTACCGACTCGCTGCTTGATCTACGAGGTCAGTCCCAGCACTCTGCACCCGCCGCGCACGTGTCCCCAGTCGAGCGCGAGCCGCCCGCAGGTGCGCCTTTCGCCCTTGGACAGCAGGCCCGCAGCCTGCCCGCAGCCGCGCGATGTCCGCGACCCCGGGCCCAGTGGCGCCCGCAGGAGCGCGCACAACCGACATGTGCGTCACAAGTGCGCGCTTTACGCGTTCGGGTCCCAGTCTGCGAGCTGCTCCATCGGCTCGGTGTCGCCGGTGGTCTCCAGGCCGTCGAGCGGGACGCGCTCGTAGAAGTAGAGGACCAGGTCGCTCGCTGCGCCTCGCATCGCCATGTCGCCCGGCTCCGCGTCGGCGGCGAGGTCGTCGCAGCGGACGCCGTCGACGTTGAGGGTCAGGCGCCAGGAGCGGCCCTCGGTCGTGTGCAGGTCGATGGTTGCCGGCTTGAACGGCCAGGGGACGGTCGTCGCCGCGACGGTCGTCAGGAACTCGTCGACGCCCTCGACCGCGACGTCCGTCGGCAGCGGCTGTGCGGCCCCCTGGGTGAGTTGGGCGTCGTAGGTGTGGACGGCCAGCTCCTGGATCTGGTGCCGGGCCACGCCTCCGCTGGTCTCCGGGGCCTGCGAGCGGCCCCACCAGGTCCAGCAGCCGCGGTCCGGGCCGGCCTCGCGCATCGCGTCGAGCATGAGCTCGGTCGACTCGGCGAGCCAGGCGTCCAGGGCTTCGTGGTCGCGGGGCGCGGTCGGGGCGCCCTTCGGGTCCGTCCTCGCCGGGGGCTCAGCGCCCGGGCCTGCCGCGACGATGGCGGCTTGGCGGCGGCGGCCGTCGCCGAGGTGCTGCGCCAGTTCGCGCAGCGTCCAGTCCGGGCAGGTCGGGACCTGGACGTCAAGGTCCGCAGCGGACGCGATCGCGGCGCGGAACGCGGCCGAGCGGTCTTCGATCAGCCACAGGACCTCGGGGAACTCCAGAATGTTCTGCACGTCGGTTGTGTATCACTGCGCTCCGGCCGCCGGGTAGCGAATTTACTGGACCTACCATCTGGGCCAAGAGCAGTCGATCTCCGGACCAGAGTGGCCACGAACAGCCCGACCTGCTCAGCAGCCCACAAGCATCGCTAGGCGGTGGACAAGGGTTTCTTCGGATCGAGGTTGTGCACCTGGTCCGTCACGGCTGCCAGGAGGGCGGTGAGTGCGGGAGCGGGTGGGGTGTCTCGGGTGGCGGCGACCAGGCGGCGTTTGAGGGTGGTTTCGGCGATGTCTCGGATCGCGAGCGCGGGGTCTTTGGTGGGCAGGGTCAGGGCTGGCATCAGGGCGACGGCGGTGGCGGCACGGACGAGTTCGAGTTGGACGTCGGCGTCGCTGGAGCGGTGCCGGAGGTCGGGTTCGTAGCCGCCGAGGGCGCGGCAGGTTCCGACGACCATGGCGTGGTGGCCGGTGCCTTCGGCGGAGGCGGTCCAAATGTCGGATCGCAGGTCGGTGACCGCGACCGGTCCGCCGGCCTGGGCGAGCGGATGCGCGGCTGGAAGCACGATCTTCAGGGGCTCTTCCAGCAAGCGCGTGAAGCACAGACCGGCCGGGCGAGGGCGGGGGTGGCTGTCGTACTCATCGCCGATGACGAGGTCGACCGCGCCGAGGCGTAGGCCTGGCAGGGACTGTTCGAGTTCCAGCTCGAAGATTTCCACCCGGACCTGCGGGTGGTCGGCCTTCATGCGGGCCACGGCCGGGATCAGTAGGCGACGGGCCGCCGATTGCAGGCCGCCGGCACGGACGGTGCCTCGGATGTCGCCGCTGAGGGCGGCGAGGTCGGCTTGTGCCGCTTCGGCGGCTGACAGCAGCACCCGGGCGTGCTGAGCGAGCAGGTGTCCGGCGTCGGTGAGCCGCACACCGCGCCCGGCTTTGTCGAGCAGCCGTGCGCCGACGTCCTTCTCCAGCAGGGCGAGCTGTTGGGAGACCGTGGACGGGCTGTAGCCCAGAGCCGCGGCGACTGCGGCCAGGGTGCCGCGTTCCTCGAACTCGCGCAGGAAGCGCAACCGCCGCAGGTCCAGCTCGATCATGCGGAAATCCTAACGATTCACCCCTGGAAATCATCGCTGGACCCGATGCGTCGGCTGTCCGACCCTTAGCTGCATGGGTGCAGCACTGTGTCTCTTGTCCGCGGCTTGCTTCGGCGCGATGGCGATCTTCGGCAAGCTCGCGTACGACGCCGGCGTCTCGCCCGGGGCTCTGCTGCTGGTGCGCTTCACCCTGGCGGCCGTCCTGCTCGGGATCGTCTTGCTGGTGCGGCCAGGACTACGCCGCGCGGCATCCAGTTCGCCCCTACGTGAGGCGATCGGTCGGTCGACGATGACACGTGGCCGGGTGCTGGCCATCGCCGTCGGACTGGGCGCCATCGGGTACGCCACGCAGGCGAGTCTGTTCTTCTCCGCGCTGCAGCGGATGGACGCGTCCCTGCTGGCGTTGATCCTCTACACCTACCCGGTCATGGTCACCGTGGCGGCGGTGCTGCTCGGCCGTGACCGGCTCACCCCCGCGCGCGGCGCCGCACTGACGGCCGCCTCAACCGGAACGCTGCTGGTCCTGCTCGGCGCCGGCGGCGTGAGTTTCCACCCGATCGGGGCGCTGCTAGCTTTCGCCGCCGCGATCACCTACACCGTCTACATCCTCGTCGCCGACACCGTCGTGCACCGGCTGGCACCCGTGGTGCTCGCCGCGCTGGTGATGACCGGCGCGGCCGGTACCCTCGCCGCCCGCGCCATGCTCACCGGCGGCGTCGACCTCGACTTCGGGGTGTCGGGATGGTTCTGGCTGGCCTGCATCGCCGTCGTCTCCACCGTCGTGGCGATGCTGACCTTCTTCGCCGGGCTCAAGCGCACCGGCCCGTCGACCGCCGTTATCTTGTCCACCTTCGAGCCCGTCGTCACCTCGGCGCTGGCCGCGCTCGTCCTCGGCGAGTCCCTGACCCCGGTGCAACTCGCCGGCGGCGCCCTCGTGCTGTCCTCCGTCGCCGTCCTTCAGATCCGACGCACCGGCACCCGTCGCCAGGACTTGAGCGTGCGCCCGACCAACTCGGGCCGGTTGATCTCCGGAAAGCCCCGAAGCTGCTCCAGTTCCTCCTCCGCGAACACGTCCTGAGCCGCCACCAACGGGCGGGCCCACCGGCGCCACACCGCTGGGCCTCCGTCGGTACACCATACGGAATGCTTACGCACAAGAACTGTCATTATGATGTACGTCCGATACGCACCTTTCGTGGTACCTAATTTCTGAATTATCGTTACCGGATATCTAGTAATTGCGGTAGCGCTGCTCAGCAGTCAGCAGCGGCACCGTGGAACACCCGTACTTCGCGGCCGGCTCGTCACTGAGGAACTCCACCGGCACGAGGCATCAAGGTAGGCCTCACGGGCACAGGCGAACATCAAGGAAGCCCGAAGTGTTGCTGACCCACCCCTTTACCCCGGTCGACCTGTTGGTGCCGTAGGCCCAGCTCAACGCCGAGTTGTTGAACTTGTCGATGTCGAACCACTGCCCTTTGTAGCCAAGACCGCGGATTGTGCTGCTGGTGTTCGGGGCGGCTCTGATACGCACGCCATCCACGATGAACTTGGTGCTGCAGAACAGCTGCGGACTCATGTCGGACTCCGTCGCGCCGCTCAGCCGCTCGACCGTGCCGGCGGATGGTGCCGCCGCGACCGGGGACGCGACGGCGACCCCGAGCGCACCCGTGATCGTCACCGCCGTGATCCAACGTGCTACCCGCATGGTTGTTCCCTTCTCGCTGACTCGAAACCTTCCCGAACTATATTCGTGATTATGAATCGATCGTAGCGTTGAGTCGCCTTTGCGATACAGCCCGTGAGGGTTGACGGCCGGATCGCCGCGACCGATACCAGCCGGGTGGTCGGGCACGCCGCGGTCTTCTCCATGTCGGCAGGAGCAGTGGTGGTGTGGGCGTGCCAGGCATCGGTAGGTTGATCGCATGGCACCGGTCGAAGGACTCCGTCACGCTTCGTCGTTCGGTGCGGCCGCGACCGCATACGCCGAGCACCGCCCGGACTACGCCCAAGCGGCGGTGCGATGGGCGCTTGAGCCCGCGCCTGGCTTGCGGGTGCTCGACCTCGGCGCCGGGACCGGCAAACTCACCGCCACTCTGGTCGCGGTGGGCGCCGACGTCACCGCGGTCGAGCCTGATCCGGCGATGCTGACCGAGCTGCGCCGCGCACTGCCGGACGTCCGAGCCCTGCCGGGCAGCGCCGAGGCGATACCGCTGCCGGACGCGTCCGTCGATGTCGTGCTGGCCGGCAACGCCATGCACTGGTTCGACATGGCCGTCGCCGGGCCCGAGATCGCCCGCGTCCTGGCGCCCGGCGGCATCATGGCCGGTCTGTGGAACGTCGTGGACGACCGGGCCGACTGGGTTGCCGGGCTGGCGCGGGTCAGCGGGAGCGCGGCGATCGGCCCGCGGGATACGCCCGCCAGCTGGCGGGTCGCGACGGCCACCGCGCACCTTCCCAAGAATGACGTGGCCGCGCGGTTCGGCGCACCGGAACAGGCCGAGTTCCCACACGGACAGCGCCGTACCGCCGACTCCCTTCTGGCGACACTTGCCACAAGGGCGGGGATGCTGGTCATGGAAGATCCGGATCGCGATGCCACGCTCGGCCGGATCCGCGCCTTTCTGACGAGCAGGCCGGAGACCGCGAACGGCGAGTTCACCCTCCCGATGCTGACCTGCGTGCTGCGCGTCCGGCGGCTGTGACGCCAAAATCGTCGCGCTGCGACTGCCAGGGCGATGCGACGCACCGACGAGGATGGCGCGACGCCGTCGGGATCCGCGCCGGCCACCGAGTAGATCGGCAACCCTCTCGCCTCCGCAGGTGGTTGTCGTCGGATCAGTCCGCTGGAGCCGCTGGGTGAAGGACCGAGCGGCTACGCGGAGAGGTCAACGACCGGTTGAGCCACTCCGTCATGAGAGCGCGTTCGGTGGCGGTGAGCCCCGGAAGGTCGGGCACCACCGTGGCGAAGGTGACAGCTACCGCGTTCACGGTCGTGTCGGGTGTCACCGGGGCGGTCACGAGGATGCCGCTGAGCACGGCATCCAACATGGCGTTACTCAGACCAGGGTCGCGCTGCTCCGCGGACGTCGCCAGTAGGGCGAGAACGGTTCCGTTGCCCGCCGCGTGGATCATCATGACTGCGCGCTGCTCGTCGACGCGGAGCAGGCCGGCCGCGGCCACTCGTCGTACGCGGGTGCGCAGCACCTCGATGCCCGCGGCGGTCGCCGGGGACGGCCCGCCGCGACCCCGAGTGCCCATGAGCGCGTACAGCTCAGGGTTCGCCAACCCGAACTCGACGTGCACCCGCCAGCCGGAGCGCAGGTCCGCGACGGGATCGCCCTCGGCGGCTTCCACCGCGACCGCCTTGGCGGAGACGTAGGTGGCCATGACGTGTTCCGCGACGGCCTCGATGAGCCCGTCCTTGTCGCCGAACAAGCGGTAGATGGTGGGCGCCTGCACGCCCGCCGCCTGGGCGACAGCTCGCGTCGTCACCGCGTTCGCGCCCTTCTCGCGCAGCAGCTGGCTAGCTGCCGCGACGATGCCGAGCCGGACGTGGTCCCGGGATGCCGTGTCCTGCGTAGCACTCATGAATCAATGCTAACAGCGCCTTGTTATCTGCGGATTATCGGTGTTAACGTCTAGACGGTAACGCTGTTAACATAGGAGTGTTCATCATGATCGTCATCACCGGAGCCACCGGTCAGCTCGGATCCCGGATCGTCGACCGGCTGCTCGAACGGGTTCCCGCCGACACCGTGGGCGTCAGCGTGCGCGACGTCGCCAAGGCCGCGGGTCTCGCCGAGCGCGGCGTACGGGTCCGCGCCGGAGACTTCACCGACCCGACCACGTTGCGGTACGCCTTCGAGGGAGCACGCAAGATCCTTGTGGTGTCCCCCGCCATCCGTGGCGGCGCTGCGGTGACCGCGAACCGTACCGCCATCGACGCCGCTCACGCCGCCGGAGCCGAGCGCGTCCTCTACACCAGCCACCAGGCCGCGTCGAAGGATTCGCTCTTCCCCGCTCAGCTCACGCACGCCGAGACCGAGGAGTACCTGGCCGGGCTGGGTCTCCCCTTCACCGCACTGCGCAACGGCTTCTACGCGAGCACGCTCAGCTTGAGCATCGGCGCGGCACTCGAAACCGGACAGCTCGTGGCGCCTGCGGACGGGCCGGTCTCCTGGACCGCCCACGCCGACCTGGCCGAGGCCGCGGCCATCGCCATCGCCGAGGACGGCGCACTCGACGGGGTCACGGCGCCGTTGACCGCACCGGAGATGCTCGACCTCGCGGCGGTGGCCGACGTCCTCACTGACATCACGGGCCGCACTATCCGGCGTGTCGTCGCGGATGACGAGGAGTGGAGGGCGGCAGCCATCGCGCAGGGCATGCCCGCGGAAGCAGCCGACTTCACCCTCGGCATCTATCGCGCGGCTCGCCGGGGAGAGTTCGCCGTCACCGACCCGACGTTGGAGACCCTCATCGGTCGCCGTCCGACGTCCGCCCGTTCGGTGCTCGAGGGCATCGCCTCCCAGGCCTGAGAGGTCCGGTGGCAGTTCAGGGTGTGACGGCTCCGAGGAGCCAGCGCAGGGCTGACTCGTCCCCGGTGAGGTTGGCCGCGCCGTTGGTCAGCGCGGTGGCCAGTGAAGTGGAGCCGTCGAGCAGGGAGTTGAGCGTCGCAGGGTCGGTGCGCAGGCCGGCGTGGGGGTGGGCTGGTTCGCCGGGCTCGATGTGGACCTGGCCGTCCTGGGTACGGACGGTCCACACCTGGTTGGTGAGCTCGAACCGGTAGGTGGCCACCGCGGCCTGCGGGTTCGGACGCAGTGAGCCGCGCAGGAACAGCAGCACCGAGGTCGCGCTGAGGTGGACCGGAGCCGGCGGCAGGGGTACGCGTAAGCCCCAACCGCCGAGAGCCAGCACAATCGGCTCCAACTCGCGTCCGGAATCGGTGAGGTCGTACACCACCGAGGCCGCGGGGGGCGGCAGTCGGCGCTGCTGGACCACGCCGTGGCTTTCCAGCTCGCGCAGCCGGTCGGTGAGCATGTTGGAGCTGACCCCGGGCAGTGCCCGGCGCAGGTCGGAGAAGCGCTGTGGCCCGAGGATGAGTTCGCGGACGACGAGCAGCGCCCACCGTTCCCCGACGACGTCGAGGGCGCGGGCGATTCCGCAGGCGTCGCCGTAGGTGCGACTGGTCGGCATGTCGGCCTTCCTTCCCCAGTGGATTCGGGTTACATGTTAATCGCTATCGCTTGGTTGTTTTTAACAACCGTTGGCGTTACGGTCGGCAGACATGTTGGCGTCGGAAGGAGCACGTCCGTGGGACTGCCAGTGGTGCACTTCGAGATCATCGGGACCGATCCGCAGCGGTTGCGCACCTACTACGGCGCGCTCTTCGACTGGCAGTTCGACGTGGGGGACGCAGCAGCCGAGGCGGTATCGGCACCGGGCACCTACGGGTTCGTCCACCCCGACACGAGCACCGGCGGCGGCGGGATCCCGGGCGGTGTCGGTGGCGGCGCGGGATACCCACACCGGACGCTGTTCTACGTCGGCGTACCCGATGTGGAGGTGGCACTACGGCAAGCCGAGCATCTCGGCGGCGCCCGCGTGTCGGGACCGCATTCCAACCGTGACGGGACATTGGTGGTCGGCTTCTTCACCGACCCCGAAGGACACCTCGTCGGGCTGGCCGCCGCCGGATAGCGGCGGTGATTTGACCCTCGACCGGGTTGAGGCCCGAGCATCGGCGACATGGACGACCAGCCGACACCCGACCCGACCATGACGCGCATCGTCGAAGCGGTGCAACTCGGCCAATCCGGCGCCGGACCGCAGGCCCGCGAGTTGCTGACCTCACTGTGGGATGAGATCGGCCCCACCGGTGACGCCCTGCACCGGTGCACTCTCGCCCACTACCTCGCCGACCTGCAGGACGCCGCCGAGGCCGAACTCGTGTGGGACGAACGCGCCCTCGCCGCCGTCGCCGACCTCACCGACGACCGTGCCCAGCACTACCACCACACGCTTCAGGTGCAGGGCTTCCTGCCGTCGCTGCACCTGAACCTCGCCGACGTACACCGGCGGTTGGGTCACGCCGGCCCGGCCCGCGAGCACCTGGACACCGCTCGCAGCCTCGTCGCGCAGCTGCCGGCCGACCAGTACGGCGACCTGGTCCGCGCGGGCATTCAACACGTCGACCAGGCCCTGGCAGCGGGTTCGACACACCGTCTCGACTCGCATCCCGCAGCGGCCGGCTGACGATCTCGCTTGCATCGTCGGAGCGGCCCTGCGAGGGTCGACGGATGTCAGCGGTGACCGGCGCCGACCTGCTTCAGGCGGCCGACGAGATGACCCGGGTGCTGATGCCGCACCGTGAGCACGACTGGTCGGTGCCGGCCGGTCCGCTGAGGTGGAGCTGCTGGACCACCGCAGCGCACGTCGCGCACGACCTTCTCGCATACGCCGGCCAGGTCACCGGCCGCCCGGACGACGGCTACCTGCCGTACGACCTGCGGGTCTCCCCCGACGCGAGCCCGGCGCAGGTGCTTCCCGTGGTGCGGGCCAGCGCCGGGCTGCTCGCCGCCGCCGTCGACACCGCCCCACCGGACACACGGGCCTGGCACTTCGGTCCCTGCGACCCGGCCGGCTTCGCCGCGATGGGGGTGGCCGAGACGTTGCTCCACACCCACGACATCACCCTCGGTCTCGGCGTGCCGTGGCAACCGCCGCAAGGGCTGAGCGCGCTGGTGCTGCGGCGGCTCTTCCCGGACGCCCCGGACGGCGCCGCACCCCAGGTGCTGCTGTGGATGACCGGTCGTGGCGAGCTGCCCGGCCGGGCACGGCGCACCTCCTGGAGTTGGCGCGCCGCGGTGGACTGAGCCGCCCTCGGTCAGGGGGCAGTGAGCGTGTGTCGGTGACCGTCGAGGGGGAAGGGCGGCCGGGCCGCCAACACCTCCTGGAACAGGTAGCCGCTCTTCTGCGCCACCCGGCAGGACGCGACGTTGTCCACCTGGTGCAGCAGGTCGAGGCGCACCAGCCCGGGGAACCGGTCGAACGCCCACCGACTGAGCGCGGTGACCGCCCGCGGTGCGACGCCGCGACCGCGCGCCCACGACGCCGTCCAGTAGCCCACCTCAGCCGCCGGCCGCTCGGGCGTGGCCCCCTTGAGCACCACGTTCGCGACCAGCCGTGGACCGTCCACGTTGTCCTCGAGCACGGCGAAGCTGTACCGCCGGCCGTCGTCCCAGTCCTGCCGCGTCCGATCCAGCCATTGCCGGCCCTCGGCGGCGTTTGTCACCGGGACACGGGTCCACCGGTGCAGCACCGGATCCCGGTACGCGGCCAGCAACGCGTCCAGGTCGTCCTCGCACCAGGGGCGCAGGATGAGCGCCGGAAAGGTGTCCGACGCCCGTGACTCGATCAACATGGGTACAGTCTGCCGTCGCCGTCGCCGCTGCGGGGGGCCAGCGCCGAGGGGTGGGTGGTCGTCTGTCGTGCGACCACCCACCGCGCCACGGTCAGGTCCAGCTGATACCACGGTTGCGGACGGTGCGCATGCGCTTCTCCTCTCCCCTAGCTGACGGCCCCCGTGCCCGCCAGGTGACCTCAGCGTCGCCCGCCGCCCGCTTCGGCGGTAGGGCTGTGGGCGTTCGAAGTCGTTCGGCTTTGTTCGACCGGAAACTCGAACGTCACCGGCGTGGAGGCAGGTCGCCGCGGCCACAGCGGCACGAAGGCGAGGACCGCCACCGCGCCCGACAATCCGCTGAACCCGATCACCGTGGTGGCCGGCCACCGGTCGGCGGCCAGACCCGCCATGACCATCGCCGTCCCCTGGAGTCCACTCAGACCGGTGATAGCCACCCCGAATGCGCGCCCTCGGTACTCCGTGGGCACCGCCCGGCCGAACAACGCGTTCAGCGGGATGGCGAAAGCACTCGCGGCGCCGGCCAACACCAACAGCAAAAGCACCATCCACAACGGAGGAACGAGCCAGGCCACCGCCAGCACCCCGGCCGACAACGCGGCCAGAGGCAGGATGAGTCGTGGCCGGACCGCCGGTGGACAGAGCCGGGTGAGGGCGACCCCACCGAGGGCCATCCCCAACGGCGCCGCCGCCAGCAACAGTCCGACGGTGCCGGCGCCGCCGCCGTACTGCCGGGCGAGCGGCGCCATCAGCCCTTCGGCGGCGTAGGTGAAGGCGCTGGCAGTCCAGAGGACGAGGACGTAGGAGCGCAGCCGCGAATCGGCGAAGATCACCCGCAGGCCGACCGCCCGGCCACGACGTTCCGGGCTCGATGGCGGTCGGGGCGCGGGGCGGGAACGGACGCCGATCGTGATCAGAAGGGCGGAGACCAGGAACGTGCCGGCATCCACCAGCAGCGCACCGCGCAGCGACAGCAACGCCACCAGGCTCCCCCCGACGGCGAAGCCGACCACCTGCACGACCTGGGCGAAGATGTTGTCCACGCCGTTGGCCACCGCGTAGCGGTCGCCGTCGAGCACTTCCGGCATCAACGCCGCCCGCGCGGCCACGAACGGTGGCCGCATCAGGTTGACGACGAAGAGAAGCACCACCAGGGCGGGCGCGGGGAGGTCCGGCAGCGCCGCCGCCGGGATGAGCGCCGCGCGGGCAAGGTCACACGCGACCATGACCCGCCGCCGGGGGAACCGGTCGGCGAGGCCGGACAGCAGCGGTCCGCCCGTGAGCCAGGCCAGGTAGGAACTGGCGTAGGCGGCTGCCGCGAGCGCGGCGGAGCCGGTTCGGCTGTAGACGAGGTACGCCACGGTCACGGCCGTGAGCTGGTCGCCTGCCAGGGACAGCAGGTACGCCGTGAACAGGTAGCGGTACTCGCGCACCGCGAACACCTCGGCGTACGTCGCGGCGCGCTCGGTCACTTCGCCCCCGGTCCCGTCCCAGCGCCGGCGGTCGGCAAGGCGCTCGGCCCAGACCGTATCCGCGTCGGCGCGGTCGGGGCCGGGACCAGACGTTCGGATCCGTTCGGAACGAGTTCGGACGGGCGGTGGGGAGTTGCTGACGGGGCTTGTGTAGGGGTCAGCCCCGGCGGCGCCAGCGCAGCCACCAGCCGCGGCGAGGCCGGCGGGCCGGCGCGACCCCGGTCACCGGCTCGGTGGCGGACGTGTGGACCTCGCGTCGGGTACGCCCGGTGTGCCAGTGGCGGACCACCTCGTCGGCGTTCACGGGACGCACCACGACGCGAGGGCCGTCAGGATTGCGCAGCCAGGCCACGATCTGCGCGTTCAGCTGCCCCACGAAGTCGCGTACGGACTGCTCGGTGGGCAGGTCGCGGACCTCGTCAGGGACCTGCTCGATGCGCCGGCGCAGTTGCAGCGGGGTGGGCAGGAGCAGATCGCTGGGCAGCGCCTCACGCTCCAGGAAACTCTTGATCCACCACGACTCGTCGTACGGCGCGCCTCGGCCGGGGATCGGCTTGCCCATGCCGGGCAGGTCGTCGAACTCGCCGCGTTGCACGGCTCCCCGGATCTGCGCCTCCACGGCCGCGTCCCATGCCTCCGTCACCCTGCGGCACCTCCCCCGGCCACCGTATCGCGCAGCCTCCGGACGGCGCGCGCACCGCAACGGTCAGCGCGCCCGGTCCGGTGACAATTCCCGGCGGCCGCCCGCCAGGTGGGTTTCCGCCCGGGTGACCGGTTCGATGCGGCAGGCCACGACCTGCCCGTTGGCTCTGCTCCGGGACGGTCGCCTCGCCTACGGTCGGTACGGGTATCGGTGAACGGGGGGATCGTCATGGTGGGTACGGGTGCACTGCTGGGCATCGCGCTGGTGGCGTTGGGGCTGGTGCTCACGCCCGGCCCGAACATGGTCTACCTGGTGTCCCGCTCGGTGGCGCAGGGACGCCGGGCCGGCCTGGTCTCGCTGCTCGGGGTGGCAGCCGGGTTCGGCGTCTACCTGGCAGCGGCGGTCGCCGGCCTGGCCGCCGTCTTCGTCCTGGTGCCGACGCTGTACGCGGCGGTGAAGCTCGCCGGGGCCGGCTACCTGCTCTGGCTGGCCTGGCGGACGCTGCGTCCGGGCGGGCGCTCGCCGTTCACCCCCGCGCCGCTGCCGCCGGACCCGCCCCGGCGGCTGTTCACCATGGGCCTGGTCACCAACCTGCTGAACCCGAAGATCGCCATCCTCTACGTGTCGCTGCTACCGCAGTTCATCGACCCGGCGCGGGGGCACCTGGCGATGCAGAGCCTGCTGCTCGGCCTGACCCAGATCGCCGTCGCGCTGAGCGTGAACGCGTTGATCGTGCTCAGCGCCGGCGCGTTGGCCGGGTTCTTCGCCCGCCGACCGGTGTGGCTGCGGGTGCAGCGCTGGGTGACCGGGACGGCCCTCGCGGCGCTGGCCGTCCGGATCGCCGCGGACCGGTCCCGCGCGGCGGTCGCCACACCCTGAGGCGACGGTCACTGTCCCGGGTCGCGGTGGCGGCGGACCATCGCGGCGGCCAGCGGCGCGGCGTCCAGGTCACCGGCGGCGAGCCGGGCGGCGAGGGTACGGCGTACCAGCCGGTCGGCCAGCGCGGGCGCGTGCCGGCCGACCGCCATCTCCAGGCGTCCTCGTGCGGTGGTCGCCACGTCCCGGGGTGCCCGCCGGGCGGTGGCGGTGCGCAGGATCGCCGCGACCACTCCCTCGACCGGCTCGGGGCGGGACACGCCTTGCAGGGACAGGCCAGCCTCAGCGGTGCTGTCGTGGATGGGTGAGGCGACCATGCTCGGGTAGACCACGCTCACCCCGACGTGGGTGCCCACCTCGTGACGCAGCGCGTCGGCGTAGGCGACAAGTGCCCTCTTGCTGACGCCGTACGCGGCGGCGAGGGGCAGTGGCAGCACCGCCATCCGGCTGGACACGAAGATCACCCGCCCCCGGGCAGCGACCAGCGGGGGCAGCGCCGCGGCGGTGGTCCGCCACGCGGCGAGCAGGTTGACCTCCAGTTGCCGCCGGACCACCTCGTCGGGCGGCAGCTCGGCGGGGGCGGGGCCACCGACTCCAGCGTTGTTGATCAGCAGGTCGAGCCCGCCGAGCCGGTCGACGGCGGCCTGCACCGCCGGTGGTACGGCGTCCGGGTCGGTCAGGTCGCAGCCGAGCACCGGCAGGTCGCCGTCGGGCCGCGCGTGCAGGTCGAGCCCCACCACCTGGGCGCCGGCAGCGGTCAGCGCGGCGCCGAGGTGTCGGCCGAAGGTCCCGCTCGCCCCGGTCACCAGCACCCGGCGGCCGGTCAGCGCGCTCACCGGTCGGCTCCGGCCGGGGCGGTGACGCGGGCGCGGCGGGTGCCGGCGGCCAACTCCCGGGTCAACTCGGCCAGGTAGACGTCGAAGTCCACGCGCATCGCCGGGCGGCGCTGACCCCAGCGGGCGGTCGCGGCCCGCAACTCGGCGCGGCAGGCGGCCCGCTGCCGGTCCGGGTCCGGCAGCGCGTACCGGCCGGCGAGTTGCGCGGCGATCAGCTTCGCCTGCGCCTCCACCAGGGGAAACGCGGAACCGGTGGACTGCATCAGCCCGACGAAGGTCAGGCCGGGGGCGTCGGGGTGGAACACGTGCCGGTACAACGGCAGGGTGTCCGCGCCCCCGCCGAGCAGCGCCGGGTCGAGGAACGGGATCTCGACCCGGTAGCCGGTGCACCAGATGATCAGGTCGACGGTGTCGCTACGGCCGTCGGTGAACTCGACCCGGTCGCCGTCGAGGGCGGCGACGCCGGGGCGGGCCTCGACATCGCCGTGGGTCAACCGGGACAGCAACCCGTCGGAGAGCGTCGGATGGTCCTGTAGGAAGCCATGCGTCGGCGCGGGCAGCCCGTAGCGGGCGGGACTGCCGACGGTGGCGGTGAGCATGGTCTGGCTGATGCGTTGACGCAGTCGCCACGGCAGCCGGCGGGCCAGCGCCCCGTTGAGGGTGTCCGACGGGCGACCCAGCAGGTACTTCGGCACCACCCAGACACCCCGGCGCAGCGACAGCAGGGTGCGGGTGGCGGCGTACGAGGCGTCCACCGCGATGTCCATCGCGGAGTTGCCGCCCCCGACGACCAGGACCCGCTTGCCGGCCAACTGCTCCGGGCCCCGGTAGTCGTGGCTGTGTAGCTGTTCGGCGGTGCAGGTGCCGGGGTGCGGCGGGCTGGGCAGCCGGGGCACCCGGTTGTGGCCGTTGGCGACGACCACGGCGTCGACGGTGACCTCGACCGACCCGTCCGGCCCGCGAGCGGTCACCGTCCAGGTGCCGGCGGGGTTCTGGGTGACCCGCTCGACGCTGTGCCGCAGGCGGATGTCGTCGCCCAGCCCGAAGCGGTCGGCGAAGTCGGCCAGGTAGCCGGCGACCCGGCCATGGTCGGGGTAGTCGGGCCAGTCGGTGGGCATCGGGTGGTCGGCGAACTGGGTGCGGCCACGGCTGGTGTTCAGGTGCAGCGTGCGGTACGCGGGCGAGTCGGGTGCCCCGTACACCCAGAGGCCACCGACATGGTCGGACGCCTCGAAGCCGACCGCGGGCACGGCAGCGTCGCGCAGTGCCTTGAGTGCGGCGAGCCCGGCCGCGCCCGCACCGATCACCGCCACCCTGGGTGGTACGCCCATCGCCGCCCCCAATTAATCCAACGTCTGATGGATAATCGTCGCGCGGCGGCGGCCCGTCAAGTGGTCGGCGATCCGTAGAGCCCGTCCAGCAGGCGATGCACGAACGCCCGGAACTCGCGCCGCTCCCGAGCGCCCGGCGCACCCGCGGCCAGCGCCACCACGTGACCGTGCGTCGCCCACACCAGGCTGCGTACGGTGATGTGCGGGGTCGGCTCCGCCAGCGCGCCGGTCGCCGCCGCGGCGGTGAGCAGATCCGCCACCAGCTGGTACAACGGGTCCGCGTAGCGCTGGTCGAGCTCGGCGTGCCGCCGCGGTTCCAACCAGCGACGCAGCCACAGCGCGGTGGTTTCCGGCCGGTCCTCCAAGAAGTCGACGAAGACGTCGACCAACTCGTGCAGGGCTCGTCGCGCCGCGTCCGGCCCCGCGTCGAGGGCAGAGCGGGCCTGCTCGGCAGCCTCGGTCAGCACCTCCCGCTCGGCGGCGAAGACACGGGCGAAGCAGGCGTCGTAGAGCGCTGCCTTCGTACCCGTGTGGTGCGCGACCGTGGCGACGTCGACCCCGGCGGCGGCGGCGACCTCCCGCAGCCCGACGGCGTCGAAGCCTCGCTCGGCGAACAGCGCGGTCGCCGCGGTGAGCACCACCTCGCGGGTTGGCCGGGTCTCGTCGCGACGGGGCCGACCCGGACGGCGTCGAGGCATGGTCATGGCCGCCATTCTGCCCCTAGAATCCAGCAACCGTTGGATTGCGGAGAGGATGCGGCGATGACCGGGCTCGACCGGCGGCCCGTGGCCGCCACCGAAGCGACACTGCCCCGTGGCCCCCTGGCGGGCTTCGCGGCCGGCTCGCTCGGCATGGGTGTCTGGGTGACCGTGCCCGGCCTGCTGCTGCTCTACTTCCTCACCGACGTGCTGGCCGTCGGGCCGTGGCTGGCCGGCCTCGCGCTGCTGCTGCCGAAGGTCTTCGACGTGCTGCTGCACCCCTGGGTGGGGCACCGCGCCGACGTCGAGCAGACCCGCCGGGGCGACCGGCGTCGACTGCTGCTGCTCGGCTGTGCCCTGCCGATCGCGTTCGCCGCGATCTTCGCGGTGCCCGGCGGCCTCACCGGGGCGCCGGCAGCCGCGTGGGTGGCGGTGTTCTTCGTCGCCGGCAACCTGCTCTTCGCCGCCTACCAGGTCCCCTACCTGGCGACCCCGGCCGACCTGCGCATCGGCTACCACGAACGCACCAGGCTGATGGCGTTCCGGATGGTCGTGCTGACCCTGGGCATCCTGGTCTCCGGGCTGCTGGCCCCACTGCTGACCGGCGGCGACGCCGCGACCCGCGCCGGTTACCAACGGATGGGCGTGGTCCTCGCCGTCGGGATGCTGTTCGCCATGCTGGTCGGTGTCACCGGCATCGCCCGGCTACGCGGATCCGCCGCGGCCACCGCACCGGCGGGGCACGGCGGGTGGCGGGCACTGCGCACGGCGCTACGCGACCGGCAGTTCCGCTGGCTGGTCGCCGCGTACCTGGCGATGTCCACCACCACCCACCTGGTGCTCGCCGGGGTGCCCTACTACGCCGAGTACGAGCTGCGGGCCACCGGCCTGACCACGGTGCTGGTGGCCGCCTTCGTCGCGCCGGCGCTGCTGATCACCCCGGCCTGGCTGGTGGTGGCCCGCCGCGTCGGCAAGCAGCGCGCGCTGCTCGGCGCACAGGGCGCGTTCGCGGTCGGCTCGCTGGTGCTGGCGGTGGGCCGCCCGGCCGGCCTGCCGGTGCTGATCGGCGCGGTGGTGGTGCTCGGCGTGGCGTTCGCCGGCATGCAACTGCTGCCGTTCTCGATGCTGCCCGACGTGATCCGCGCCGCCAACGCAGGCGCCACCAACACCGGTGCCGGTACCTACACCGGGGTGTGGACGGCCACCGAGGCCACCGGCGCGGCCCTCGGCCCGTACGCGTACGCCCTGTGCCTGGCCGTCGGTGGTTTCGTGGCCTCGACGGCCGGTGAGTCGCCGGTACAGCCGGACGCGGCGCTCGCGGCGGTCCGCTACGGCTTCGGGTTGCTGCCGGCGGTGGCGATGCTCGCGGCGGTGCTGCTGCAGCGCCGCTACACCCTCGACACGACCGCCCGGGCCGCGAGCTGACCCGTCGGCCGCCCGGCACTAGACTTCGCCCTCGATGGACGCCCAGCCCAGCACCACCGAGACCCGCCCCTGCGCCCACTGTGGACAGCCAGTGCCGCAGCGGGTCGGCGCGGGCCGACCGTTCCGCTACTGCCGGGACAACGACGGCGCCTGCCAGCGTGCCTCCCGCAACAGCCGGATGCGTCACCGCAACGCCCCCGGTCTGCCCGGACAGGTGGCCCGCACCTGGGAGGCGGTGGACCGGCTCGATCAGATCGTCGAGACGTTGACCGAGTCACTGCACGCCGAGTTGTCGCCGGTGGGTGTGCAGCGACAACTCGCCCAGGTTCGCGCGGAGGCCGCCACCGAGGTCGCCGCGGCGCAGACCGAACGCGACGAGGCCCGCGACGACGCCGAGACCGCGGCGGCCGACGCGGCGCGCGCCCGTGAGCAGGCCCGTGGTGCCCTCGCTGAGGCCGACGACGCCCGGCAGCGCGCCGAGCAGGCCGTGCGACAGGCCACCGTGGCCGACGAGCGGGCGCAGCGCGCCGAGGTTGCCCGCGATCAGGCGCGGCACGACGTCAGCGCCGCCGAGGCGCTGCGCACCCAGGCCGAACGCGACCGTGACCAGGCCCGCGTCGAGGTACGGGACCTGCGGGCGGAGCGGGACACCGAGCGGCAGCGGGTGGCCGACCTGACCGTCGAGCGTGACGCGGCGCGCGCCGACGCCGAGCGGGCCACCCGGGCCGCCGCCGAGGCGACCGAGCGGGCCGGGCGGTGGCAGGACGAGGTGCAGGACGTGCGGCGGCAGATCGAGCAGTCCCGCGCCGACGCCGCGCGGGCTCGCGCCGAGGCCGCCGACGCCGCCCGTGCGCGGGAGCAGGCCGACCGGGCCCGCGACCGCGCGCAGGTCGCCGCCCACCAGGCCGACGACGCCCGGCAGGAGGCCGCGGAGCTGGCGGCGCGGCTGCGCGCGGAGCTGGCCGCCACGGCCGCCCACCGCGACACGCTCACCACCGAACTGGCCGGGGCCCGGAAGGCCGCGGCCACCGCCGAGGGCAGTGTCACCGCCCTGACGGTACGGCTCGACGCCGCCGAAGCCGACCGGGACCTGGCCCAGCGGCGGGTAGCGCAGCTCGGTGACCAGGTCAGCGACCTGGCGCTGGCCCTGGCGCGGCTGGGTGCCGCCACTCCCGACGACGCCGCCCGTTGATCGGAGCGGGAGCCGGCGCAACCTTCGCAGCGCTCGGGCGGTTAACATCCCCGGTGGCAGCGGTTACACATCGCCGTTGCGACCCGCCCGGGGATCACCTGGCCGGGTGACCGTCCCGGCCGGCTACCCTTGGTCTCGGCCCACCCGTGGACGCCTCACGCCCTCGGGCGGGAATGGCTTGACGGGAACGCACCGTTACACCCAGAAGACCAGCACCACGAACGAGGGGAAGTCGATCATGGGCGAGCGTATGCTGCGCGGAAGCCGCCTTGGCGCGGTGAGCTACGAATCCGACCGCAACACGGAGCTCGCGCCGCGTCAGACCCGCGAGTACCTCTGTGCCAAGGGCCACCAGTTCGAGGTTCCGTTCGCCGTCGACGCCGAGGTCCCGATGACCTGGGAATGCAAGTTCGACGGCAGCGTCGCCCGACTCGTCGACGGCAACGAGCCGGAGCAGAAGAAGGCCAAGCCGCCGCGTACCCACTGGGACATGTTGCTGGAGCGGCGCTCGATCGCCGAGCTCGAGGACATCCTCGCTGAGCGGCTGCAAGAGGTTCGGACCCGCCGCGGCCGCGCCTGAGCCGCACGAACGCACGAACACGGCGCCCCCGGGGAAAACCCCGGGGGCGCCGTCGTATCTGTGCTCAGTGGTTGGCAGTAGCGGTGTGGCTCAGTGGCGACGGGGCTCGATGATCTCGCCCTCGATCGCCCGGCCGCCGTCGACCACCACCGGCTGTTCCGGCTGCGGGGTCGGTTGCGGCGCGCCCTGGCGCACCCGCACGGTGCGGGGCCCGAACAGGTCACCGGCGACCATCGACGACACCCGCCGCTCGGTGACGCGTTGCACCCCGGCCCGGGCCAGCCGACGCACCGGCGGCACCAGCAACAGCAGCCCGAGCAGCCCGCTGACCAGACCGGGCACCGCGAGCAACATCGCCCCGGCCAACCCCACCAGCCCGTCGGTCACCTGCCGACCCGGTGGTTGCCCCGCGGTGGCGGCGGAGCGGAAACCGCGCCAGGCGCGCATTCCCTCGCGGCGCATCAGCACCAGCCCCAGCAGGGACGCGGCGAACACCAGCAACACCGCCGCCCCGAACCCCAGCGCCCGCCCCACACCGACGAACACCGCCAGCTCCAGCACCACCGCCAGCAACAGGGCCAACGGTACGAACTTCAGTCCTCGGCGCATCTCACCTCATCGCCATTCCCGCGACACCACGGACGCGTCGCGTCCATCCAGCATGACACGGCCGCGCTCACGGCCACCGGGCCTGACCGGTGGCGGTGCCGTGCAGGCCGCGGCGTACCGCCTGCCGCCGGTCCTGCACACCCCAGGCGGTGATCCGCCACAGCGCCTCGGCCACGATCCGCGGGCTCATCTTGCTGTCCCCGCGTTCCCGTTCGGCGAAGGTGATCGGCACCTCCACGATCCGCACCCCCGCCTGGTGCGCCAGCCGGGACAACTCCACCTGGAACGAGTAGCCCTGCGAGGTCACCGACCCCAGGTCGATGGCGTCCAACGCGCTGATCCGGTACACCCGGTAGCCGCCGGTGGCATCCGAGACCGGCATGCCCAGCGCGAGACGCGCGTACAGGTTGCCGCAGCGCGACAGCAGCAACCGCCGCAGCGGCCAGTTGAGCACCTGCGCGCCGCTGGTCCACCGCGACCCGATCACCACGTCGGCGTCACGGGCCGCGTCCAGCAGCGCCGGCAGGTCCTCCGGGGCGTGGGAACCGTCGGCGTCCATCTCCACGACCGCCTGGTAGCCGCGTTCCCGCGCCCAACCGAACCCGGCCAGGTACGCCGCGCCGAGGCCCTCTTTGCCCTGGCGGTGCAGCACCTGCACGTGCGCGTCGCCGTCGGCGAGCGCGTCGGCGATCGCGCCGGTGCCGTCGGGGCTGTTGTCGTCGGCGATGAGGATCTGCACCGCCGGGGCGGCGCGCCGGACCCGGCCCACGATCGCGGCGATGTTGTCGGCCTCGTTGTAGGTGGGGATCACCACCAGCACCCGGCCCACACCGGGTACCTCACCCGGACGTCGGATCGTATCGGTCGCCTGGATCACGGTTCCTCCGCTCCCGCCGGCGTACCGGCTGTTGCTATCCGGGCATGACCCGCTGCCGTCGGCGCAGCACCGCCGCGCCGACCAGGGCCGCCGCGGCCAGCCCGGCGAGCGCCACCTCCGGCCACCAACCGAGCCGGGTGGCGAGGGTACGTCCGTCGTCGAGCCGCAACTGCCGCACCACGACCTCCCGGGTGTTGAACCCGGTGGCATCGCTTACCCGCCCATCGGGTGCGACGAACCCGGACACCCCGACCGTGGAGGCCATCAACGCCGGCCGACCGTGCTCCACCGCCCGCAACCGCACCATGGCCAACTGCTGGCGGGCCTCGGCCACGTCGAAGGTGGCGTTGTTGGTCTGCACCACCAGCAGCTGCGCGCCGCCGGTGACGGTGTCGCGGACCACCCCGTCGTAGGCGACCTCGAAGCAGATCACGTCACCGAGCACGGCGGGACCGGCGCGTACCACGCCCGGGGTGCTGCCGCCCACGAAGTCCGACCGGATCAGGTCGACCTTGTCGCTGACCATGCGGGCCACGTTGCGCAGCGGTACGTACTCGGCGAACGGCACCGGGTGGCGCTTCGCGTACAACTGGTCCAGGTCAGGGCCGGTGCCGGGCTGCCACAGGATGCCCACGTTGCGGACCTCCCCGACGCCGGGGCCCAGCAGCACCGCGCCGACCAGGATCGGCGCGCGGATCGTGTCAGCGGCCTGGGAGATACGTGCCCCGGCGGTGGGGTTGCGCAGCGGGTCGATGTCGCTGGAGTTCTCCGGCCACACCACCAGGTCGGGTTGGCGTTGGGTGCCGGCGGCGACCTGCGCGGCCAGCTCGATGGTGGCGTCGACGTGGTTGTTCAGCACGGCCTGCCGTTGGGCGTTGAAGTCCAGGCCCAGCCGCGGCACGTTGCCCTGCACGATCGCCACGGTGACCGTGGCGCCGGACCCGGCGGCGGCGACCGGCACGAGCAGGCACGCGGCGGTCAGCGCGACCGCCACAGCGGCCGGTACGGCCACCGGAGCCCACCGACGCGACTGGCTCCCACCCCGGGGCCGTCCGCGCGCCGTGCGTCGTCCTGGGGGTCTCGCGGGCGGTGACCCAGCCCCGCCAGACGGCGGCGACCAGCAGGCCGCCGACCAGCGCCACCGCGAAGGTCACCAGCGGCGCGCCACCCAGCGAGGCCAGGCGCAGCAGCGGTGAGGTGTCCTGGCTGAACGCCAACCGCCCCCACGGGAACCCGCCGAACGGGGTGCGGTCACGCAGCGCCTCCTGCCCCACCCACAGCAGCGCGGTCAGCGCCGGCCACGCCCAGCGGCTCCGGTCGGCCAGCGGCGACACCCAGGCGGTGGCCGCGCCCAGCAGCGCCAGGTAACCGGCCTGCAGCAGCGACAGCAGCACCCACGGCAGGTAACCGGTGTGCAGGTTCGTCCAGGCCAGCAGCGGGGCGAAGAACGCCACCCCGGTCAGGAAGCCCAGACCGGCGCCGGCGCGCAACCGCCGACGGTGCACGGCGGCGGCCAGCAACGCCACCCCGACCGGCGCGAGCGGCCACACCCCGTACGGGGGGAACGCCACCAGCAGCGCCAGCCCGGCGGCCACGGCCAGGGGCACGGCGACCCTCAGCGGCAGCGGCCGGCCGGTCACGACCGGCTGGGGCAGCACCGCCGCAGTGGGGGTCTCATCCCGGTCCAGGGTCGTCACCGCTTCACCTCGATCACGGGGCGAAGGTTACCTGGCTGGCGGCCGCACCGGCCGCATCGGGCCGCCGGGCACAGACCCCCCAGCGGACATGAAATCGGGGCGCGGCTCTCGCCGCGCCCCGATGCTCCCAGGCCCTTCCCGGCCGGTGAGGCGAGGATGGGGCACGACGACCTTCGGACCGACCGGACGCGGACTGGCTGCCCCCGCCGGGCCGTTGTCTACTGGCCGTGCACCTCACCCTGCCCGTACACCGGTAACCGCGGCCGGTTCGCGCCGCCCCGCCGACCCCCGCCCGCTGGACCTGGCCGCCGCGACGATGACGCTGAAAATGTCGCTCGGCCAGCGGACGAAGGGACGAAGCGAACAACAGCCGCTTCCCGTGGTAGGACTCAAAGACGGTACGTGCCAACCCCCGTCGGTTGTCAACCCACCCCCGGCCTGTCGTGTGTTGCGACACGGCGTGTCGGGTCGGCGAGTCTCAATGCGCGCGGAGATGGTGGCGCAGCAGCGCCCCGGCCGCCGCCCGATGCTCCTCGGCGAGCAACCCCCCGGCGGCCAGCACATAGTCGGCGTCGACCACCGCGGCGGCGGCGCGTGGCAACGCCCAACCGCCGGCGTGATCGGCGAGGACCGCCGCCAGCACCTGCCCGGACGCGTCCGGCGGCGCGTGCCGCAGCACCCCACCGGAACCCACCATCAGTCGCACGTCGCGCAGGTCCCGCCCGGCCCGCTCGCCCGTGGAGGCGCCCCGGGCGTGCCGCCGCAACGCCACCGTCGCCGCGAGGGTGGCGATGCGCCGGTCCACGGCCCGCTCGACGTCGTCGACGGCCAGGAACGCCGGGTCGGCGGCCCGGCGTGCCGCGGCGGCCGCCAGGTCGTCGGACTCACCCGCGGCGAGCAGCCGCTCTTCGACGGCCGCGCGTACGACCCCGGGGGCGCTCCACCGCATGCCCAGGTCGCCCTCGACGGTGCGGGCCCGCCACAGGCTGCCGGCGACCTCCCGACCGGGCCCGGTGGCCCGCTCGTCGGGGGTGAGCACCGAATACACGTCGGTGGTGGCCCCGCCCACGTCGACCACGGCGAGGTCACCGCCGATGGTGTCGGCGAGCACCTCCACGCCGGTGAGCACCGCGTCGGGGGTGGCCGCCCGTACCAGCCGCGCGAACCGGGTGCCCTTCGACAGCCGTTTCCCACCGATGACGTGGCGCAGGAACACCGCACGGATCGCCGCCCGCGCCGACGCCGGTGCGAGCACCCCGATGCGCGGCAGGACGTTCTCCGCGCCCGTCACGGGCACACCGGCGGCCTCCAGCAGCCCGGTCAGCTGTTCGCGGACGTCGCCGTTGCCGGCGAACACCACCGGCACCCGCCAACGGGCACGGGCCAGCCGGGTCGCGTTGTGGGTGATCGTCTCGGCGTCACCGCCGTCGGTGCCGCCGACCAGCAGCACCACGTCCGGTCGGGCCGCCCGCAACGCCGTCAGGTCCGCCGCGCCGAGCCGACCGGCCGCCACGTGCACCACGTGCGCCCCGGCGGACAACCCGACCCGCCGGCCCGCCTGCGCGGTGACCAGCGGCTCGTAGCCGATCACGGCCAGCCGCAGCCCACCACCGGCCGACGAGCACACGTACCACGGCGCGTCGGGCACACCGAGCCCGGCGGTGGCCGCCGCCACCGCGGCGTCCAGGCCGTGCAGCACGTCGGTGCCCACCGTGGTGGGCGACGCCGCCGCGCCCACCAGCACACCCGCGGCCAGATCCACCACCGCCACCTTGGTGTACGTGGACCCGACGTCCGCGCAGACCGCCAGGGTCACAGGCCTCCCCTGTTCGCGACTGCGGGGCTCGCAACCCCGGCTCACTCCTCGCGACTCACTCTGGCGGCGGGAACGACCACGGTGCCGGTCGCGGTGACCACCACGATCGGCGGGTCCAGGACCTCGGCGGCGGACTCGGAGCGGTCCGGTCGGCCCCGGCACACCACCGCGCAGCTCAGCTCCAGGGTGCGGCTGCGGGTGCCCACCCGGGACACCCGGGCGGTCACCTCCACCACGTCACCGGCGCGGATCGGCGCGTGGAACCGCACGTCGGCGTACCCGGCGAACAGGCCCTCGTCACCGTCGGTGCGGATACACACCTCGGTCGCCACGTCCCCGAACAACGCGAGGGCGTACGCCCCGTCGACCAGGTTGCCGGCATAGTGGGCGTGCGAGTACGGCACGTACCGCCGGTGCGTCACCGTCAACCCGAGCCTGGAGTCGGTCATGCCGTCGCCTTTCGCTGTGTGATCAGGGCGTGCACGAGGTAACTGGCCACCTCGCCGGGTGTGGTGCCCCGACCGAAGATCCGATCCACACCCAACTCGTCGGTCATCGACTCGTCGAACCGGGGACCACCGACGATCAGCAGCGGCCGCCGCCCCGCCGGCATCGCCTCCCGGAAGGCCGCGGACATCTCCCGCGTGTTGTGCAGGTGCGCGTCGCGTTGGGTGACCACCTGCGACACGAGCACCGCGTCGGCCTTCTCCACCCGGGCGGCCTCCACCAACTCCGGCACGCTGACCTGCGCACCCATGTTGATGACCTTCAACTCCCGGTAATATTCCAGGCCCTTCTCCCCCGCGATGCCCTTGACGTTGAGGATCGCGTCGATGCCCACGGTGTGCGCGTCGGTGCCGATGCACGCCCCGACCACGGACAGCTTGCGCCGCAACCGCTGCTTGATCACCGTGTTGACGTCCTTCGCCGACAACAACGCGAAGTCCCGTTCCACCACCTGCACCGCGTTCAGGTCGACCAGGTGGTTGACCCGCCCGTAGACCACGAAGAAGGTGAACCCGTCACCCATCGGCTTGGCGTGCACGACCATCGCCGGGTCGATGCCCATCCGGTTGGCCAACTGCACCGCCGCGCCCTCGGCCCGCTTGTCGTGGGTCACCGGCAGGGTGAACGACACCTGCACCATCCCGTCGCCGGTGGTGTCCCCGTACGGCCGCACGATCGCCTTGCTCACGCCGCCGCCTCCAGGATCTCGGTGGCCGGGTTGCAGTAGTCCGCCTCGTGCGCCGCGACCCCGGCGAGGCCCTTACCCCGATCCGCGGGCCGCTTCATGATCCCGAACGTGCCCTCCGCGATCGCCGTGAGCAACGTCTGCTCCCCGATGCGCTCCAGCAGGTCCAGCGCCTCACCGAGCACCTGGTTGGCCCGGCGTCGGATGAACCCGCCCGGCGCCGGCACGAAGTCCTCGTGCAGCCCACCGGCCGCGCCCAGCACGTACCGCACGTTCTGCAGGGCGATGTCCCGGTCCGACAACCACGGCGTCACCACCGCCTCGGTCATCATCCCCACCAGCAGGATGCCCTGACCGGTGAGCGCGCCCGCCAGGTTGAAGAACCCGTCGAGCAGGTTGCCCCGGAACACGTCGCCGGTCATGTGCTTCGTCGGCGGCATCCACTTCAGCGGGGCGTCCGGGAACAGCTCCCGGGCCAGCAGGGCATGTGCCAACTCCAACCGGAACGACTCCGGCACCTCCGGGTTGATCTCGAACGCGTGCCCCAACCCCAACTGCCAGTCCGCCAACCCCGCCTCGTGCGCGAAGAACTCGTTGAGCAGCTGCGACACCGTCACCGTGTGCGCCTCGTCGACCGCGTCGGCGGTGGTCAGGTAGTTGTCCTCACCGGTGTTGATGATGATCCCGGCACGGGCGTGCACCTGCCGGGAGAACCGCTGGTCGACGAACGTACGAACCGGGTTGATGTCACGGAACAGGATCCCGTACATCGAGTCGTTCAACATCATGTCGAGGCGTTCCAGACCCGCCAGGGTCGCCATCTCCGGCATGCACAACCCGGACGCGTAGTTGGTCAACCGCACGTAGCGGCCCACCTCCTTCGACGACTCGTCCAGGGCCGCGCGCATCAACCGGAAGTTCTCCTGCGTGGCGTACGTGCCGGCGAAACCCTCCCGGGTCGCGCCCTCCGGCACGTAGTCCAGCAACGACTGCCCGGTGGAGCGGATCACCGCGATGACGTCCGCGCCGGCCCGCGCCGCCGCCTGCGCCTGCGGGATGTCCTCGTAGATGTCCCCCGTCGCCACGATCAGGTAGATCCACGGCCGCTGCTTCGGGTCACCGTGGCGCTTGACGAGGCGGTCCCGTTCCGCGCGCCGCCGGTCGATACGCCGGATGCCCGCACCGACCGCCTTACGCGCCGCCGACCGGGCGGCCGTCGCCGCCCGGCCGGTGGGCAGCGTGAACCGCACCGACCCGGCGGCCGCCTTCTGCGCCAACAACGTCACATCGGTGCTGCCCTCCCGCACCAGCGCGTCGAACACCGGCACCGCCACCCCGTGCCCCAGCCCGACGTCCGCGGCGACCGCGTCGACGAGCCGGTTCACCCACGGAATGCCGTCCGGGTCGGCGCCGGTCACGCCGGCGAGGCGCAGCACCGCCCGCTCCACCGACACCGTCGTGTGGCTGCGCGCCAGGTCCACCACCGGCTGCCCGGCACGACGCGCCAACTCCCGCGCCCGCGTCACCAGCACCGGATCAAGATCAAGCTTGCTCATCGACCATCCACTCGTTCCTGTGCCTGATGGTTCGCTCGCGTCGCTCGCTCACGATGACCCTTCCTCATAGATGACCTCACCGCGCAGCACCAGGCTCCGGCACACCGGCAACGGCGTCGGGTCCTGCGGACCCCGCAACTCCGGGTCCTCGGCGAGCAGCACCGGCAGGCCCCGCTCCACCCCCGCCGGCGTCGACCACACCGCGAACGTCGCCGGCGCACCCAACGCGAGGACCCCCTCGACGTCCAGGTGCACGGCCCGCCACCCACCACGGGTGTGCGCGGCGAACGCCGCCCGCACACTCATCCGCTGCGCCGGGTTGTGGTGCGCCGCCGCCGCCCGCACCGACCCCCACGGGTCCAGCGGCGTCACCGGCGAATCCGAGCCGAACGCCAACGCCACACCCACCGAGTGCATCGCACCCATCGGGTTCGACTCCAACGACCGGTCCAGACCCAACCGCGCCTCGTACATCCGGCCCGCGCCACCCCACAACCGGTCGAACGCCGGCTGCATGCTCGCCACGACCCCGTACTCCACGAACCCGGCGATCAACCGCTTGGTCATGATCTCCGCGTGCTCGATGCGGTGCCGCGCGGCCCGCAACCGCTCCACGCCCACCGTCCGCGCCGCCCCCGCGAAACCTTCCAGCACCGTGCCGACCGCCGCGTCACCGATCGCGTGGAACCCGCCCTGCAGGCCGTGCGCCGCGCAGTCCAGCAGGTGATCACGCACCTGCTCCGCCGACAGGTAACCGTGCCCGCAGCCGTCACCGTCTTCGTACGCCTGCGACACGTGCGCCGTGCGCGCACCCAACGCCCCGTCGGCGAACAGGTCACCACCGGCGCCCACGGCACCCAACTCCCGGGCCCGCGCCGCACCACCCCACTCACCCCAGTACCCGTACACCTCGGGCAACCCCGCACCGGAGATGCCCAACAGGCCGGTGAAGTCCTCCTCGTCGGAAATCTCCGGGCCACCGCACTCGTGCACCGCCGCGATACCCAGCGACGCCGCGTGCGACAGGGCCACCCGCTGCGCGGCGACCCGCTGCGCCCGACTCACCGACCCCTGCGCCGCGGCCCGCACCACATGGTGCGCGTCCCGCCGCAACCACCCCGACGCGTCGTACCCGGCCGCCTCCACCACCTGCGGACACGCCGCCAGCAGCGCCGACGACACCAACGCCGAATGAATCGACGCCTGCGCCAGATACACCCGCCGTCCACCGGCCGCCCGATCCAACGCCGCTCCGTCCGGCAACGACGCATCCGACCAGACCGACTCGTCCCAACCGTGCCCCAGCACCACCGCGTCCGCCGGCAGACCCGCCGCGAACCCGGCCACCGCATCCAGCAACTGCCCCGCCGAGCGCACCCCGGACAGATCCAGCCCGGACAACGCCAACCCGGTGTCGGTGGCGTGCACGTGCGCGTCGACGAACGCCGGCGTCACCAACGCCCCACCCAGGTCCACCACCCGGTCGGCCGGCGGCGCGTCACCGTCGGTCCCCAACCAGGCGATCCGCCCACCGGACACCAGAAGCGCGGTGGCGCTCGGGTCGGCGGGGCAGTGCAGCACGCCGCCGCGGTACAACGTCGAGGGGTTCGTCATGACCTCAGTCTGCCGCCACTCGCGCCGCGAACAGCTGACGCACCCCAGGCTCGGCGCGCAGCAGCCCCAACGCCAACTCCGCGTGCCCCGGCACGTACCCGTTGCCCACCAGCATCGTCACGTCCGCGGCCAACCCCTCCGCGCCCAACGCCGCCGCGGAGAAGCTCGTCGCCATCGAGAAGAAAATCACTGTGCCGCCGTCCGCGGTCGCCAACACCGCCCCATGCTCACACCCCGGCACGTCCACGCAGACCACCGTGACGTCCGCCGGAGCCCCCAGGGCGGTGGTCACCGCCGTGGACAGCCCCACCGGGTCCCGGGCATCGGCCAACGCCACCACCGACGCCAGGCCGGCGGCCGTCAGCGCATCGCGCTCCGCCGCCACCGGCACCACCCCGACGGTACGCGCGGCACCCGCCCGCCGCGCCGCAGCGAGGGACAACGACCCACTCTTACCCGCCCCGCCGATCACCGCGACCCGCACCGGCGTCGGATCACCGGCCCGGCGACGATCCTCGACGTAGCGCGACACCACCCGCGCGGTCAACGCGGGCGCCCCGCACACGTCCAGCACCGCCAGGGACAACTGGGGGTCCTCGTCGTCGGGCAACACCGCGGCGATGGAACGGGCGAACAGGATCGCCCACCCGTCACAGGGCACCTGCTCGCTGCGCCCGTCCCAGCGGGCCAACCCGTCGGTCACCACCAGCGGGGTCAGCGTCAACGACACCAGGGTGGCGACCCGATCCCCCGGCCTGAACCCGAGCGGGGAACGCCGGCCGGCCTCCTCGACCGTGCCGATCAGCATCCCGCCGGACCCGGTCACCGGGTTCTGCATCTTCCCCCGCGTAGAGATGATCTCCAGCACCTCGGCACGGACCGCGTCGCCGTTCCCGCCGTGCTTCTCCGACAACTGCCGGAAGCTCGCCGCGTCCAGGTTGAGCCGCTGCACCCGGATCCGCACCTCGTTCGGCCCGATCGCCGCCGACGCGTCCAGGCGCCAAGCCGCCTGCGGCAGCACCCCCGCCGGTTGTACGACGCGGTGCAGTCCCACCGGTGACGTCACGCCGACCTCCCCTGTCCAGCCGCTCGAAGCCCCGGTCAAGGCTCGCGTAACGGGAAAACTTACGGCAGACTAGTTTCTGTACCGAATATTTTCCAGTAGCCTTCGGGCTTCGATGATCAGCCACAACACCGAGGAGGGGCCGTGACCCAGACCCAACCGGTTGAGACCATCCCTCAACCCCGTCACGCCCCGGTCGCCGTACCGACCGCCGGGCAGCCCTACGAATACCACCGCCGCCCCCTGGTCGAACCCGACTGGACCCGCTTCCCCGGCTGGCGCCACATCACCCGCGACCAGTGGGAATCCGCCCAGTGGCAACGCGTCAACTGCGTCAAGAACACCAAGCAGCTCCGCGCCGTCTTCGGCGACCTCATCGACGAGACCTTCTACGCCGACATCGAGGCCGACCAGAAGGCCCTGGCCACCATGTCGATGCTGGTGCCGCCGCAAATGATCAACACGATGGTGCCGTTCGCGCCCCTCACCACCGAGGCGCTGCTCGCCGACCCCATCCGCCGCTACATGATCCCGGTCGCCTCCGACCGACGCACCGACTGGGCGTCACACCCCTACGCCAGCCGCGACAGCCTCCACGAGCACGACATGTGGGTCGCCGAAGGGCTCACCCACCGCTACCCCACCAAGGTCCTCGCCGAACTGCTCTCCACCTGCCCCCAGTACTGCGGGCACTGCACCCGCATGGACCTCGTCGGCAACTCCACCCCCGCCGTGGACAAGCTCAAACTCACCCTCAAGCCCGTCGACCGCTACGACGCCCACATCGGCTACCTCAAGGCCCACCCCGGCGTACGCGACGTCGTCGTCTCCGGCGGCGACGTGGCCAACGTCCCCTGGCGCAACCTCGAGTCGTACCTCATGCGGCTGCTGGAACTGGAGACGGTCCGCGACATCCGGCTCGCCACCAAGGCCCTCATGGGTCTCCCCCAACACTGGCTGCAGCCCGACGTCGTCGAAGGCCTGGAGCGGGTCGCCCGCACCGCCGCCCGCCGCGGCGTCAACCTCGCCATCCACACCCACGTCAACCACGCCCAGTCGCTCACCCCACTGGTCGCCAAGGCCGCCCAGACCGCCCTCGACGTCGGCGTCCGCGACGTCCGCAACCAGGGCGTCCTCATGCGCGGCGTCAACGCCACCACCCCCGAACTGCTCGACCTCTGCTTCGCGCTACAGGGCGAAGCCGGGATCCTGCCGTACTACTTCTACATGTGCGACATGATCCCCAACGCCGAACACTGGCGGGTCCCGGTCTGGCACGCCCAGCAACTCCAGCACGACATCATGGGCTACCTCCCCGGCTACGCCACCCCCCGCATCGTCTGCGACGTCCCGTTCGTCGGCAAGCGCTGGGTGCACATGCTCACCGACTACGACCGTGAGCGCGGCATCTCCTACTGGACCAAGAACTACCGCACCTCCATCGAGTCCGCCGACCTGGAGGCGCTCAACAAGCGCTACGCCTACTACGACCCGATCGACACCCTGCCCGAGGGCGGCCAGCAGTGGTGGGCCGACCACCGCGACGACTGACCCGACACACCCACGACACCCTCGGGACCAATGGACCCGGGGGTGTCGTCGACTCCAGGTCAGGCGCCCGCCAACACCTCGGACAACGCCGCCGGCACCAGCCCCCGCTCGCGCAGCCCGCTCAGGATGTGCGGCAACGCCTCATCGGTCATCGTCGCGTTCGCCTCGGTCAGATGCATGATCACCACAGACCCCGGGCGGACGTGGTCCAGCACCGCCCGCACCAACGGCTTCCACGCGGTCGCGAACGGATCGCCGCTGACCACGTCCCCGTCGACCACCGTCAC
The DNA here is from genome assembly GCF_028475105.1 of Micromonospora sp. LH3U1. Lineage (NCBI taxonomy): Bacteria > Bacillati > Actinomycetota > Actinomycetes > Micromonosporales > Micromonosporaceae > Micromonospora > Micromonospora sp. LH3U1. The sequence goes on along the minus strand of NZ_CP116936.1, from coordinate 3,543,881 downwards.
ACCCAGCGGCGCCAACGCGTCCAGCGCCGCCGCGTCGTGGCACAACCCCGGAAACCGGAAGTACCTGGTCTGCCGACCCCCGTACGGCTCGATCACCTCGAACGTCTTCGCCACATCGCCGGCCAGCTCGTCGACCGGCAGCCGGGGCAGGTCGTAACAGTCAGCGGTGAACGCCGCGTGCCCGTAGGTGTGGTTGGCCAACTCGAAGCGCGGGTTGTCGGCGATCCGCCGGGTCACGTCCGGATACCGCTGCACCCACTTGCCGGTCAGGAAGAACGTCGCCGGCGCCTGCTCCCGCTCCAGCAGGTCGAGGATGTGCAGGTTCGCGTACGACTTCACCCGGCCGGCACGCAGGCTGGCCAGCATTCCGTCGGTCATGTCCGCGTCGAAGGTCAACGCGACCTTGGCACCGGTACGCGGACCGTGATCCACCACCGGCGCCCTGGTCCCCACCCGCGTCGCCCCCGGAACAGCCTGCGGGGTGGCGGGAGCCGTTGGCGTCGGAACTGCCTGCGATGCGCTGGCTGACGGCACGGCCGAAGAGGCGGACGAGCCGACGAAGACCGGCCGGTCCGGCGGTGGCACCCGGGATGCCGAGCACGCGACACTGCCGACAACGGCCGCCGCAACCAGTGCGCCACACCACAACGGGCGAAGCCGAGGTCGGATCACGCCGCAGATCATCGCAGACGCGAAAACGCCTCACTGCCCCGTGAGCCCGCCGCGGCGATCTTGCAGTTCCGGTCGTCGACATGGGTGGGATGCCCCTTGTGTCGGGACAGCAAGTGCAAGATCGCGGAGCAGGGACGGGGTTACGCGGGGCCGCCGCGCGGGGCGTACATGATGACCGCGACGCCGAGCAGGCAGAGTGCCGCGCCGGTCAGGTCCCACCGATCCGGGCGGAAGCCGTCCACCACCATCGCCCAACCCAACGACCCGGCCACGAACACCCCGCCGTACGCGGCCAGGATCCGGCCGAAGTTCGCGTCCGGCTGGAACGTCGCCACGAACCCGTAACAGCCCAGCGCGACCACCCCGGCGGCGATCCACCACAGGCCACGATGCTCCCGCCAGCCCTGCCAGATCAGCCAGGCACCACCGATCTCGGCCAGCGCGGCCAACGCGAACAACACCAGCGAACGGAGCACGGTCACCCGGCGAGACTAGCCGTCACACACAGCGGGTCCCCGGGCGTCTTCGCCCGGGGACCCGTGGACCGCTCAGGTCACTTCGTGAAGGAGTCCTTCACGTTGCGGCCGGCGTCCTTGACGTTCTGACCGGCCTGCTTGGCGCGCGCGTCGCTCTGCTGGCTGGCGCCCTCGCCACGCATCCGCTCGTTGTCGGTCATGTCGCCGACGCGCTCCCTCGCGGCGCCGGCCATCTGCTCAACCTTGTTCTTTGCCTTCTCGGTGAAGCTCATCGCGCCTCCTCGGTCTGGCGGTTGTCCTGGCTCGCTTGCCCGGTCTCCGGGTGCCGAAACCGGTGGTGCCGGTCGGCACACCCGCTAAGGCATCCTAGGAAGATAGGTTGAGAGGGATGACGGTGCTGTCCGTGCCCACCGCATGCCGACCCGGCCTCGGTGGTTAACTGACCGCATGGGAGAGCTCCTGCTGATCCGGCACGGCGAGACCACCTGGAGCGCCACCCGGCGGCACACCTCGTACACCGATCTGGAGCTGACCCCTGACGGCGAGCGACAGGCCCGCACCCTCGCCGCGTTCCTGGCCGGACGGCGCTTCACGACCGTCCTGGCCAGCCCCCGCGCCCGGGCGCTGCGCACCGCGCAGCTGGCCGGGCTCACCGTCGACGCCGTCGACGAGGACCTCAGCGAGTGGAACTACGGCGAGTACGAGGGCCGCACCACCGTCGACATCCACGAGGACCAGCCGCACTGGAACATCTGGACCGACGGCTGCCCCGGCGGGGAGTCACCCGCGCAGGTGGGCGAACGGCTCGACCGGGTGCTGGCCCGCGTCACCCCGCTGCTGGACCGTGGCACCGTCGCGCTGGTCGGTCACGCCCACAGCCTGCGGGTGCTCGGTGCTCGCTGGATCGGTCTGCCCCCGTCCGCCGGCGGACGCCTACGCCTGGACACCGCCACGGTCAGCGCGCTCGGTCACGAGCACGGCCGGCAGGTCATCCTGCGGTGGAACCAGCCGGCTCCTCCGGCACCCGGGACCGCGACCGACTCGGTGCCGCAGCACTGATCTTCGGCGGCCGGTTCTCGTACGGGGTGGACAGCACCACGGTGGTCCGGGTCGTGACGTTCGCCGATGTGCGGATCTCCTGCAACACCCGCTCCAGGTCGGTCGGGCCGGCCACCCGTACCAACAACATGTAGAAGTCCTCCCCCGCCACCGAGTAGCAGGAGTCGATCTCAGGCAGGTGGGCCAGTCGCTCCGGCGCGTCGTCCGGCTGCGACGGGTCGAACGGGCGGATCGCCACGAACGCGGTCAGCGGCAGGTCCAGCGCCTCGAACGAGACCCGGGCAGCGTAACCCTTGACCACCCCGCGCTGCTCCAGCCGGCGCACCCGCTGGTGCACCGCGGACACCGACAACCCCACCTTCTCGGCCAGGTCGGTGTACGACAGACGGCCGTCGGCGGTCAGCGCGGCGACGATAGCGCGGTCGATCTCCTCCACGGCGTGCAACCTACCGGGAAAACCGCCCGACGGCGACGAAGCTCCCGCCGCACCGCGCGGCCGGCGGCTGCGGTGGACCCACCGCAGCCGCGCCACCACGCAGTGTCGTCAGCTCTTCGCCAGCGCCCGGGAAATCACCATCCGCTGGATCTGGTTGGTGCCCTCCACGATCTGCAACACCTTGGCCTCGCGCATGTACCGCTCCACCGGGTGGTCGGCCACGTAACCGGCGCCGCCGAGCACCTGCACCGCGTCGGTGGTCACCCGCATCGCCATGTCGGTGGCGAAGAGCTTCGCCTTGGCCGCCTCGATCGCGTACGGGCGGCCGGCGTCGCGCAACCGGGCCGCCGAGAGGGTCAGGGCGCGGGCGGCGGAGATCTGGGTGGCCGCGTCGGCGAGCATGAAGCCGAGCCCCTGGAAGTCGATGATGGACCGACCGAACTGCTGGCGTTCCCGGGCGTAGGAGACCGCGTAGTCGAGGGCCGCCTGGGCCAACCCGACCGCGCAGGCCGCGATGCCCAACCGGCCGGAGTCCAGCGCGGACATCGCGATGGTGAAGCCCACCCCCTCGCCGCCGATGAGGCGGTCCGCCGGCACCCGGGCCTCGTCGAACGCGATCTGCGCCACCGGGGAGGCGCGCAGCCCCATCGTCCGCTCGGCCGCCTGCGGTGTGATGCCGGCCGTGCCCGAGTCGGCGAGCAGACAGGAGATCCCCTTCGGCCCGGGGCCCCCGGTGCGGCAGAACACGTTGTAGAAGTCGGCGGTCCGGGCGTGGGTGATCCACGCCTTGGTGCCGGAGACCAGGTACGCGTCGCCGTCCCGAACCGCCCGGGTGCTCAGCGCCGCCGCGTCGGAGCCGCCCTGCGGCTCGGAGAGGCAGTATGCGCCCAGCAACTCGCCGCCGAGCATGTCCGGCAGCAGCTTGCGCTGCTTGTCGCTGCCGAACGCGGCCACCGGGTAGCAGGACAGCGTGTGCACGCTGACCGCCTCGGCAACCGCGAGCCAGCGGCTGGCCAGGATCTCCAGCACCTGCAGGTACACCTCGTACGGCTGGTTCGCACCGCCGTGCTCCTCGGGGTAGGGCAGGCCGAGCAGGCCGGCCCGGCCGAGGGTACGGAGCACCTCGCGGGGGAACTCGGCGCGCTCCTCGAAGGCGGCGGCCTTCGGCGCGAGCTCGCGGTCGGCGAGCTCGGTGGCGAGACCCAGCAGGTCGTGGGCCTCGTCGGTGGGGAGGATCCGGTCGACAGTCATAGTGCGATGAGCTCCGTGGGGGTGGTGTTGAGCCGCTGCACGCCGTCCGTGGTGCAGACGACGATGTCCTCGATGCGGGCGCCGTGCTGGCCCGCCAGATAGATGCCCGGTTCGATGGAGAACGCCATCCCGGCTTCCAACGGCCGGTCGTTGCCGGCCACCAGGTAGGGCTCCTCGTGACCGTCGAGACCGATGCCGTGGCCGGTGCGGTGCAGGAACGCGGGGCCGTAGCCGGCGGCGGTGATCGGCTCCCGGGCCGCGGCGTCGGCCGCCGCGCCGGTGACCCCGGGTCGCGCCGCCGCGACCGCGGCGCGTTGGGCGTCGCGCAGCACCGCGTAGTAGTCCAGGAAGTCGGCCGGCGCGGACCCGCCCGCCACGTACGTGCGGGTGCAGTCCGAGCGGTAGCCCGAGGCCATCGTGCCGCCGATGTCGACCACCACCGGCTCGCCGGCACCGATCGGTCGGTCCGAGGTGCCGTGGTGTGGGCTGGCCCCGTTCGGCCCGGCCGCCACGATGACGAAGTCGACGGTGACGTGCCCGGCGGCCCGGATCGCCGCGGCGATGTCGCTGGCCACCTCGACCTCGGTGCGCCCGGGGCGCAGCCACTCGCCCATCCGCAGGTGCACCTCGTCGATCGCCGCGCCGGCCTCGGCGAGCGCAGCGACCTCCGCCGGGGACTTGCGGATGCGCAGCTCACGCAGCACCTCCCCGGCGAGCCGTTGCGCGGCGCCGGGGAGCGCAGCGCGCAGCGCGAGGACCTGCTCGGCCCACATCCGGTCGGCCAGCCCGACCGCCGTGACCGGGCCGTCGAGGGCGGCGACGACCAGGGGGTACGGGTCGGCGCCGTCGACGTGGTCGACGATGCGTACCCCGGTGGCCGGTGCTGGGGACGCCTCCGCTGCCGGGCGTTCGAGCCTGGGCACGATGAGGGTCGGCTCGCCCTCGGCGGGTAGCACCAGGCAGGTCAGCCGCTCCCCTGCGTGGGCGTCGTACCCGGTCAGGTAACGCAGGTCGGAGCCGGGGGTGAGCAGCAGGGCGTCCAGGCCGGCGGCGGCGGTGGCGCGCTGCGCGGCGATCAACCGATCCGGCGGATACAGCTCGTCGATTCCCACACCGCCAGCTTAACGGTCGTTTGGGCAAACCCCATATCGGCACCGGCGGCCGGGAAATCCATAGTTGTTGATTGACGCGGACAGTTAACACTCTTTAAGATTTGGCTGCCTCGAGGCCCACCCGTCCCTGCGTTCGCACCTCCCGCCCGTGACAACCTGCGCGGGCGGGTGTCGTCCCCCGCCCACGGGAAGGCCCCCGATGTCCTCACCACTGCGCCGCGCCCTCGCCGCCGGCCTGCTCGCGCTGGCCACAGCCGGCGCCACCCTCACCGTCACCTCCACCGCCGCGCAGGCCGTGGTGCTGCCGAACAACTTCAAGAGCGTCGGCTACATGCCCTCCTGGGCGGGCGACGTCACCACCATCCAGTACAACAAGCTCACCCACATCAACTACGCCTTCGTGTTGCCCAACAACGACGGCAGCCTGCGCGCGGTGGAGAACCCGGGCAAGCTCTCCTCGCTGGTCTCCCTCGCGCACGCCAACAACGTCAAGGTGTCGATCGCCGTCGGCGGCTGGAACGACGGCAACGACTCGGCCTTCGAGGCCCTCGCGGGCAACTCCGGCAGCCGGACCACCTTCGTCAACAACCTGGTCAACTTCGTCAACCAGTACAACCTGGACGGCGTCGACATGGACTGGGAATACCCCGACCCCGGCACCTCGGCCAACAACTACACCCAGCTCATGACGCAGCTCAGCAGTGCGATGCACAGTCGCGGCAAGCTGCTCACCGCTGCCGTGGTCTCCGAGGGCGGCAGCGTCCAGGGCGTACAGACGGCCGTGTTCAGCCAGGTCGACTGGCTCAACATCATGGCGTACGACGGTGGCAGCCCGCACGCCAACTACGACTGGTCGATCAACAGCATCAACCTGTGGAAGAACCGCGGCCTACCGGCCAGCAAGGCCGTGCTCGGCATCCCGTTCTACAGCCGCCCCGGCTACTACACCTACACGGCGCTGGTCGCGATGGACCCGGCCAACGCCAACCGCGACTGCACCACCGCCGGCGGTGCGCAGCAGTGCTACAACGGCATCCCGACGGTCAAGCGTAAGACGCAGTGGGCGCTCGCCAACGCCGGCGGCGTGATGAACTGGGAACTGTCGCAGGACACCACCGGCTCGACCTCGCTGGTCAGCGCCATGTACGACACCATCATGGGCGGCACCACCCCACCGCCGACCGGCCGTACCGGACGGATCACCGGGATCGCCGGCAAGTGCGTCGACGTGGCCTCGGCGAGCACCGCCAACGGCACCGCCATCCAGCTCTGGGGCTGCAACGGCACCACCGCCCAGACCTGGACCGTGGCCAGCGACAGCACGCTGCGCGCCCTCGGCAAGTGCGCCGACATCGCCAGCGGCTCCACCGCCAACGGCGCGAAGGTCCAGCTCTGGGACTGCAACGGCAGCGGCGCGCAGGTCTGGCAGGCGCAGTCCAACGGCACGCTGCGCAACCCGCAGTCGAACAAGTGCCTGGACGCCAGTGACAACAGCTCCGCCGACGGCACCCGCCTACAGATCTGGGACTGCTTCGCCGGTGCCAACCAGCGCTGGACGCTTCCGGCCTGACGGCGCGACCCGCAAGGTCCCCGGCCGGCACCCAGCGTCAGCCGGGGATCTTCGCGTGCTCGCGGGCCACCCTGACCTCGCCCGGTTGATCGGTGACGGTTCGGTGGCTGTGTACGGCGTGAACCGATCTCTCGTCGCCCAGCGCAACAGCGGCGGCCACGTCAAGGTGTACGCCAGGTTCCGCGCGCCGCTGGACTGGCACACGAATCTAGACCTGGCCGACCTCGAGGCCGTGCGATCGAGCCTTCTGGCTCTGTTTCCCGGCTGGGCCCCGCCCGTCCTCGACCTCCTCCGCCGTGGCACCGCGTTCGTCCACCGCCCTCTCTACGTCCTGCCCGTAGCGCACACCTGGACCCACGTCGTCGGGGTGACGCTACTGGGCGACGCCGCCCATCTGATGCCCCCACTGGGGGCGGGAGCGAACCTCGCGATGCTGGAAGGCGCCGAACTGGCCGAGTCCATCGCCGCCAGCTCTGCAGATCTGGACAAGGCCGTCCGCGCCTTCGAGGAACAGATGTGGGCACGGGCCGGCAGGTGGGCGAAGATCACGGCGGCTGGTCTGGAACGCCTTGTGAGCCCAGACCCCGCCGAAGCCCTCGCCCTCTTCGACCAAGTCCAGTCATCCTGACATCACGGTGCTGGACGCCCGCAACGGCCAGCCGACGGCCCGATTGATGGTGCCCAGCTCGCGCCATGTCTGGGACGCCGTAGACGTCGCACCAGGACAGGCCTTTGTCGAGACCAGGGACGGGGCCGGGCTACTGGGCCGGCGGTAGGAGAGCCGGCCACATTGCCGGCCCCAGTTAACGTTCTGGCATGGTGATCAATTCGTCCGATGCCGTTGCTGCAGCCTTCCTCGCGGACGAGCCCGCCGATGGCGTCGACCTCAGCCTGTTCGGACAGTTCGCGGGATCCTGGGCGCTGGACTGCACCGAGTACGACCCCGACGGATCCTCGACTGTTCGCCGAGGCGAGTGGCACTTCGGGTACGCGTTGGGCGGGCGGGCAACCACCGATGTGTGGATCCTGCCCGACGTCGAACACGGTGTCAGCATCCGATTCCCCGATCCAGCGGCCGGGGCGGGGGTATGGCGATCGACATGGGTGGGACCGGGCCGACGTCGGACACACACCTTCCTGGCATCTCGCGTCGGCGATCAGATCGTGCTCGATGGCGGCGATCTGCGCTGGACCTTCTCCGACATCGAGCGCGACGAGTTCCGCTGGCGCAACGAGGCACAACAGCCCGACGGCATGTGGCGGATTCAGCAGACGTTCCGAGCCTGGCGGCAAAGCTGACCTGACGGCGCGTCCCAAGGTCCCCGGTTGGCGCCCAGCGTCAGCCGGGGGTCCTTGCGTGCTCGCGGGCCAGGGTGAGCATCTCCTCCACCGAGCCGGCGGGATCGGTGACCGGGAACTGCACGGCTCGCACCACTGCCGCTGGCTCGACCAGCAACGTCAGCCGCTTGAACCGGGTCACCCCGCCGGCGCGGAAGACGGGCAGCAGCAGCCCCGCGGCCAGCCGGCCGTCCTGATCGGACAGCAGCGGGAACGGCAACTCGGCGTACGCGGCGAAGTCGGCGAGCTGATCGGGCCGCTGGGTGCTGATCCCGTACACCCGCACCCCGGCGGCCTGAAAGTCGGGATGACGCTTCGCGTAGGTGGTCGACTCCAGGGTGCAACCCCGGGCACCGGGGATCTCCGCCCAGCCCGGCGGATAGCCGTGCGTTCCCGGCGCGTACGCCCCGGGGAAGAAGTAGAGGACGCTCCACGCGTCCGTCGTGGCCAACGGGACCGGTTGCCCGTCGGGACCGGGCAGGACGACCTCGGGCAACCGCCGCCCGATCAGGTCGTGCGCCCGGCGCGCCTCGGCCGAGCCGGCGTCGGCCGTCGCGGTCATCTCACCGTCACCCATCAGGTGCCTCGTCCCCCAGTCCTGTAGTGCGATCAACACCGGCAACAGCCCTTCGCCCTTTCCGGTGAGGAGGTAGTCGTACCGCGGTGGGTGGCGGGAGTACGGCCTGCGCTCCAGCACACCGTGCTCGACCAGGGCGGCGAGACGTTCGGTGAGCGCCCGCCGGCTGACACCCAGCTCACGCTGGAGGGCGTCGAAACGGGTCGTCCCACCGGCGACGTCGCGCACGATGAGGAACGTCCACCAGTCCCCCAGCACGCCGAGCGCCTGCGCGATGCCGCAGTCCGCATCGGCAAGATCCTCTCGCCGCACCACTTCCTCCGTCCGTTCCCGCACGACTATAGTCCGTTCCAGATTGGAACGCACCAGCTCGACGAACGGGGGCCGGCGACATGCACGTCGACGAGCGGGCCGGAGTGTTCTGGCGCTGGTGGACCGCCGGCACGACCAGCATGGTCGGGTCGGCGGTCGGCGCGGTGGCCCTGCCGCTGACCGCGCTCACCGTCCTCGACGCCTCCGCGTTCCAGATGGGCGTGATCGCCGCGGCCAGCTACGTCGCCTGGATCGTGATCGGGCTGCCCGCCGGCGTGATCGTGCAACGCCTGCCGCTGCGCGGCACCCAGGTGGGCGCCGACCTGGCCCGCGCGGTCGCCGTCGCGTCCATCCCGCTGGCCTGGTGGTGGGACCACCTCACCGTCACCCATCTGGTGGTCACCGCCCTCGTCGTCAGCTTCGCCAACGTGCTCTTCGACGTGGCCAACTCGACCTTCCTGCCCAGCATCGTCGAACGCGAGCAGTTGCAGTCACGCAACAGCCTCACCTCGGCCACCCACGCCGCGACCCTGCTCAGCGGCCCCTCCCTCGGCGGGCTCGCCGTGCAGGCACTCGGCGCGGTGCCGACACTCCTCGTCGACTCGGCGAGCTACCTCGTCTCGGCGGCACTGCTGCGCACCCTGCCCGCCAGCCGCGTCGACGCGCCGGACCGCTGGCCCCCGATCGGCGATCTGATCCGCGAGGGCTGGCGCTTCGTCGTGCACCACCCGGTGATGGGACCGAGCATGTGGGCCGCGACGGCCATGAACTTCGTCTGTGGCGCACAGTTCGCGCTCTTCCCGCTCTACCTGGTCCGCGAACTGCACGCCCCAGCCGGCCTGGTTGGGGTGCTGCTCGCCGTCGAGGGGGTCGGCGCGCTGGTCGGGGCGGCGCTCACCACACGGATCACCACGCGGATCGGCACCGCCCGCGCGCTGATCGCCGCCGGGTTCACCACGGTCGCCGGTGCGTTCCTGATCCCCGGGGGCACCGGCTGGCTGGCGTACGCCGCCTTCGCCACCGGCAGCGTCGTCTTCTCCCTCGGGACGGTGGTGCTCAGCGTGACCACCCGGACCTACCGGCAGATCGCCAGCCCGCCCGACCTGCTCTCCCGGGTGATGGCCACCGTGCGGTTCGTGTCCTGGGGCGCGATCCCGGTCGGTGGGCTGGTCGCCGGAGCGCTGGCCGGCCCGCTCGGCGCCCGCGCCACCCTGTTCGTCTTCGCGGCGACCCTGGTGTGCGCGCCGCTGGTGCTGCTGCTCTCCCCCGTCCGGCACCTGCGCGACCTCACCGACCACGACCGGGACGACGACGACCCCCGTCCCGCCGCGCCCACCGTCACCGTCGGCAGTCGCTGACCGCGCTTAGCAGGGTGGTTTTCCTGGTCGGAGGGCACCCGGGGGTCATAGCCTGGATCCGGGAACGCCCGCGCGGGCACCCCAACCGGGAGGACCAGGTGGCAGCGGACGAGGCGAACCGGGCGGCGACACGTCGTCGCCGTCAACTGTGGGCCGGGGTCCTCGCACTCGTCGGCCTGGTCCTGCTGATCATCGGCCTCACCGTGGCCGACGGCGTCGCGGCCTGGGTCGAGGTACTGGTCGCGATCCTGCTGCTGGTGACCAGTTACGTCGTGCAGCACCTGGCCCGGCGGGAGACCGTCTACCGGCACGACGAGCAGCGCTGACAGCACCGACGGCCGGGCGTACCCCTGATCGTCAGACGGTTGTGCCAGGCTGTCCGGCGTGGCACATCGACCCCCGATCCTGCTGATCGACGCAGCCAGCCTCTACTTCCGGGCCTACTTCGGCATCCCGGAATCCGCCGCCCGAGCCGAGGACGGCACCCCGGTCAACGCGGTGCGCGGCTTCCTCGACATGCTCGCCACCCTGATTCGCGGACGCGGTGCCGACCGGATGGTCTGCGCACTGGACTACGACTGGCGCCCGGCGTGGCGGGTCGACCTGCTGCCGTCGTACAAGGCGCACCGGGTGGCACCGCAGGGCGGCGAGATCGTGCCGGACACGCTCTCCCCGCAGGTGCCGATGATCCTGGAGGTGCTGGAGGCCATCGGCATCACGGCCGTCGGCGCGACCGGTTACGAAGCCGACGACGTGCTCGGCACGCTCTCGGTGACCCAGCCGGGTCCGGTCGAGGTGGTCTCCGGCGACCGGGACCTGTTCCAGCTCATCGACGACGCCCGGCCGGTCCGTCTGCTCTACGTCGGGCGCGGCGTCGCCAAGCTCGACGACTGCGACGACGCCGCCGTGCGGGCCCGCTACGGCGTGCCGGCCGACCGGTACGCCGACTTCGCCGCGCTGCGCGGCGACCCCAGCGACGGGCTGCCCGGGGTCGCGGGTGTCGGCGAGAAGACCGCCGCACGGCTCATCGAGCGGTACGGCAGCATCGCCGGCATCCTGGCCGCCCTCGACGACTCCGACTCGTCCTTCGCACCGGGCCTGCGCACCAAGCTGGTCGCGGCACGCGACTACCTCGGCGTCGCGCCAACGGTGGTCCGGGTCGCCCTGGACGTGCCACTGCCGGAGCTGCCCACCGCGCTGCCGACCGCCCCCGTCGACCCGGACCGGCTGCTCGAGCTTGCCAAACGGTGGAATCTGGCCGGCTCCACCCGCCGCCTGGTCGACGCCCTCGCCGCCCGCACCGACGCCTGACCTCCGGCCGCGCGGCGTCCGGCCGCGCGGCGGCTCAGCTTCAGGCGTGAAGCCCACCGCGCGGTTCCGGGCCTCAGGCGCGCAGCTCCGCCGCGAGGTCGCCGATCGCCCCCATCGCGTACCGCTGCATCCCCGGGCCGAAGGTGATGCGGGTCGCGCCGTGCCGTCCCAACTCGGCCACGGAAACCTTGTCCGTTCCGGCGGCCATGTTGAGCGGGCCCTCGATGCCCTCCCTCAGCGCCGGGAGCACCTCGATCGGCGCCAGGAGCGGGTATACGCAGTCGGCGCCGGCGGCGACGTACAGCCGGGCTCGCTCCACCGCGTCGGCGGGGTCACCCGTGCCGAACAGGAACGTGTCGACGCGCGCGTTGATGAAGAGCGCGTCGCCCGCCTCCGCCCGCACCTCGGCCAGCCAGTCCGCGTGCCGGTGCGGATCCTTGAGCGTGGCGTGCCCTTCGGAGTCCTCCAGGTTGCAGCCCACAACGCCCGCCTCCAGGAGCCGCCCGACCAGCTCGCTGGGGGCGAGGCCGTAACCGCCCTCGACGTCAGCGGACACGGGAACGGAAACCGCTCGGACGATCCGCGTCACCGCGGCGAACATCTCGTCGGGCGGGGTCGAGCCGTCCTCGTAGCCGAGCGAGGCGGCGATCCCGGCGCTCGGGGTCGCGAGTGCCGGGAAGCCGGCGTCGGCGAACACCCGGGCGCTGGCCGCGTCCCAGGGACCCGGCAGGACGAGCGGGTCGCCGGCAGCGCGGCCGTGGTGCAGGGCACGGAAGGTGGAGGCTGTCATCGTTCACGTCTCCCGACGGGATGCGGAGGGGCGGGGGTCACGCGGTGTACCCGCCGTTGGAGTCAAGCACGGCGCCGGTGACGTAGGAGGCTGCGGGGCTGGCCAGGAAGGCGATGACCGCGGCGGTCTCGGCCGGGTCGCTGACCCGTTGAATCGCGAGGCTGGACACCATGCCCTTGAGCACCTCCGGGTTCGGCGGCTCCATACCGGTCAGCATCAGTCCGGCCTGCACCATGTTGACGGTGATGCCGCGCGGTGCCAGGTCCCGGGCGACACCCCTGGTGTAGCCGACCAGGCCGGCCTTGGTCGCGGCGTAGTCGGCGAGACCGGGGACCCCGACGCGGGTGCCGATTCCCGAGCCGATGGTGACGATCCGGCCGTTGTCACGCAGCACCTTCGCCGCCGCGCGGATGATCGCGATCACTCCGGTGTAGTTGGTGGCGTGCATCCGGTCCAGGGCGGCGACGTCGACATCCGGGTCGTCGACCGTCCTGCCCTGCTCGATGGAGATGGCGGCGTTGTTGACCAGGATGTCCAGGCCGCCGAGCCGGGTGACGACGTCGTTGATCAACTGCGGTGCCCGCGAGCTGTCCGCCTGGTCGTTCTGCAGGGCGACCGCCCGGACACCCCGGCCCACCAGCTCCTCGACGACCTCGGCGGCCTTGTCGGCGGAGCCGACGTAGGTGATCGCGACGTCCGCGCCGGCGTCGGCGAGAGCACGGGCCGTGGCCGCGCCGAGGCCGCGCGAACCGCCCGTGACGAGCGCGATCCTGCCCTGAAGTGGCTGTGACATGAGGTGTTCCTCCACGTGACCGAGTTATTGACTGCTCGGTCCACCATACGCATGGTGGACCGTACGGTCAAGAATTGCTAGGCTGGTCACATGGCCAGGCCACGACAGTTCGACGAAGAGCAGGTGTTGCGCGCCGCACGGGACCAGTTCTGGGACGCCGGCTACGCGGCGACGTCGCTGGAGGACCTCATGCGCGTCAGCGGGCTGGGCAAGGGCAGCCTCTACGGCGCCTTCGGCGACAAGCACCAACTGTTCCTGCGGGCGCTGCGCGAGTACACCGACACCAGCGGCGGCTACCTGCGGGAGATGCTCGCGTCCACTCCCCGTGCCCTGGACGCGCTGCGGGCGTTCCTCATGGCACCGGTGAGCGATCCGGGCGGAGCCGCCGCACGGCGCGGTTGCCTCATGGCAAACAGCACCTGCGAGCTCGCCACCACCGACCCCGACGTTCTCGCGGAGGCGCGGCGCAGCTACGAGGCGACCACCAACGTGGTCGCCGAGTGTGTCGTGCGAGCCCAGGACGAGGGTGACCTGTCCCGCGACACCGACCCGGTCGAGACGGCGCGCGCACTGCTCGCCGCACAACAGGGACTCGTGTTCATGGGGCGGACCGGTCTGGACATCGACACGCTGACCGCGACCGCCCGCACCCTCGCGGGCCGGTTCCTGCCCGACGCCTGAGACCGGTCGTCGCGGTGCCTCAAGGCAGAACCGGCCTGACCATCCCTATTTGACCTTGCGAGTCGAGCGGACCACGATGCCCTCGTACTCCGGGTGCTTGACCAGCCAATCGGCGAGGAACGGGCAGATGGGCACGACGGTTCGCCCCTTGGCCCGCGCGTCGTCCATCACGGCCCGGGCCAGCGTCGACCCGACGCCCCTGCCCTCGAACGCCGGATCGACCTCGGTATGTGTGTAGGCGATGATGGTGCCGGTCAGCTGGTAGGTGACAACCCCGGCGACCACACCCGCCTCGTCGCGCGCCTCGAATCGCTCCCGCGCCGGCGCGTCTGTCACGGTGAACTGCACCCGCCCATCCAACCACCCACCCCGCACGCCGAGGCCGGCACGGGGCGACCCCACGCGCATTGTCTCGGCCGTAACGGGAAACGCAGCAACGACGGCCGGAACGTGGGAGGAGATGCGCCACATGACGAACCCATCGGCGGGCGGCGGCTTCGCCGTCGTGGAGCTGTTCACGTCCCAGGGGTGCTCGAGTTGCCCTCCCGCGGAGGAGTTGCTGACCGAGATCGAGCGCGACGCCCGGGAGCGGGGGCAGCCCGTCTTCACCCTCGGATTCCACGTCGACTACTGGGACTACCTGGGCTGGCCCGACCGATTCGCGGACCCCGCGTACACCGCGCGACAGGAGGCGTACGCCCAGGCCTTCGTCTCCGGGCGTCTGTACACCCCGCAGATGGTCGTCAACGGCACCGTCGAGTTCGTCGGTTCCGATCGTCGACAGGCGGCCGGCGCCATCACGTCCGCTCTGACGTCGACCGCCCCCGCGCCTCTCGCACTCTCCGCACCGGACCTCAGCGGGCACCAGGTGGCGTTGGACTATCAGACCGAACGGGCGCCGGAGGGCGCGGTGTTGAACGTGGCGATCGTCGAACGCGGCCTGGACAGCGAGATCGCCCGGGGGGAGAACGCCGGGCGGACGCTACGGCAGGACAACGTCGTACGTGCCTTCACGTCGGTGGGTCTGGGCGGCGAGCGGGGACGGGTGGAGCTGGCAGCGCCGGCAGATCTCGATCCTCGGAATGCCACCGTCGTTGGTTATGTGCAGGAGAACGCCAACCAGGCCATCGTCGGCGCCACCGCCATCGGCCTGTTCACCGCGTAATCTCGGCGCATGCGGATGGTGCGCGGTGCAAGGGGCCCCGGTGGTTGACGCGGATGACGTACGCCGGGTGGCACTGGCTCTTCCGCACGCTGTGGAGATCGCCAGTGACGGCTTCGACTTCCGGGTGGCGGACAAGGGCTTCGTCTGGTCCTATCCCGAGCGCAGACCGGGAAAGCCGCGGGTGATTCGACTCGACATCGCGGTGCTGTTCGTCGGCGACGAGGCCGAGAAGCAGGCTCTCCTGCTCGGGGAGCCGGACGTCTTCTTCACCACGCCCGGCTACGACGGCCTGCCCCTGGTGCTGCTGCGCCTGGCGACGGTCGACCTCGAACGCCTGAGCGAGCTCGTGACCGACGCGTGGCGGATGCGCGCGCCGGTCGCGCTGCTGAGCGACGTCGAGGGCGCTGGCAAATAGCGACATCAGCACGCAACCGGATGGACACATTGACGGGGATCTCGGTGCTCCACTACCGTGGCCGAGAGAGCGCTCTCTCGTACGACCTTCTCCCCAATTCAGACGCAACGCGTCGGAACCGGCAAGGGCCGCACCCCGACGCGCGATGGAGGCACCATGAAACCTCCCGTCCCCCACCGCCGATGGGCCCTGGCCGCCGCCACCGCTCTGGCCCTGGTCGTCGGCGGCCTCGCGATCCCCGTCACCCGCGCAGCCGAGGCCGCG
Organism: Micromonospora sp. LH3U1; assembly: GCF_028475105.1. Classification (NCBI taxonomy): domain Bacteria; kingdom Bacillati; phylum Actinomycetota; class Actinomycetes; order Micromonosporales; family Micromonosporaceae; genus Micromonospora; species Micromonospora sp. LH3U1. The sequence goes on along the minus strand of NZ_CP116936.1, from coordinate 3,528,301 downwards.
CCCGTCGGCGCCGGCAGCTACACCACCACCCCGGTCGGCCCGCTCCCCAGCGGGTGCGGCGCGATGTCCAGCAACCCCCGACAGTTCGCCACCGCCAACGCGCCCGCCGGACCGATACCCACCAACGACTGGTGGTCCTCGCTGCTGTGGAAGCGCACCGACTGCGCCTTCAGCGAGCCCCTGCACGCCCACCCGATCTCGTACGACACCTTCACCGACGGCCTGGGCTTCTCGGCCAACTCCACGCCCGCCATCAGCGGCACCGCGACCGGCGTCGGCGAGTTCCACTACCCGTACGTCCAGGACATCCGGGTCGGCGTGGCCGGGCTCGGCGCACCCCTGGTCAAGGTCGACGGTTGGACGGACTGGACGGTCAGCCCGCACTGGAGTGACGGCACGCGGACCATGCGCGCCACCATCGGCCACGGCCTGCCCTTCGCGTACTTCCAGACCACCGGCGGCGACGCGGTGATCGGCACCGCCGGGACCCCCGACGTCTGGTCCCAGAGTGGCGCCACCATCGGCTTCCGGGTCAACGGTCACGACTATGTCGGGTACGCGCCCACCGGTGCCAGCTGGACCGTCGCTGCGGGCCGGATCTCGTCCAATCTGGCCGGTCGGGGCTACTTCTCCGTCGCCCTCCTGCCGCCGACGTCGAGCGCGGCGGAGCGCGCCGACCTGGCCGCCACCTACGGCCGGTACGCGCACGCCCACGTGACCGGCACCCAGGTGTCGTACGCCTACAACCCGGCCACCAGCAGCCTGACCACCACGTACGCGTTCACCACGACCGCGCGGGAGGGAACGGCCACGCAGACCGTGGTCAGCCTCTACCCGCACCAGTGGAAGTCGCTGAGCGGGTCCACCGCGATCACTCCGACCTACCCGTCGGCGCGCGGCCGGATGAAGGTGCTCACCGGCGTCAGTCAGTTCCGCACCGCCATGAAGTTCCAGGGCGTCCTGCCGGAGTTGCCGGCCGTCGGAGACGGCAGCGGAAGCGACCTGGCGACGCTCACCAGCCAGCTGGCAGCCGCTCGCGCGAACCCGATGGACCAGCGTGGCGACGACACCTACTGGACCGGCAAGGGGCTCGGCCGGGCCGCCCGCATCGCCGAGATCGCCGACCTGGTCAACGACACCGCGACGCGGGACAGCGCGCTGAACGCGATCCGCAGCACACTGACCGACTGGTTCACCGCGTCCAGTGGCAAGACCAGCAGGGTCTTCTACTACAACAACACCTGGGGCACCCTGATCGGCTACCCGGCGTCGTACGGCTCCGACCAGGAGCTCAACGACCACCACTTCCACTACGGCTACTACGTGGCGGCGGCCGCGACGCTGGCCAAGTTCGACCCGGCCTGGGCCGCCACCAGCCGTTACGGCGGCATGGTGGATCTGCTGATCCGCGACGCCAACAACTACCGCCGCGACGACACCCGCTTCCCGTACCTGCGTGACTTCGACATCTACGCCGGCCACGACTGGGCGTCCGGGCACGGCTCGTTCGGTTCCGGCAACAATCAGGAGTCCTCGTCGGAGGGGATGAACTTCGCCAGCGCCCTGATCCAGTGGGGGCAGGCGACCGGCGACACCGCCGTCCGTGACGCGGGCGTCTTCCTGTACACCACCCAGGCGGCGGCCATCCAGGAATACTGGTTCGACGTCAGCGACCAGAACTTCCCCGCCGCCTTCGGACACTCGACGGTCGGCATGGTCTGGGGCGACGGCGGCGCGTACGCCACCTGGTTCAGTGGCGAGCCGGAGATGATCCAGGGCATCAACCTGCTGCCGGTCACCGGCGGACACCTCTACCTGGGCAACAACCCGGCGTACGTGCGGACCAACTACGCCGAACTGGTCCGCAACAACGGCGGGCAACCGACGGTGTGGCAGGACATCCTCTGGCAGTTCCAGGCCCTCGGCGACGGTGACGCGGCGCTGGCGAACCTCCGCGCGAACCCCGGCTACACCCCGGAGGAGGGGGAGAGCCGGGCGCACACCTTCCACTGGATCCGCAACCTCGCCGCTCTGGGCACCGTCGACACGACGGTGACCGGCAACCACCCGCTGTCGGCGGTCTTCTCGCGCAACGGGGCCCGCACCTATGTGGCATCGAACCCGACCGCCTCGCCGATCACGGTGACGTTCTCCAACGGCACCGCCCTCACCGTGGGAGCCGGTAAGACGGCCACCACCGGGGCGTACACCTGGAGCGGCGGCAACGCGGCCGGCGGCGTACCCCCGGGGCCGACGCCCACGGACCCCCACCGACCACCCCGCCACCGACCACCCCGCCACCGACCACCCCGCCACCGACCACGGGCAGTCCGACGCGGTACCTGCTGCCCGGGGGCGGGTTGGGCGCCGCCGGTAGCGCGGCCACGACGACGGTCGCGGCGGCCAACGGAAACCACGACGGTACGCCGACCAACGCGCAGGTCTTCACGGCGACCGGCCTCAACCTCGCCTATTCCGGCGGGCAGACCGCGTTCGACCTGTTCGTGGACGCCGGATCGGCGGTCGGCAACGGTGTGCAGGTGCGGATCTCCTACGACCTCACCGGCAACGGCAGCTGGGAACGGGTGGAGACCTCACGCTACTTCGCCACCGATCCGGTCTCCGGCTACGAGCACTACACCCAGAGCGCCGGGCTGTCCTCGGCCACCGGCACGTTGGGCGCGCTGAGCAACGGCACGGTCCGGGTGGAGATCTGGTCGGCGATCGGCAACAACCCCAGCACCGTGGGCATCGGCAACCAGTCGGTGCTGCGGCTTCCGTACTCCTGATCGACCCGCACGTCGCGACACCAGGTCGGCCGGTGCGGAGGACCAACAGTGGTCCTCCGCACCGGCCGACGACGGGCGGTTCAGTCACTCATTCCGTGGTCAGGAGGCAGCGCAGGTGGGCGTCATGCCGGCCCCGCTGCCATTGCCCTGGAAGCCGAACTCGGTGACCTGGCCCGCACTGAGCCGACCGTTGTAGTCCACGTTGGTGAACCGCACCGTGCCCGTGGAGCCACTGGCCGTAGCGCTCCAGGTGTTGGTGACACTCGCACCCCCGGGGAGCGTCAGGCTGACGTTCCACCCGTTCGTACCGGCGGAACCAGCCGTCACCCGCACGGTGGCCACGAAACCGCCGGTCCACGAGTTGAGTGACACCGACGCCGAGCAACCACCCGGCACCGGCGGAGGCGTCGTCGGCGGCGGGGTGGTGGGCGGAGGCGTGGTCGGCGGCGGGGTCGTCGGCGGCGGGGTCGTCGGGATGCCTCCGCCGGCGTTGAGGGCGTTCAGGACGTTGGTGTACGCCGCCTTCTTGTTGCCGCCGCAGTCGAAGAGCAGGGCGTTGTCGGATCCACGCCACGAGTCGCAGTCCCGCACACCCCACACCGTGATGCCGGTGCACCGCGAGACGGCCAGGCACGCACGGGTGACCGAGCCGTAGATGGTGGCCTGGTTACCGCCGGTCATCACGTCCAACTCGGTGATCTGCACATCGACGCCAAGATCAGCGAAACGCTGCAGATTCGCCTGATAATCCCCCGCCAGCGACGTGCCCAGATGCGACTGGAACCCCACACAGTCAATCGGCACACCACGAGACCTGAAATCCCGCACCATGTTGTAGATACCGGTCGACTTCGCGTTGACCCCATCAGTGTTGTAGTCGTTGTAACACAACTTCGCACCCGGATCAGCCGCCCGCGCCGCACGGAACGCCGCCTCGATCCAGTCATTACCGGTGCGCTGCAGGTTCGAATCACGCCGCCCGCCACCACCCCCGTCAGCGAACGCCTCATTCACCACATCCCAGGCATAGATCTGCCCCCGAAAATGCGTCGCCACCTGAGTCACATGATTGATCGCCGCGCTACGCAACGCACTACCGGACATACCCTGCGCCCAACCCGGCTGCTGCGCATGCCACAACAGAGCATGACCCCGCACACTCATGCCATTGGCCCGAGCGTGACTCACCAAACGATCACCGCCGGTGTAACTGAACCGGCCCTGCTGCGACTCAGTCGCGTCCCACTTCATCTCGTTCTCGGCCACGACACTGTTGAACTCGCGGTTCAGGACAGTCACGTATGTACTGTCGGAGAGTTTGCCGGTCGCCACCGCGGCGCCGAAGTAGCGGCCCTTCTCGGCCGCCGACGCTCGGAGCGTCGTTCCGGCACTGGCCGCGGTGGTCAGCGCCATCGTCATGCCGGCGGCGAGGGCGCCAGTGACTGCGATGGTCACCGCCGCTCGCAGGGCTCTCTTGTGATTCATCCGAATTCCTTCTCTGTGGTGGTTCGGTGATGGAGGTACAGCGCCCGAATCTGCTCCTGCGACGTCGGGGACATCAGTCCAGCCGCGGAGTCGTCCCACACTGGCGGGACCATGACGAGCGAGAGCCCGGTCGCCGTCACGGCACCAGCGCTGGGAGGCCTGACACGACGTCCGGCATGCCCTGGGCGGACGTCGTGCTCCGAGGTGCGACCAGCAGGCTCGCCCGGTGAACCACAGGTGCGGCCGCCCTCAACCATCGACTGTGAGCGATAACATGCCGTTCGTCAAGCCGTAACGATCCGCGTCGAGAGTGCGTCGCTGTTGTCCGTACCGGCGGTTCGTGCCATCGCGGTGCCGGAGCCGCGCGAGCACGGCTCCGGCACCGCGCGTCACTCGAACGAGACGTCGTCGACGAGGAGACTGTCGGTGCCCGCTGCCGTCTCGACATAGAAGGTGGCGCTGGACAGCGTGCCGCTCCACGACGCCGTCGCCGTGCCGGTGAGCAGGGTCCAGCCGTTGGCGTTCACCCCCGCCGCCGGGGTCAGCTGCACGTAGTTCGTCGTGCCGTTGGCGGTCAGCGCGAGGGTCGCCTTAGCGGACGGTGTGCCGCTCTGCGCCCGTACCCAGACGTTCGTGGTGTAGCTCTTGCCGTTGGTGAGCTTCGAGGTCACGTCCTGGCTGGGGCCGTTCCACGCGGAGGCCCGACCGGTGATCGACAGTGAGCCGGTGCCGCCGTGCACGACAGCGGTGTTCGACGACAGCGTCCCGCTGCCGTTCACACCCCAGCCCGTCGTGCCGCTCTCCACGTTGCCGTTGGTGAGCAGGTTTCCGGTGCCACCGGTGCCGCCGCCGAACTGCCACCAGTTCATGTTGAACAGGTTGCCGGTGCCGCCGGCGAAGCGGAGGAACAGGTCATGCGTCCCGGTCGCACCGCTCACCGCGCAGGTGGCGGTGGCCCAGGACTGCCAGCCGCCGGTGCCCGGCACGGTGCAGGTGCCCACCAGTGGGCCGTTGCTGTTGTCGAGCCGTACCTCGATGCGGCCGCCGCTGGTGGCCGAGGCGACCCGGGCGGTGAACGAGGTCGCACCAGCGCCGAACGCGACGCCCTTGACCTTGACGTAGTCGCCGTTCTCGATCCAGCCGACGTTCATACCGCCTTCGCTGGACGGTTCGGTCTCGATCCCCGAACCCCACGCGATCGTCTCGGCCTCCTGCCGCACGTACGGGTTCAACGTGCCCACCTGCGGCGCCCCCGTGGTGCTCATGGTGATCGTCGGGAACGTGCCATTGGAGTTGTAGGTGAACTTCTCCACCGCGACCGATCGGGTGTAGCCACCACCACCGGACAGCGCACCGTTGTGATAGAAGAAATACGATCCGCCGTTGAAATCGATCACACCCGCGTGATTGGTGAAACTACTGCCCTGCCGGGGCATGATCGTCCCCCGATACGTCCAGGGCCCGGTCGGACCCGGAGCGGTCGAGTACGCGATGAACTCCGAGCAGCACTCCGCCGCGAACACGTTGTAATACAAGCCGTTGCGCTTGAACACCCACGGCCCCTCCTCATACAGGGTGGGCCGACTCGCATTCCCGCTACGGGTGCCGAAACCCGCTGTGGTCAGCGGAATCCTGGTCGCGCTGCCCGAGAAAGAAATCATGTCCGGGTTCAACTTCACGTACCACAGACCCGGGTTACCCCAGTACAGGTACGCCTGACCATCATCGTCGACGAACACGGTCGGATCGATCTCACCGTTGCCCACCAGGGGCCGACCAATCGCGTCCCGGAACGGCCCGGTCGGGCTGTCCGCCACCCCCACTCCGATCACCATCTGCCCATTCGAGCGCTGGCGTACCGGCACGTACCAGTAGAACTTCCCGTTGCGGGCGATGACCTGACCAGCCCACGCGTTGGCGTCCGCCCAGGCGAAAGTCGCCAGGTTCATCGGCGAGCCGTGGTCGGTCCAGTTCACCATGTCGGCGGACGACCACACCCGCCACTCCCGCATGGTGAAGTACGTGGAGCCGTCCTCGTCATGTCCGGTGTAGAGGTACACCCGGCCGTTGTGCACCAACGGCGCCGGGTCCGCGGTGTAGATGTGCTGAACGATGGGGTTGTCGGCCTTGGCCGCGCCGGGGACCAGGGCGAGGACGCAGGCCAGGCTCGCCAGCCAGGCGACGGCGCGCCTGGCTCTTTGGCTGGTCCGATTCGTGGTTCCTCTTGCCACCTTCACGATTACTCCCAGAGAGTGTGCCGTGCGATGTCGGACGTGGTGTTATCGCTAACAGAAGGTCAACGACACCTCCCCTACTTACGTGACCTGGGTTTTTGCATGGCGCGAGATGAACGGCGTAACCCCACCGCAGCAACGATGTTTCGGCGCTGACATCGAAGATTTACGATGCACCGTACTGAGAGTCGTCGCGGGCGTCAACGGGAGGGCAGTCGGTCACCAACAGTGACCGCCCGCGACGCGGGGGGTTGCGGGCGTGTTACGGAACAACTATGTTAGCGATCACATAGACATCTCGCTATAAATGGCCGCTCTGACGCGCTGCCGCTCCGGGCGCTGGCCACCAACCCGTCCCGCCGTCAGAAAGGTCGCCTACCGTGCCGTTGACCAGACGCGCGTTCACCCTGGGCGCACTGTCCACCGCTGCCGCCACCACCGGCGTGCTGAGTCTCCCGCACGCCGCCCTCGCCGCGGCGAACACCGCATACGTGATGGCCTACTTCACCGAAACTCCCCAGTTCCAGGGCGCGGACTACGGCCTGCACCTCGCCGTCAGTCGCGACGGCCTCAACTGGACGCCGCTCAACCAGAACAACCCGGTCGTCACGCCGACAGCCGGCCAGCTGGGCCTGCGGGACCCGTTCGTCCTCCGCAAGCAGGACGGCACCTTCGTCGTGCTCGCCACGGATCTGAAGGGCACCAACTTCGGCCTGAACAGTCAGTACCTGCACGTCTGGGACTCGACCGACCTGACGAGCCTCACCGGATACCGCCGGATCCGGATGCACACGCTGAACACCCACACCTGGGCCCCAACCGCTTTCTGGGACGCCGCCCGCGGCCAGTACGCCATCGTCTACTCGGCCAACAACGGCCAGGACGTCTTCCTGGTCAACTACACCAGCGACTTCCAGACGGTCAGCTCGCCGCAGGTGTTCTTCAGCCCCGGCTTCGGCGTCCTCGACGGAGACGTCGTCGTCGACGGCGGCACCACGTACCTCTACTACAAGAATCTCGGCAACGGGAACCTCTACGGCGCCCGGTCCAGCACCGGCGCCCCGAACAGCTTCACCACGTACACCAGCGGGCTCCTCCAGGGCACCGGCATCGAGGCTCCGCTGCTGGTCAAGGCGATCGACGGCAGTGGCTGGCGGCTGTGGGGCGACTCGTACGGCCCGGTCAACAACGACTACTACGCCTGGTCGACCACCACCATCGGGGGCAACTCGTGGACCCCGATGAACCAGCGCGACTACACGCCGCCGATGAACGCGAAGCACGGCTCGATGGTCGGTATCACGGACGCGGAGTACAACGGCCTGATCGCCCGCTGGGGGACGCCGAACTGGGTCCGGTTGAAGTCGTCCAACCTGCCCGACCGTTACGTCCGGCACGCCGACAACGTGGCCCGGCTGGACGCGTACCCGTTCGACCCGTACCAGGACCAGATGTGGCGGATGGTGCCCGGACTCGCCGACTCCACCGGGGTGTCCTTCCAGTCGGTGAACTATCCCGGCTCCTACCTCCGGCACTACAACTACGAGGTCCGGCTCGCCGCGAACGAGAACACCTCGGTGTTCCGGGCCGACGCCACCTTCTACCGGACGGCAGGGCTCGCCGACGCCGCCTGGACGTCGTTCCGCTCGTACAACTTCCCGACCCGCTACCTGCGACACGCCAACTACCTGTTGCGCATCGATCCGCTCAGCAGCAGTTCGAGCGCCGCCGACCGCCAGGACGCCACCTTCCGAATCACCCCGTAGCACTCCCCTGGAGGATCCATGTCACCCCTGCCCCTCAGCCGCCGCCACCTCCTTCAGGCCGCAGGAGCCACCGTTGTGCTGTCCGCGACCGGCACCACCTTCGCCGCCGGCAGCGCGGCCGCGGCCGTGGTGCCACCGGCCCGGTCGGACCTCGGCGTCTCGGCGTACTCGTTCGACCTCGGTCAGGTGCGGCTCACCACCGGCCGCTGGATGGACAACCAGACGCGGACGCTGAACTATCTGCGGTTCGTCGACGTCGACCGCCTGCTCTACAACTTCCGCGCCAACCACCGGCTGTCCACCAACGGTGCCGCCACCAACGGAGGCTGGGACGCGCCGAACTTCCCGTTCCGGACCCACATGCAGGGGCACTTCCTGACCGCCTGGGCGTACGGGTACGCGGTGCTGGGCGACACCACCTGCCGGGACAAGGCGAACTACATGGTGGCCGAGCTGGCCAAGTGCCAGGCGAACAACGGGGCTGCCGGGTTCGGCGCGGGTTACCTCTCCGGCTTCCCGGAGTCCGACTTCACGGCGCTCGAGGCACGGACGTTGTCCAACGGCAACGTGCCCTACTACTGCATCCACAAGACCCTCGCGGGGCTGCTCGACGTCTGGCGCTACACCGGCAACACGCAGGCCCGCACGGTGTTGCTGGCGTTGGCGGGTTGGGTCGACACCCGGACGTCCCGGTTGAGCTCCAGCCAGATGCAGTCGATGCTGGGCACCGAGTTCGGTGGCATGAACGACGTGTTGACCGACATCTACCAGCAGACCGGTGACGGCCGGTGGCTCGCCACCGCCCAGCGGTTCGACCACGCCGCGGTGTTCAACCCGCTGGCGGCCAACCAGGACCAGCTCTCCGGGCTGCACGCCAACACGCAGGTGCCCAAGTGGGTGGGCGCCGCCCGGGAGTTCAAGGCCACCGGGACCACCCGTTACCGGGACATCGCCAGCAACGCGTGGAACATCACCGTCGGCGCGCACTCCTACGTCATCGGCGGCAACAGTCAGGCCGAGCACTTCCGGGCACCCAACGCGATCGCCGGTTACCTCAGCAACGACACCTGCGAGCAGTGCAACACCTACAACATGCTCAAACTGACCCGGGAGCTGTGGCTGCTCGACCCGAACCGGACCGACTACTTCGACTTCTACGAGCGCGCGATGATCAACCACCTGATCGGTGGACAGAACCCGGCCGACAACCACGGCCACATCACGTACTTCACCCCGCTCAGGCCGGGCGGGCGTCGAGGCGTGGGCCCGGCGTGGGGCGGCGGCACCTGGAGCACCGACTACAACTCGTTCTGGTGCTGTCAGGGCACCGGCCTGGAGATCAACACGAGGTTGATGGACTCCATCTACTTCTACAACGGCACCACGCTGACCGTGAACCTGTTCACGCCGTCGGTGCTGACCTGGTCGCAGCGCGGCATCACGGTCACCCAGAGCACCAGCTACCCGGTCAGTGACACCACCACCCTGACGCTGTCCGGGTCGATGAGCGGCTCGTGGAGCATCCGGGTGCGGATCCCGTCCTGGACCAGCGGCGCGACGATCGCCGTCAACGGCGCGGTGGAGAACGTCGCCACCACACCGGGCAGCTACGCCACGGTCACCCGCACCTGGGCCGCCGGCGACACCATCACCGTACGACTGCCGATGCAGGTCGCCATCCGAGCGGCCAACGACAACGCCAACGTCGCCGCGATCACGTACGGCCCGGCGGTGCTGGCCGGCAACTACGGCAACACCGCCCTGAGCGCCCTGCCGTCACTCACCACCTCCTCGATCACCCGCACCAGCACCACCTCGCTCGCGTTCACCGCCAGCGCGAACGGTTCCACGGTGCCCCTCGCCCCATTCCAGGATGCCCACGGATACAACTACACCGTCTACTGGAGCACCACCGGCGGCACCACGGGCGGCAGCAGCCGTCTGGTCAACGTCGGTACCGGCCTGGTCCTCGGTGTCCAGAACATGTCCACCGCCGACGGTGGACTTGCGGTGCAGTGGGGCGACAGCGGCACCGCGGACCACAACTGGGTGGTCGTCACCGACGGCAGCGCCGTCCGGTTCCGCAACGTCAACAGTGGCAAGGTGCTGGGCGTGGAGAACATGTCCACCGCCGACAACGCTCGGGTCCTGCAATGGTCGGACAACGGCACCGCCGACCACCGCTGGACCCTCGTCGACAACGGCGACGGCACCTACCGGATCCGCAACGTCAACAGCGGCAAGCTACTCGGGATCCTGAACGGATCGACCGCCTGGGGCGCGCAGGCCGTACAGGATTCGGACAACGGCAGCGCGGACAACCGGTGGAGGCTCCTCCGCAACGCCTGACATCGCACAGAGCTGACCTGTCTCAGCTCGACGGGCCACCGGCAGCGGTCCCAGAAGACCGCTGCCGGTGACGCCGGTCGTCGCACCCGGGCGTGCGGCGGCGCCGGTCGTACAGTGGGGAGGGTCCTGGCCCCAAAAGATCGTGGCGGATGTGTCGGCCCATGCCGCCTTCCGCCCGGAAGGAGCACAGTGAACCGACCCCTCCGGAGGACGCTCGGCGTCGCCCTGACCGCCGCCCTCCTGACCTCCGGCGCCGTCGCCCCCGCGCAGGCGCACCCCGGAGGGCGGCTGCCCACCGTCCTCGCCCTGCCCGACGGGTTCTCGCCCGAGGGCATCGCCACCGCCGGCCGGTACGCGTACTTCGGCTCCCGCACCACCGGCGCAATCCAGCGGGTCGACCTGGTCACCGGCCGGGACACCAGGATCGGCGCACCCACCGGCACCCCGTCGCTCGGTCTCAAGGTCGACCCGAGAGGCCGGCTCTTCGTCGCCGGCGGTACCGCCGGCGACGCCCGTGTGCTCGACACCCGCACCGGCGATGTGCTGGCGCGCTACCAGTTCGCCACCGCTCCGACGTTCGTCAACGACGTCATCCTGACCCGCGACGCCGCGTACTTCACCGACTCCAACCGCCCGGTGCTCTATCGGCTGCCACTCGGCCGTGGCGGCGCGCTGCCGCCCGCCGACGGCTTCACCACCATCGCGCTGACCGGCGCGTACGAGCAGGTCGGCACCGGCGTGAACCTCAACGGCATCGCCACCACACCGGACGGAAGGGCGCTGATCGTCGTCCAGTCCAACACCGGGACGCTGTACCGGGTCGACCCGGCAACCGGCGCGACCACCGCCGTGGACGTGCCCGGCTACACCTTCACCAACGGCGACGGGCTGCTGCTGCTCGGCCGCACCCTCTACGTCGTGCAGAACCGCCTCAACCAGATCGCGGTGGTCACGCTGAACCGCGCCGGCACCACGGGAACGGTCACGGGCACCATCACCGACCCCAACTTCGACGTGCCCACCACCGTCGCCGAGGCGCTGGGCCGGCTCTACCTGCCCAACGGCCGCTTCACCACGCCACCTACCCCGACCACCCCGTACACGGCCGTCGCGGTCCGCACCCACTGAGCAACCCGAGGGGGTACGCGCGGCCGCGTGTGCCCCCTCGGCCGCCCGCGCGGGTTCGGTCGCCGAGCGGCCGTCGGTAAGATCACTGGCACCTCGGCGAAGACTGTCGCCTGCTCGACCCGGAGTCCGCATGGCCGACCGTTCGTACCGATTCCTACGTCGAGCCCTTGCCGTCGGCTGCCTGATCGCCGCCGCCGGACTGCCGGCCGTACCGTCGGTGGCCGTCTCCACCGACACCGTGGAGACGCCCGAACCCACGGTCCTGCGGGTGCTCCAGATGAACCTCTGCAACAGCGGCCGCGCCGGCTGCTACACCGGCCGGGCGGTGGCCACAGCCGCCGAGGTGATCAGCGCCGAGGCACCCGATGTGGTCACTCTCAACGAGATCTGCCAGGGCGACGTCACCGCCCTGACGCGCGTGTTCGAAGCCGTCCACACTGATCGGACCGTCGTGTCCGCGTTCCAGGCCGCCGGCGACCGCCCCAGCGGCGGCGACACCCGGTGCCGCAACGGCCAGTCGTACGGCATCGGGCTGCTGACCCACGTGGAGGCGCCGGGCAGCCCACGCGCCCTGTACCGCGGAATCCACCCGACGCAGGACCTCGCGGACCCCGAGGAACGAGCCTGGCTCTGCGTCAACGTCGACGGCGTCGTGCTGGCCTGCACCACGCACCTGGCCGCCACCAGTTACCGTGTCGCGCTCGCCCAGTGCGGCCACCTGGTGGACACCATCCTGCCGACGATCAGCAGAAGCACGGGATACGAGCCCATCGTGCTGAGCGGCGACTTCAACCTTCGGGCCGGCGGCAGTCCCACCGTGCGGTCGTGTGAACGGCCGAGCTATCAGCGGATCGACGACGGCAGACTGCAACACATCGTGGCGACAACCGACATCACGCTCTGTTGCCGCAGGTCGGTGCCCATGCACGGGGCGACCGACCACCCCGGGCTGCTGGCCACCCTCACCATCGATCGCAGCCGTCCCGGTCGCCCGCCGGCCTGACCGGCACCGGGCACGGCCGACCGGCGGGTTGATGGTCTCCGCGGACGTGACACGGCGTCAGCGGGGCGGCGTGTCCCGGCGGGACGGGAACGGCGTACCCGGCTGACCGAGGGTGGAGCGGGCGCGCAGGCCGACCGGGTCCGGGGCAGGGATGGGTGTCGCGGCTGCCGGCTCCGAGACCCGCCGCCCGTCCAGGTAGGCGGCGGCGGCCACATCGTCGTCGGTCGGGGCGGCGAGCAGCGCATAGAGCAGACCGACCACCCCGAAGAGCACTGCCAGCACGATCGGCACCAGCAGCGTGCTCACATTGGCGCCGGTCACCTCACCCACACGTTCGTGGCGGTGCACCGACAACGCGCTCATGCCGGTGAAGTGCATGCCGTTCACGGCGACGCCCATGACCAGCGCGGAGGCGAAGATCGCCAACCCCCGGCGGACGGTCATCGCGAGCCACAGCGCGACGGTGGACGCCACGACAGCGATGACCACCGAGAGCGCGACCCGGAGGGTGTCGTAGCCGAGGCTGCCGTTGAGGCGCATCGCCGCCATCCCGGTGTAGTGCATGGAGGCCACACCGGCACCGGTGAAGATGCCAGCGGCGATCAGTCGTACCGGGTTCAGTTGGCCAGTGCCAACGATGGCCAGGCCGATACCGACCGCCACCACGGCGATGGCCGTACTGGCGACGGTCAGCGGCACGTCGTAGCGGATCCGGGTGCCGTCGACGGCGAAGCCGAGCATGGCCATGAAGTGCATCGCCCAGATGGCGGTGCCACCCAGAGCCCAGGCGGACAGAAGGCCCCACCAGACCCGCTGGCCGCTCGTGCGCGCCGTGCGGATACGCCCCGCGCAGACCAGCCCGAGGATCGAACCGAGCACGGACAGCGCGTAGCTCAGCGTGGGTGTGATCCACCCGTACTCAAAGTGATTGATTTCCGCCACGGCGGTCTTCTCCCCATTCGTTAGCGGCGCGTCAACAAGGCGCTCGGGCAATGATCAGGGGTGCCGTGAGCAGGCGCAACAGCACCCCCCGGGCTATCCGGGGGGTGCTGTTGCGGTGACCGTCCGATACGGCGATTCGTCAGTGATAATGACTGAATGTGACGATCAGGCGGTGGTGTGGTACGCCAGTACGCCCCGGTTGACGGCCGCGATCGCCTGCCGGGCGGTCGACCGCAGCTCGGGCGACGCGCCGCCCGAGTCGGCAAGTTGACCCAGCAGGTCGACGACCTGTCGCGCCCACCGGACGAAATCACCGGCCGGCATCTCACCGTCGATCTCGTGACCGCTGCCGAGCACCTTGGCCAGCGCCTCGCCCCGGGCCCACCGGTAGACGGGCCAGGCGAAGCCGAGATCCGGCTCCCGGGTCGCGGTCAGCCCGCGCGCCGCCTCGTCGGCCTCGATCTCCCCCCACAGCTTCAGCGTCTCGTCCACCGCGTCGGCCACCGGCCCGCGCGGCAGCGACGCCCGCTCGTCGACGTCACGGCGCGCCTCGAAGACCACCACGGACACCGCGGCGGCCAACTCGGCCGGAGACAGCCCGTTCCACACTCCCCGGCGCAGGCACTCGGCGACCAGCAGGTCCGCCTCGGTCCAGATTCGGCCGAGCATCCGGCCGGCATCGGTGACCGCGCCGTCGCGGGCAAGGTAACCCCGCTCGGTCAGCAGCGCCACGATCCGGTCGAACGTCCGAGCGAGGGACCCCGTACGCCCGGAGACCCGCTCGCGCAACTCCTCGGTGTCGCCTTCCAGCCGGCGACGCCGTTCCGCCCAGCGGGCGTGGTCCTCCCGTTCCGGGCACGCGTGGCAGGGGTGGTTGCGCATCTCCGTGCGGAGCTGGGTGAGCCGGTGGTCCTCGCCGGTCACCTGCCGGGAACGGCCACCCCGTCGGCCGCCGTGCCGGTCCAGGCCGGTGCCGCTGACCTCGGCGGCGAGATCCCGGCGGGCGGCCGGGGACCGATGGTTGAAGTGCTTCGGCACCCGGATCCGGGCCAGCACCTCGGCGGGGGTGGTGAAGTCGCCGGGACTGACCCGCCCGGCCCAGCGATCCTGGGTGAGCACCAGCGGCCGCGGCTCACCGAACCCACCGGTCGCCGGATCCAGCACGACGGCCAGCCCGGCCCGCCGGCCCGCCGGAACCCGGATCACGTCGCCGACCCGCAGTCGCTCCAGCGACGTCACCGCGGCGGCCTTGCGCTGGGTCTGCCCCTGCCGGGCAATCGCCTTCTCCCGGTCGGCGATCGCCACCCGCAGCGCGAAGTACTCGTCGAAGTCGCCGTGATGGCAGGCGGCTTCGACGCCGTACGCCTCGATGCTCTCGGTGTTGCGCTGCACCTGCCGGGCCAGGCCGACCACCGACCGGTCCGCCTGGAACTGGGCGAACGAGGACTCCAACAGAGCCCGGGCCGGCTCCGCGCCGACCGTGCCGACGAGGTTCACCGCCATGTTGTACGAGGGCCGGAAGCTGGAGCGCAGCGGGTAGGTGCGGGTGGAGGCGAGCCCGGCCACCTGCCGTGGGTCGGTCTCCGGGGACCACACCACGACGGCGTGCCCCTCCACGTCGATGCCACGGCGGCCCGCGCGCCCGGTGAGCTGCGTGTACTCCCCCGGGGTCAGGTCGACGTGCGCCTCGCCGTTGTACTTCACCAGCCGTTCCAGGACCACGCAGCGGGCCGGCATGTTGATCCCCAGCGCCAGGGTCTCGGTGGCGAAGACCGCCTTGACCAGGCCGCGGACGAACAACTCCTCGACGATCTCCTTGAACACCGGCAGCATGCCGGCGTGGTGAGCGGCCAGGCCACGCTCCAGGCCGTCGAGCCACTCCCAGTACCCCAGCACCGACAGGTCCTCGCCGGGAATGGCGGTGACCCGGGACTCGACGACCCTACGGATCTCGGTCCGCTCCTCGGGCGAGGTGAGCCGCAACCCGGCGGCCAGACACTGCTGCACCGCGGCGGCGCAACCGGCCCGGCTGAAGATGAAAAGGATCGCCGGCAGCAGACCCTCCCGGTCCAGGCGGTCGACGATGTCCGGGCGCAGCGGGCCCCGCCAGCGCGGGCCACGCCGGCCGGCACCAGGCCCCGCGCTGCGTCCCTCGCCCAACTCCAGCCGCCGCGCGGTCTCACGGGTGTAGCGCAGCAACTCCGGATGCACATCGTGCTTGCGGGCGGCGTCGGCGTCGTGGAACAGGTCGAACATCCGCTTGCCGACCAGCATGTGCTGCCACAACGGCACCGGCCGGTGCTCACTGACCACCACGGCGGTCTCGCCGCGCACGGTGACCAGCCAGTCGGCGAACTCCTCGGCGTTGGACACGGTCGCCGACAACGAGACCAGGGTGACCGAGGGTGGCAGGTGGATGATCACCTCTTCCCACACCCCACCGCGGAACCGGTCGGCCAGGTAGTGCACCTCGTCCATCACCACGTACGCCAGGCCCTGCAGGGTGCTGGAGCCCGCATAGAGCATGTTGCGCAGCACCTCGGTGGTCATCACCACCACCGGCGCGTCACCGTTGATCGCGTTGTCGCCGGTCAGCAGGCCAACCTGCTCGGCGCCGTACCGGGCGACCAGGTCGTGGTACTTCTGATTGGACAAGGCCTTGATCGGCGTGGTGTAGAAGCACTTGCGCCGGGGCGGCCGGGTCGCCGCGTCGTCGGCGGGCACCGGGTCGTCGGGCCGCCCGCGCAGCGCCAGGTGGACGGCGAACTCCCCGACCACGGTCTTACCGGCCCCGGTGGGGGCGCAGACCAACACGCCGCTGCCCCGCTCCAGCGACTGACACGCCTCCCGCTGGAAATCGTCGAGCTCGAACCCCAGGTCAAGGGCGAACTCGTCCAACGCCGGAAACTCTGCGGCCTGCGCGGCCCGGCGGCGCGCCGCTGTGTACCGCTCGGCGGGGCTCGACATGCCTCCAAGATTAGTGCGTGCCGGGACACGGCACCCCACAAGGCCGTCCGGAGGAGCCACCGGGGGCTGTCGGTAGGGTGCACGGCGTGCCGGACCATGCCGAACCGCCCCAGACCCGTCCGCCGGGCAGTGCCGAGGCCGCCGCCGCTCCCCGGGCGTCCCGACGGCCCGTCAAGGCGGTGCTCTTCGACTTCCACGGCACCCTGGCCCAGGTGGAGGAGCCCCGGCAGTGGGTGCTGGAGGCCGCGGCGGCGTGCGGGGTCACCCTGGACCGGGTCCGCGCCACCTCGCTGGCCGACCGGCTGCTCACCGCCGGACGCGCCGGCGGGCCACCGCCGGCGCGGGTGCCGCCCCGGCTGGCCGAGTTGTGGGCCGACCGGGACCTCTACCAACACGCCCACCGAGGCGCGTACACCGGGCTGGCCGAGACCGTCGACGCGGGCATCGAGGGCTTCGCCGACGCGCTCTACGAGCGGTTGTTGAGCGCCGAGGGCTGGCTGCCGTACGCGGACACCGCGCCCACGCTGACCGCGCTGCGTGCCGCCGGGGTGCCGGTGGCGGTCGTCAGCAACATCGGCTTCGACCTGCGACCGCACTTCGACGCCTGGGGGTTGACCGACCTGGTCGACGCGTTCGTGCTCTCGTACGAGGTGGGGCGCTGCAAGCCCGACCCGGCGATCTTCTGGCGTGCCTGCGGGATGCTCGGCGTCGACCCGGAGCAGACGCTGATGGTCGGTGACACCCCGGCGGACGCGGGCGCGGTGACCGCCGGCTGCGCGGTGCTGGTGCTCCCGGCCGCAGACCCGGGTCGGGAGAACGGGCTGGGCGCCGTGCTCGATCTCGCCCTGCCGGGCTGACCGGTGGCGGCTGTGCCGTCAGTCCGGGATGTGAATCACCGGTAGATCGCCGTCACCGTACCGGTCCTCCGCGCTGAGGATCGAGGCGTCGTGTTCGAGGACGGCCAACGCGGTGGTGGCCAGATCGGCACGGCCCGTCAACGTGCGCCAGAAGCTGAGTTCGTGCCAGGAGTGCCCCTCGGTAGAGAGCACCTCGCAGGCGTCCAGGGTCAGCAGCCGGTGCAGGGTCGCCCGTTCTTTTGGGTCGCTGACCATTGCCAGGGCCTCCGCCGCGGTCACGGCGGTGACGCCGAACCTGTTGCGGTCCTGAATGACCTCGTGCAGCGGCTCACCGACATGCACCGAGCCCGCCAGGTAGGCCAGCAGCGCCGACCGGTCCAGCACGAGCCGGACCGGTCGGTCGTTCCCGGCGGTCACGCTGCCGGCTGCTCGGAGGCGCCGGCGGCGGCGTCCAGCGCGTGCTGGCGTGCCCGCTCACGGAGGGCATTCCGGCGCTCCGGCGACCACTCGGCTTCGACGGCGGCGCGGCGGGCGCGCGCCTCGGCCACACCCTGCTCGGTGATGTGGATGCCCTGGTGGGCCAACTCCGCGTCCAGGGCGTCCAGACGCATCCGGTCCCGGACCGCCTGCGTGACGTAGGCGCTGGCATTGGCCTCGTGCTCCAGGCGCTCAGCCACGTCCGGTGGCACGGAGATCGACAGTTTTCGCATGCCGCTGGTCATACCTCGGAAGGTACGCCGGTAGCACCGCGTTGGCGACCGTTCCCGACCGTGTCGACGCGAGCGGTCGGTTCGGGAGGTGGACACCGCCGGAGGGCGGACTGACCTGCCCGCCTACCGTCATGCCCGTGACGGAGACCCTGCTGCCCGCGTCGAGCCCGCCCGACACACCACCGGCCCGGCGCGGTGGCGTCGCCGCCGTGGGGCTGGTGCTCGGCGGTGCGCTGTCGGTGCAGTTCGGGTCGGCCGTGGCCGCGCTGCTCTTCCCGCGCACCGGGGTGGCCGGCGCGGTGACCCTGCGGTTGACGATCGCGGCGGTGCTGCTGCTCGTCGTCTGCCGGCCCCGACTGCGCGGGCACGACCGGTCGGCCTGGCTCGCGGCGGGCGCGTTCGGGCTGGCGCTGGCCGGCATGAACTCGCTGTTCTACCAGGCCATCGAACGCATCCCGCTGGGCCCGGCGGTGACTCTGGAGGTGCTCGGGCCCTTGGCGCTGTCGGTGTTCAGCGCCCGGCGACTGGCCAGCTGGGGCTGGGCGGGGCTGGCGTTGGCCGGGGTGGCGCTGCTCGGCCAGGGCGGCTTCGACCGGCTGAACCCGGCCGGGGTGGCCTTCGCGTTCGGCGCCGGGGCCATGTGGGCCGCGTACATCGTGCTGAGCGCCCGGGTGGGCGGCCGGTTCCCGGGCGCTGACGGGCTCGCCCTCGCGCTGGCGCTCGCCGCGCTGGTCACCCTGCCGCTCGGCATCATCGACGGCGGATCCGTGCTGCTCGACCCGTCGGTGCTGGCGCTCGGCACCGGCCTCGCGGTGCTCGCCTCCGTGCTGCCCTACACCCTGGAGCTGCTGGCGCTGCGGCGGATGCCCACCGCCACCTTCGCGGTCCTGATGAGCCTCGGCCCGGCCATCGCCACGCTCGCCGGGTGGCTGGTGCTGCGGCAGGCGCTGACCCTGCTCGAATGTGCCGCCATCGTGCTGGTCATCGCGGCCAGCATCGGCGCGGTACGGGTCAACGCAACAACCGCACGGCGCCCGGCACGGCGCTGATCGTCACCGGCAGGTCCAGGGAGCGTTCCCCGTCGGCGTACGTGGTGATGCCCTCGGCGGTCAGCTCCACCGTGCGGGCACGGAAACTGCGCACGAGCGGGTGACTGACGTGGGTGCCCTGATAGATGCGCGGCTTCACCCGGATCAGGGTCCGCCGGTTGACCCGACCCGCCACCACCACGTCGAGCAGCCCGTCGGTCGGGTCGGCGTCCGGACAGATCCGCATCCCGCCGCCGTACGTCGGACAGTTGCCCACCGCCACCAGCACCGCGTCCAACTCGTGCGGCACCCCGTCGAGGCGCAGCGTGTAGCGGCGGGGCCGAAGACGGGCCAACTCGACCAGGATCGCCAGGTCGTAGCGGCGCGGGCCACGCGGCCAGCGCATCCGGTTGGCCCGCTCGTTGACGATCGCGTCGAACCCGGCCGCGAGGACCGCCCCGTACCAACGCTCGGTGCCACCGACGCCGACCATTCGGGCCAGGTCGACGGCGTGGCCGCGACCGTCGCGCAGCGCTGACGCGATCACGTCCGCCGCCACCAGCGGATCGGCCGGGAAACCGGTGTCCAACGCGAAGTCGTTGCCGGTGCCGGCGGGGATCGAACCGAACGGCACCTCGGTGCCGGCGACCGCCTGCAGCGCCCGGTGCACGGTGCCGTCCCCGCCGATCGCCACCAGGGCGCCGGCACCATCGGCTACCGCCGCACGGCAGGCCGCCTCCGCCTCGGCAGGGCCGGACGCCGACAGCAACCGGATCGGCCGGCCTGCGGCGGCCAACCCGTCCAGCAGCCGAGGCAGCAGGGCGCGGTGCCGTCCCCGACCAGCGGTCGGGTTGGCGAGCACGGCGACCGGGCCCGGCAGGTGATCGTCTGCGGTCACGGGCAGCACCGTACCGGTCGGACACCCGCCTTTCACAGGGGCGGGTGCCGTCCGGATCAGTCCCGCTGTCGGGGCTCGGGGTGCGGTCGCGACACGACGACGCCGCCCCCGTTGCCGGGGGCGGCGTCGTCGAAACGGTTGGCGCGGGGCCGTCAGGTCATGTCGTCGTAGCGCCGCTCGATCGGGGCCGGTGCCGCGATCGGATCCGGTACGCCGATCGGCGCGGTCGCGTCGACCCGTTGCCCGGCCACGACCGGATCCGCGTCGTGCTCCAGCGGCGACACCTCGTCGTCGTCGAGGCCGGCGTAGACCTCCTTGCCACGCCCACGCCGTTTGTCGTTGAGGAACGCGATGCCCACCGCACCGAAATAGAGCGCGGAGAGGCAGATCGCCAGAGCCGTCATCCCGAACGGGTCCGGGGTGGGGGTGACCACGGCGGAGAAGGCGAAGAACACGAAGATCGCCACTCGCCACCAGCTGAGCAGCCGCTTCGCGCTGGTGATGCCCACGAAGTTGAGCATCAGCACCAGCAGCGGGAACTCGAACGCCACACCGAACAGCAGGATCAGGTTGGTGACGAAGGAGATGTATTTGGTGATCTCCAGCGTTGTGCTGATCTCGCTGTCCGCGATGCTGAGCAGGAACTCCAGGCCCTTCGCCGTGACGAAGTACGCCAGCACCGCGCCGGCCGCGAACAGCGGCGCGGCCATGGCGGTGAAGAAGTAGGCGTAGCGCCGCTCGTGCCGATGCAGCCCGGGCGCGATGAACGCCCAGAGCTGGTAGAGCCAGACCGGCGCGGCGACGATCAACCCGACCCAGAGCGCGACCTTCAGGTTGAGCAGGAACAGGTCGGCCGGCCCGAGCTGGACGAACTCACACTTGCCGTTGACAATCCTGGCCTGCGGCAGATCACAGTAGGGCTGCTGAAGCAGGTGCAGCACCGGCTTGGCCAGCCAGAGGCCGAGGCCGAAGCCGATCATGATAGCCACGGAGGCGCGGAACAGACGGTTGCGCAGTTCGCGGACGTGCTCGATGAGCGTCATCGAGCCGTCGGCGGCCCGCTCGAACGTGCTCGGGCCGCGTTTACGCAGTGCGAAGGCCACGGTGGTGGGGCCCTTCGGTCAGTTGTCGCGGACGCGGTGCACCGGGTCGACGACCGGCTGCTGCGTCGGCGCCTGCTGGTAGGGCGCCTGCTGCGGCTGCGCGGCGTACGGCGCCTGCTGCCCGGCGTGCGGCGGCAGCGGCTGGTAGCCGGCCTGCGCGTCGGCCTTCTCAGCAAGGTCGCGGTCGTCCTCCTGCAGGCTCTTGGTCTCGGCCTTGATGATCCGCAGCGACCGACCCAGCGAACGGGCCGCGTCGGGGAGCCGCTTCGCACCGAAGAGCAGGATCAGCACAACCACGAGAACAGCGATGTGCCACGGCTTGAGGGCACCCATGAGAAGCTCCAGTCGCTCTGTGTCCGAGGGGTGGTACGCAGCCCATCGTACGTGCGGATCGGCTGCCTGCCACCCGCCGGGTGGTGGTGGTTCGGCCCGAAGGGTGAAGTCTTGACCAACGCGCGATGATCCGTCAACCGTCGCCGGGCCCACGCTCGGGCGGGGGCCCGATCAGCCGCGCTTGGCCTTGATCAACGCGAGCCGCTGCTGGGTGGTGTCGAGTTGGCGTTGGACACCCTCGGCACGCTGTTGCAACGCCTCGGCGGTCTCCCGCAGCGCCTCGGCCTCGGCCGCCCGCCGCTGCAACGCCACGGCTGCGCGGCGTAGCCGGGGCAACCGGGTGAGCACCGGGCGCACGGCCAGCGCGAGCGCCACGAGCGGGAGCAGCACCACCGCGAGCACGATCCAGATCAGCACGGCGGTCAGCCTACTGGGTGCGGCCGGCCACTGCCGGGTCGCCCGACGGCGCGACCGGACTCGCGAGGTCAGTCGGCGCGGGCAGCCGGGGCGCGGCTGTGGGCACGGCGTACGCGTCCAGGGCGGCGACCACCGTCGCCCGCACCTGCTCGGCCAGCTCGACCGGGGCGACCACGATGGCGTCCGGACCGAGGCCGAGCACGAATCGGCGGGCCCACCCCAGGTCGGTCACCCGCAGGGAGACGAGCCACTGGTCGCCGTCGCCAGCCTCGACCCGCTCGCACGGATAATATTCGGTGATCCACCGCTCGCCCCGACCGATGCGCAGCGTGATCAGCGGCAGGTCGGGCGAGGGGCGGAAGACGCCCTCGGTGAGGTCGTGCGGGACGGCCTGCGGTGGAACGGTGGCGGGCTCCGCCAGCTCGGTGATCGCGTCGATCCGGTCGGCCCGGAACAGGCGGACCGCCTCCGCGCGCCGACACCACGCCTCCACGTACGCCCGGCCGCCGACCATCAGCATCCGCAGCGGGTCGATGACGCGCTCGCTGGTCTCGTCCCGGGCCGCCGTGTAGTAGGTGATGCGCAGCGCCTTCCCGCCCTCCACGGCGGCGCGCAGCGCCTCGACCCGCCGGGTGTCCCCGGGCAGCCGGACCGCCACCGGCGCGCCGACCAGATCCCCCGCGTCCTCGATCTTCGCCAGGGCCCGTTCGACGGCCTCGCGGTTGGCCACCCCGGGCGTCTCGGCGATCATCCGCAGCGCCACCACCAGCGCGAGGGCCTCGTCGGGGGTGAGTCGCAACGGCCGGTCGATGCCGGCGTCGTAGGTGATCGTCACCCGGTCGCCGTCGAACGCCATGTCGATCAGGTCACCGGGACCGTAACCGGGCAGCCCGCACACCCAGAGCAACTCCAGGTCCTCGCGGAGTTGCCGCTCGGTGACGCCCAGGTCGCCGGCCGCCTCGGCGATCTCGATGCCGGGCCGGGCCAGCAGGTAGGGCACCAGGTTGAGCAGTCGGGCCAGCCGGTCGGCGGACGCCCGGGAGCCGCCTCGGGCGGCCGGGCGGGTCACCGGGCACCCCCGGTGACGGCCAGCTCGTCGTGTCGGACGGCGATCTCCTTGAGTCGTTGGATGACCGCCTCGCGGACCTCCGGTGGGTCGAGCACCCGGATGTCCGGGCCGTAGCCGACGAGATGGCCGGCCAGCCCGTCCGGGTCGGCGTACGGCAGGACCAGCCGGTCGCCGTCCGACCCGGTGGTCACCTCCACCGCCCAGCGGCGCAGCCCGGCGGCCCGACCCGGTGCGGCCAGCACGGTGGCCCGGCCGGTGCGCTCCACGGGACCCGACCAGCGGGCCACATGGCTGATCAGGTCGACGTTGGCCGGCGGCTCGTACGCACCGGGCGCGCCGGTCACCCGGACGGCGCCGACGACCCGGGACAGGCGGAAGCATCGGGTCGCTTCCCGGTCCTGGTCGTGGCCGACCACATACCACCGGCCGCGCCAGCAGACCACGCCCCACGGTTGCAACCGGCGACGGCTGGGCGCGTCGCGGTCGGGCACCCGGTAGTCGAACCCGACCTCGCGGCGGTCCCGGGCGGCGGCGGTCAACGGCGCGAACGCCGGGTCGACCGTGACCATCGGCTCCAGGCCGAGGGTGGCCTGCGGGTCCACGTCCACCCCGGCGGCACGCAGCTTGGCCAGCCCGGACGACGCGGCGGCGGCCAGGCCGGCGTGCTGCCACAGCCGTGCGGCGATGCCGACCGCGGCGGCCTCGTCCGGCTCCAGGAGGATGTCGGGCAGCGCGTATTCGCGGTGGGCGATCCGATAGCCGGGCTCGGCGTCGAAGGCGCTCGCCGTGCCGGTCTCCAGGGGCACACCCAGCTCGCGCAGCTCGGCCTTGTCCCGTTCGAACTTGCGCTGGAACGCTTCGTGGTCGCGCGCGTCGTCGGGATCGTGCTCGTAGCCGGGCACGGTCGCGGCGATCTGCGCGGCGGTCAGGAACCGTCGCGTGGACAGCAGACAGATCACCAGGTTGACCAGGCGTTCGGTGCGGGTCCGCGACACGGGTAGACGCTAGCAGTCGACGCGCCCGCGACGTGCACCCGCGCGGGCGTGCCGCACATCTGTTCGGATCGGGCCCGCTCCGGGTCACTCCCCCAGCGCCTCGCCGGCACCGGTCATAGGGTGCTCTCATGTCGCAAGCGGACGTCAAGACCGAGAGCGAGAGCGTCGGCACCGTGATCATCGCGGGCGCCGCCAACCTCGCCATCGCGGTCGCCAAGCTGGTCGCCGGGGTGATCTCCGGCTCGGCGGCGATGCTCTCCGAGGCGGCGCACTCGGTGGCCGACACCACCACGGAGGTGCTGCTCTACCAGGCGCTGCGCCGTGGCGCCCGGCCGGCGGACCAGCGACGCCCCTTCGGGTACGGCAAGGAGAGCTACGTCTGGGCGTTCTTCGCCGCGATGTTCACCTTCGTCGCCGGCGCCGGTTTCGCCGTCACCCACGGCATCACGACCATCCTCGTGCACAAGCACAGCGGCGACTACCTGATCTCGTACATCGTGCTGGGGGTGTCGTTCGTCATCGAGTCGATCTCCCTGGCCCGGGCCGTGCGGCAGGTCCGCAACGAGTCGCGGCGCTGGGAGACCACCCCCCGACGCTTCCTGCGGCTGACCGCCGACACCACCGTCAAGGCGGTCTTCCTGGAGGACAGCGCGGCCCTGATCGGTCTGCTGCTGGCCGGGGCCGGCGTCGGCCTCTCCCACGCCACCGGCGACGAGGTCTGGGACGGCGTCGCGTCGATCCTGATCGGGCTCCTGCTGCTGACGGTCGCCGGGATCCTCGCCGCCAACAACCTGTCGCTGCTGGTCGGCCGAGCGGTGCCGGAGCGGCTGCGCCACGAGATCGAGCAGGAGTTGACCGGGCTGCCCGAGGTGGAGCGGATCGACACCCTGATGACCATGCAGCTCGGCCCGGACGACATCCTCGTCGCCGCGAAGGTCGACTTCCGCGACGAGGCCACCGGCGCGGCCATCGAGGCCACCGCCGAGGAGGCCGAACGGCGGCTCACCGGGCGGTACCCGGAGATCCGTTACGTCTTCCTCGACCCCACCCGCTCGTTGCCCGGCGCCACCGGTCGGGCCCGGCACACCCAGGCCGGGCCGGACCCGAGCGCCGGCGACGAACCCGACCACCCCTGACCCAGGCCATCCAGCACCCGGGCGCGGGCCGCCGGGCCCGCGCGGCTAGCGTGCCCGTCATGGTGCGATGGCGTACGGGGACGGTGGCGACGCTGCGACGGCAGTGGACCGGGGCGGTGGAGCTGGACGTCGACCTGCCCGACGGCACGCGCATGCGGGCACTGGCCTATCCCGAGCTGGTCGGCACGCCCGAGCCCGGCGACCGGGTGCTACTCAACGCCGGGGCGCTGCTGATGGGGTTGGGCACCGGTGGGTACGCCCTGGTGGTCGCCCTGCCAGACCGGCTGCCGGAGGACCCGCCGGACGTCGGTGACACCCGTGACGCCGGGCACCTGGTCAAGGCCCGCTACACGCCGTTGCAGCCGATCCTGCTCGGCGTCGACGAGGAAGCGTCCCCGCACCGCGATGTGCTGGCCGACGCGGACGACCTGGGCGGTCTGCCGGTGGTCACCGCCGACCTGCACTCGGCGCTGCCGGCGATCCTGGCCGGCATCCGGGCCGACGCCCCGCAGGCGCGGGTGGCGTACCTGCTCACCGACGGCGGGGCGCTGCCAGCCTGGTTCTCCCGCACCCTCGCGGGGCTGCGCGCCGAGCTGGCCGGCACGATCACCGTCGGGCAGTCCTTCGGCGGTGACCTGGAGGCCACCACCCTGCACGGCGGCCTGCTCGCCGCCCGGTACGTGCTGGGCGCCGACGTGGCCATCGTGGCCCAGGGGCCGGGCAACCTGGGCACCGGCACCCGGTGGGGCTTCTCTGGCGTCGCCGTCGGTGAGGCGGTCAACGCGATCGCCACGCTGGGCGGGCGGCCGGTCGGCTCGTTGCGCATCTCCGACGCCGATCCCCGCCCTCGGCACCGGGGCGTGTCGCACCACAGCCTCACCGCGTACGGCCGGGTGGCACTCGCCCCGGCGGACCTGGTGGTGCCCGACGACCTGGACCCGGCCCTCGCTGCCGAGGTGGACGCGGCACTGGTTCCCCTGGCGGCCCGGCACCGGATCGTCCGGGTGCCCACCGCCGGACTCGACGCCGCGCTGCGCGCCAGCGCCGTGCCGCTGTCCACAATGGGCCGTGGTCTAGACGCCGACCACGCCTACTTCCTGGCCGCAGCCGCAGCCGGCCGCCACGCCATCACCCTGCTCCCCTAACGACCCCCAAACCCCAACCCCGACCGTTGATCATGAAGTTATTGCCCGACTCCTCGGCGTGTCACCGCAATAACTTCATGATCGACGCAAGCAGGGGGGCGGGGGCAGGGTGGGCGCGGGGGCGGGGGTCAGGCGAGGAAGATCAGGGCTAGCCAGCCGCCCACGATGAGCACCAGCGCCAGGGCCAGCACCCACGTCGGCACCGTGTATTCACCGCGCCGGTTACGGTCGACCTCGGCGCGGATCTTCTCCCGCCGGCGCTCGACCCAGTTCTGCCGCTCGGTGCCCCGCTCGGAGCGGTCGGAAGGTCCAGAAGTCGTCATGGCGCGCCCAGCTTACCGGGCGGCTCGCCCAGCGGGCCGCTGAGCCCACCGAGCCGGCCGGCCCCGCCGGTGGACACCACCGCCGGGGCCGACACCTCGGTCACATGCTGGCGATCAGCCGCTCCACCCGCTCGTCGTACGCCCGGAACGGGTCCTTGCAGAGCACGGTGCGCTGCGCCTGGTCGTTGAGCTTCAGGTGCACCCAGTCGACGGTGAAGTCCCGTCGCTTCTCCTGGGCGTGCCGGATGAACTCGCCCCGCAGCCGGGCCCGGGTGGTCTGCGGCGGGGTCTCCTTGGCCTCGAAGATCTCCGGATCGGTGGCCACCCGGTCGACCTCGCCGCGGCGCTCCAGCAACCCGTAGAGGCCACGGCCACGGCGCACGTCGTGGTAGGCCAGATCCATCTGCGCCACCCGGGGGTGCGACAGCGGCAGGTCGTGCTTGCGCTGGTAACGCTCGATCAGCCGCAACTTGCTGACCCAGTCGATCTCCCGGGAGACCGGCTCCAGGTCGCCCGACTCGACCGCGTTCAACACCCGGCCCCACAGCTCGACCACCCGCTTGGCGGCCTGGTCACCGCCACGGCGCTCGACGAACTCGGTGGCCTTGGCCAGGTATTCCTGCTGGATGTCCAGCGCGCTGACCTCCTTGCCGGAGGCCAACCGGACCTTGCGCCGGCCGGTGATGTCGTGCGACACCTCCCGGATCGCCCGGATCGGGTTCTCCAGGGACAGGTCGCGCATCACCACCCCGGCCTCGATCATCCGCAGCACGATGTCGGCCGTGCCGACCTTGAGCAGCGTCGTGACCTCGTTCATGTTGGAGTCACCGACGATCACGTGCAGCCGCCGGTAGCGCTCGGCGTCGGCGTGCGGCTCGTCGCGGGTGTTGATGATCGGGCGGCTGCGGGTGGTCGCCGAGGAGACGCCCTCCCAGATGTGCTCGGCCCGCTGCGAGAGGCAGTAGACCGCGCCGCGTGGGGTTTGCAGGACCTTGCCAGCCCCGCAGATCAACTGCCGGGTGACCAGGAACGGGATGAGCACGTCGGCGAGCCGACCGAACTCGCCGTGCCGGGAGACCAGGTAGTTCTCGTGGCAGCCGTACGAGTTGCCGGCCGAGTCGGTGTTGTTCTTGAACAGGTAGATCTCACCCGCGATGCCCTCGTCGTGCAGCCGCTTCTCCGCGTCGACGAGCAAGCCCTCCAGGATCCGCTCGCCGGCCCGGTCGTGGGCGACGAGATCGGTCACCGAGTCGCACTCCGGTGTCGCGTACTCCGGATGCGACCCGACGTCCAGGTAGAGCCGGGCCCCATTGCGCAGGAAGACGTTGCTCGACCGACCCCAGGACACCACGCGGCGGAACAGATACCGCGCGACCTCGTCCGGGGACAGCCGCCGCTGCCCGCGATAGGTGCAGGTGACGCCGTACTCGGTCTCGAGGCCGAAGATTCGCCGCTCCATGGTGTGACATTAGCCGCCCGGAGGCCCGGTTCGTCACTGTCAGACCACAGGTCGTGCCCCGAGCGCGTTCACATACCGGTTGAGTGCGACATTCCGTCCGGGCCGAGGCTCGCCACGAACCGCCGGCAGCTCTCGTACTCCGGCAGCAGGCCACGCTCGCGGGCCTGCGCCAGAGTCGGCGCGGCGTCGTCGCGCGCGGACAGCAGCGGGACGTCGGCGGGCCACTCGATGCCCAACTCCTCGTCCAACGGGTGCACCGCGTGCTCACCGGTCGGGTTGTAGGTGGCCGAGCAGAGGTAGCTCAGCGTCGCGTCGTCGGTCAATGCGCAGAACCCGTGCCCCAGCCCCTCGCTCAGGTAGACGGCCCGACGGTCGGTGTCGTCCAGCCGGACGCCCTCCCAGCGGCCGAAGGTCGGCGAGCCCACCCGCAGGTCCACGATCACGTCGAGGACCGCACCGCGCACACAGGTCACGTACTTGGCCTGCCCGGGCGGGACGTCGGCGAAGTGGATGCCGCGCACCACGCCACGCGCGGACACCGACAGGTTGGCCTGGGCCAGCCGCAGCGGATGCCCCACCGCCTCGGCGAGGTGGTCGAAGCGGTACCACTCCATGAACATGCCGCGCGGGTCGCCGTGCTGCTGGGGGGTGATCTCCCAGGCGCCCTCGATGCTCAGCTCCCGGATCTTCATCGGCCGGCCTGCGTGCCGTCGTTGTCGGCCAGCAGACCCAGCAGGTAGTCGCCGTAACCGCTCTTGGTCAGCGGCTCGGCGAGCGCGCGCAGTTGCGCGTCGTCGATCAGGCCAGCCCGCCAGGCGACCTCCTCGACACAGCCGATCTTCAGACCCTGCCGCTCCTCGACCACCCGGACGAACTCGGCGGCCTGCATCATCGAGGTGAACGTGCCGGTGTCCAGCCAGGCGGTGCCCCGATCCAGCACCGTCACCGACAGCTCCCCGATCTCCCGGTACGCCTCGTTGACCGCCGTGATCTCCAGCTCGCCGCGGGCGCTCGGGGTGAGCTTGCGGGCGATGTCCACGACCCGGTTGTCGTAGAAGTAGAGGCCGGGCACCGCGTAGCGGGACTTCGGCCGGGCCGGCTTCTCCTCGATCGAGAGCACCCGACCGGCGGCGTCGAAGTCGACCACGCCGTACTCCTGCGGGTTGGCCACCTGGTAGGCGAAGACCCGCCCACCGATCGGGTCACCGTGGTCGGCGAGCTGCCGGCCCAGACCCACGCCGTGGAAGATGTTGTCGCCGAGGACCAGCGCGACCGACTCGGCGCCGATGAAGTCCGCACCGAGGATGAACGCCTGTGCGATGCCCTCCGGGCGCTCCTGGCTGACGTACTCCAGTCGCAGCCCGAACTGGCTGCCGTCGCCGAGCAGCCGACGGAACTGGTCCTGGTCGTCCGGCGTCGTGATCACCAGGATCTCCTTGACCCCGGACATCACCAGGGTGGAGAGCGGGTAATAGACCATCGGCTTGTCGAAGACCGGCATCAGCTGCTTCGACACCGCCCGGGTAATCGGCCAGAGCCGAGATCCGGTGCCGCCAGCAAGTAGGATTCCACGCACCCGCGAAGCCTAGCGGCACGGACACGGAACGTGCGGGGGGTCGTGTCCCGGGAGTTGCGCCGGACCTCGCGTATACTTCCGGACCCGTGAGGATCCTCGTCACCGGCGGAGCCGGATTCATCGGGTCAGAGTACGTTCGCCTGCTGCTGGGCAAGCCCCTCGGCAGTGCCGACGGCGTACCCCCGATCGAGCCGGCGGTCGTGACCGTGCTCGACAAGCTGACCTACTCGGGCAACCTGGCCAACCTCGAGCCCGTTCGCGACGACCCGCGGCTACGGTTCGTGCAGGGCGACATCTGCGACCCGGTCGTGGTCGACGAGGTCGTCGCCGAGCACGACGTGATCGTGCACTTCGCCGCCGAATCGCACGTCGACCGGTCCATCGCCGGCGCCGCGCCGTTCGTCACCACCAACGTGCTGGGCACCCAGACGCTGCTCGACGCCGCGCTGCGGCACGGCACCGGTCGATTCGTGCACGTCTCCACCGACGAGGTCTACGGCTCGATCGACGAGGGCTCCTGGACCGAGACCTGGCCGCTCGCCCCGAACTCGCCGTACTCGGCGTCCAAGGCCGGCTCGGACCTGCTCGCCCTGTCGTACCACCGCACCCACGGCATGGACGTGGTCGTCACCCGCTGCTCCAACAACTACGGCCCGTACCAGTTCCCCGAGAAGGTCATCCCGCTGTTCGTCACCAACCTGCTCGACGGCGGCACTGTCCCCCTCTACGGCGACGGCGGCAACATCCGCGACTGGCTGCACGTGCACGACCACTGCCGTGGCATCGCACTGGTTCAGCAGAAGGGCCGCCCCGGCGAGGTCTACAACATCGGCGGCGGCACCGAGCTGACCAACAAGGAGCTCACCGGCCAACTGCTCGAGGCGTGCGGCGCCGGCTGGGACCGGGTCGTCCCGGTCGCCGACCGCAAGGGCCACGACCGCCGCTACTCGCTGGACATTTCCAAGATCAGCGAAGAGCTGGGGTACGCCCCGAGCATCGACCTGGACCGCGGCCTCGCCGAGACGGTTCGCTGGTACCAGGAGAACCGGGCCTGGTGGGAGCCTCTGAAGTCGGCCCCGACCGCATGAGCCGAGTGCTCGTCACCGGCGCCGGCGGGATGCTCGGGAAGGACCTGGTCGCCGTCCTGGCGACTCGGCCCGACCTCAAGGTGACCGCCGCCACCCGGGCCGACCTGGACATCACCGACCCCGCCGCGGCCCTCAGCGCGGTGGCCGGCCACGACGTCGTGATCAACGCGGCGGCGTGGACCAACGTCGACGGCGCCGAGACCGACGAGGCGGCGGCCACCGCCATCAACGGCGGCGGCACGGCCAACCTCGCCACGGCGTGCGCGACCAGCGGCGCGCGACTGATCCAGGTCTCCACCGACTACGTCCTCGCGGGGGACGCGCACACCCCCTACCCGGAGGACGCGCCCACCGCGCCGGTCAACGCGTACGGCCGCGGCAAGCTGGCCGGTGAACAGGCTGTCGCGCGGCTGCTGCCCGACAACGGGTACGTCGTCCGCACCGCCTGGCTGTACGGCGCGCACGGCCCGAACTTCGTGGCCACCATGCTCCGGCTCGCCACCCAGCGCGAGCACCTCGACGTGGTCGACGACCAGCACGGCCAGCCCACCTGGTCCCACACGCTCGCCGAGCGGCTGGTCGCGCTCGCCGACGCGGCACTGGCCGGTCACGCGGCGCCCGGCGTCTACCACGGCACCTGCGCCGGACAGACGACCTGGTACGGGTTGGCCCGCGCGGCGTTCACGCTGGCCGGGTTGGACCCGGACCGGATCCGACCCACCACCAGCGACCGGTATCCGCGTCCCGCCCCCCGGCCTGCGTACAGTGTGCTAGGGCACAGCCGATGGGCAGCCGCGGGTCTGCCGCCGCTTCCGGACTGGCACAGCGCCCTGGTTGACGCGTTCGCCTCCCCCGCTCCACCCGCCCCGTGGAAGGTCGCATGAAGCTCACCCTCGTCACCGGCCTGACCGGCCTGCTGCTCCTCGGCACCATCGTCGAGTTGCTGCGCCGCCGTCAGCTGCGCGAGAAGTACGGCATGCTCTGGCTCGCCGTACTGGTCGTCGTGATCCCGCTGTCCCTGTTCCCCCGGCTGCTCGACAACGTCGCCGGGCTCCTCGGCGTCGCCTCCGGTGTCAGCCTGGTGCTCTTCCTCGGCATCGTCTTCCTGCTGCTCGTGTGCGTGCACCTGAGCTGGGAGGTCAGCGCACTGGAAGAAGAGACCCGCACCCTGGCCGAAGACTTCGCCCTGCTCCGCGCAGAGATCGACGCGGACCGGGCAGCCCGAGACGAACTGGTGTCCACCGATGGTTAACGGCAAGCGCACCTTGATCATCATCCCGGCCCTCAACGAGTCGGGTTCCATCGCCGACGTCGTCGGCGAGGTCCGCGGTGAGCTGCCCAGCGTCGACGTCCTCGTCGTCGACGACGGCTCCACCGACCGCACGGCGGCCGTCGCCGCCGCCGCCGGTGCCCGCGTCGCCAAACTGCCGTACAACCTCGGCGTCGGCGGCGCCATGCGCCTCGGCTACCGCTACGCCCGCGACCACGACTACGACGTGGCCATCCAGATCGACGCCGACGGCCAGCACGACCCCCGGTACGTCCCGAAACTCGTCGACCTGCTCGAGGACAACGACCTGGTCATCGGGGCACGGTTCGCCGGTGAGGGTGACTACAACGTCCGCGGCCCCCGCCGCTGGGCCATGGTGATGCTCTCCGCCGTGCTGTCCCGGGTCGCCCACACCAAACTCACCGACACCACCTCCGGCTTCCGGGCCGCCAACCGGCGGGTCATCGAGATGTTCGCCACCTGGTACCCGGCCGAGTACCTCGGCGACACGGTGGAGACCCTGGTGCACACCGCCCGCCGCGGTTACCGCATCCGGCAGGTGCCGGTCGCCATGCGCAAGCGGATGGCCGGCACGCCCAGCCACTCCCCCGCCCGGGCGATGATCTACCTCGGTCGCGCGTTCGCCGTCCTCACGCTGGCGCTCATTCGCCGGTGATCCGCCGTCTGCTGCGCCTGATCCCGCCCGGCACCATCGCTGTTGGTGCCGGGCTGGGTCTTCTTGGCCTCGCCTCCTACGTCCACCTCGCCGTCGCCGGCCACAGCCTCAGCGGGGCCGACTACAACCGCCTGTCGGTGCTCTGGTCGATCGTGTTCACCCTCGGCATCGGCGTGTTCATGCCGATCGAGCAAGAGGTCGCCCGGGTCGTCGCCGCCCGGCACAGCCAGGGGCTGCCCCCCGGGCCGGTGCTGGCCCGGGGCGTTACCGTCGCCGCCGCGATGCTCGCCGTGCTGGTGCTGGCCGTCACCGCCGGCCGCCAGCTCCTCGCCGACCACCTCTTCCACGGCGACGGCACCATGGTCACCGTGCTCGTCGGCGCGCTCGCCGCGATGGCCGTCGCCTACGCCACCCGCGGTGTCCTCTCCGGCCTGCAACTGTTCCCCTGGTACGGCACCCAACTCGGTATCGACGGCGGACTGCGCATCGTCATGGTCGCCGTGCTCGGGCTGGCCGGCGTGACCTCCCCCGTCTGGTACGGCGTCGTGCTCGTCGCCGCCCCGCTGGCCAGCGTCCTGCTCACCCTGCCGCCGGTGCTGCGCGCCATCGGCGGCGGCCCACCGGTCGCCTGGGCCACCCTCCTGCGCGGCCTCGGGCTGCTCACCGCATCCAGCCTGCTCTCCCAGGTCGTGGTGAACGTCGGCGTGATCAACCTGCAGCTGCTCGCCCCCTCCGACACCGCGGCCGCCGGCGCGCTGCTCTCCGCCCTCGTGCTGGTCCGCATCCCCCTGTTCGTCTTCGGCTCGATGCAGGCGTCACTGCTGCCCGGCCTGGCCACCACCGCCACCACCGGCGACCAGGCCGGCTTCCACAGCCTGCTGCGCCGGGCGCTCGGCATCGTCACCGCACTAGGCCTCACAGGGGCCGTCGGCGCCGTGCTGCTCGGCCCCTGGCTGGTCGGCACCCTCTTCGACGCCCCCGACGTCCTCGGCCACGGCGACTTCGCCTGGCTGGCCGCCGCCACCCTCGCCTACCTCTGGGCGATGGTGCTCGGCCAGGCCCTGCTCGCCCTCGACCGGCATCGTGCCCAGGCCCTCGCCTGGGTTGTCGGCGTCGCCGCCCTGATCATCGTGACGCTGCTCCCGGCCCCGGTGATCCTCCGGGTCGAGCTGGCCTACGCCATCGGCTCCGCCGTCGTCGCCGTCACCATGGCGGTGCTGCTCCGCGGCGGCGTCCGCCGCAGCCCCACCCCCACCCGGCCGCTCGCCGAGGCCGTCGCCCCTGCCGTATCCGGAGGCATCCGATGACCCGCCCACAGGTGACCGCGGTAATGCTCGCCTACGGCGCCGAGCCGTACCTGGTCGACGCCGCCCGGGCCGTCCTGGCCAGCACCGACATCGACATCGAGCTGGTTGTCGTCGACAACGGTTGCACCGGCGACGGCATCGACGTCGTCAAGGGCTTCCCCCAGGTCCGGGTGGTCCGCCCCGAACAGAACACCGGCTACTCCGGCGGCTGCCGGGTCGGCGCCGCCGAGGCCACCGGAGACTGGCTCGCCTTCGTCAACTCCGACGCCATCGTCGCACCCGACGCCCTCGCGAAGACGGTCGCGGTCGCCGCCGAACCGGGCGTCGGCGCCGCGATGGCCTCCATCCGGCTCGCCGACACTCCCGAGCTGATCAACACCTCCGGCAACCCGCTGCACTTCACCGGGCTGTCCTGGGCCGGCGGCAACGGCGAGCCGGCCACCGCCCACGCCGTACGCACCAGCGTGCCGTCGCTCAGCGGCTGCTGCTTCGTGATCAGCCGCCAGCGGTGGCAGGAGCTCGACGGCTTCGCCGCCGAGTACTTCGCCTACCACGAGGACACCGAGCTCAGCCTGCGGCTCTGGCAACGCGGCCTGCGCCTGGAGTACGTTCCCGACGCCGTCGTGCGCCACCACTACGAGTTTTCCCGCAACGACCTGAAGCTCTACCTGGTGGAACGCAACCGGCTGGTCACCCTGCTCACCGCGTACCAGACCCGGACGCTGGTGGTGCTCGCCCCGATGCTGCTGCTCACCGAGGCCGCCATGCTCGCCGCCGCGCTCGCCGGCGGTTGGACCCGGCAGAAGACCCGCGGCTGGGGTTGGCTGTGGAGCAACCGGTCCTGGGTCGGTGCCCGCCGCCGTCAACTCCAGGCCGAACGCACCGTGCCCGACGGGGTGATCGCCGAGCTGATGACCGCCCGGGTCGCCCCGTCGAACGTCGACTCGCCCCCCGGAATGGGCGTGTTCAACGCGGTCGCCGCCGGCTACTGGGCCCTCGCCCGGCCCCTGCTCCAGCGCCGCTGACCCGGCCCGCAAACACGAGCGTCGGGGACCGCACCTGCGGTCCCCGACGCTTTTGTCACACGATCAGCTGTCGGCCTGCCCCGGCCGATCCTCCAGGTCGGCCGAGCCCGCCGAACTGGTCGGCTTACCCGCGTCCCCGGTCGGCACGCTCGGCGTGTCCGGCAGGTCACTCGCCGGCGGTGCAGCCTTCCCATCCAACAGCGCGGTCAGCGCCGCACCGGTGATCCGCCGGAACGTCCGGCCGACCCGCTGACGATCCAGCACCGCGACCTCAAGCTGGTTCGCGGCGATCGTCCGGGCGGCACCGCCCTCCCCGCCGACGCTGCTCAGTGCCTGCACCGCGACCTGGACCGCTTCGCCGAGCGACATGTCCGGCCGGTGGTTGGACTTCAGCACACCGGTGATGGCCTCAGCCTGACCGCCCATCGCCATCCGCCCAGGCTCGTCGTTGACCGAGCCGTCGTAGGTGAGCCTGTACAACTCGTCGTCGGCGGCCGTGGCCCCGACCTCCGCCACGCAGATCTCCACCTCGAACGGCTTCGACTGCTCGGTGAAGATCGCGCCCAGGGTCTGTGCGAACGCGTTGGCCAGGGCCCGACCGGTGACGTCCCGGCGGTCGTAGCTGAGCCCGTTCAGGTCGGCCATTCGCACGCCGGCCCGACGGAGATTCTCGAACTCGTTGTAACGGCCGACCGCGGCGAAGCCGATCCGGTCGTAGATCTCACTGACCTTGTGCAGGGCGCTGGAGAGGTTCTCCGCGACGAAGAGCACCCCGCCGGAGTAGCTCAGGACCACGGCGCTGCGCCCCCGAGCAATGCCCTTACGGGCCAACTCGGAGCGGTCACGCATGATCTGTTCGGGCGAGGCGTAGAACTGCATGGCCACGGCGGCGGTTCTCCTTACGGCGCTGTGCTGAGGACTGCTGGCTGGTGGGGGTGGGCGGGGACTAACCGCCCGGGTTCTCCATCCGGCCGGCGACCACGCCCTCGGCGATCGTCGCCGTCTCGGCATCGGTGAGCCGGTAGGTGCCCTCGGCGGTCGCGGTCATCACCACCGGATAGATCCGCCGGGTCAGGTCGGGCCCGCCGGTCGCGGTGTCGTCATCGGCCGCGTCGTAGAGCGCCTCGACCGCGAGCCGAGTCGCGTCGGCGACGGACAAGCCGGCCCGGAAACGCTTCTTCAACGCGGACTTGGCGAACAACGACCCGGACCCGATCGCGTCGTAGCCGGTCTCCTCGTACGGACCACCGGTCACGTCGAAGCTGAAGATCCGACCGGCGCGCGCCGGGTCGGCGGCAGCCAGGTCGAAGCCGGCGAAGAGCGGCACCACGGCGAGCCCCTGCATGGCCGCGCCCAGGTTGCCCCGGATCATCGAGGCCAGGCGGTTGGCCTTGCCGTCCAGCGAGAGCATCGCGCCCTCGATCTTCTCGTAGTGCTCCAACTCCACCTGGAACAGTCGCATCAACTCGATGCCGATGCCCGCGGTGCCCGCGATGC
The DNA here is from genome assembly GCF_028475105.1 of Micromonospora sp. LH3U1. Lineage (NCBI taxonomy): Bacteria > Bacillati > Actinomycetota > Actinomycetes > Micromonosporales > Micromonosporaceae > Micromonospora > Micromonospora sp. LH3U1. The sequence goes on along the minus strand of NZ_CP116936.1, from coordinate 3,491,726 downwards.
CGACCAGCGAGTGCGCGTCGGCCGGGTGCACCTTTTCGATGTCGCGCTGGGCGATCAGGTTGCCCATGGTCGCCCGTCGGTCGCCGGCCATCACCACGCCTTCGGCGGCTGCGATGGCCACGATGGTCGTCGCGTGTGGTGCCAGGTCGGCGGCCATGCCCGGCGGCAGCGGTCGCCGGCCGGGCAGCATCTCGGGGGCCACCCGGCTCAGAAACGTGGTGAAGGAGGACGTCCCCGCGTTGGTGAACACATCTGGTAGACGCCCGGATGGATCAAAGCCCGCTGCCACGTGGTTCCTCTCAGGTACGTGATCGCCCTGGCCAGCCTCATGGGACTGTCACGAAACTGGCCAAGACCACCGTTGCAGTTGAAGCAGAGTATCCCGCGCACCCATCCGGTGCGATGATCGTGGTCCAGATGTTGCGGGTCGGCACGGCCACAGATCGCGCAGATCCCGCCCTGCTCGGCCAGGAGCTCCTGAAACTCCTTCTCGCCCACGCCGTACCGCCGCCGCAGGTGGTACTCGCGTGTCCCGCCATGCAGGCGGATCTTGCTTTCCTTGCCCCTTTTCGTTGTGGCAAGGCTTGCAGTATCGGCCGTAGCCTCCCCGGCCGGAGCGGTTCCGCGGAAAGTCATCGAGGGGCTTGGTGGCACCACAGTCCGGGCATCGTCGGTGACCCTCGGGCACTACCGGCAACTGACGTACGTCCCTGCCCTGCCGCTCCTTCAGACGCTTGGCATAACTCGCCTTTGAGCGAACGTTGAAGCAGGGCTTGCAGTAACTACCGCGACCGTCCGGCCCTCTGCTGATGGCGCAAAACTCATCAAGGGACAGCCACTCGCCGCAGTCCCGGCAGCGGCGGTGGCCGTCCCGGTCATCCAGAGAGCGGGGCATGTCCTAATTGTCCCGCTATGCCCTACTCGCCCCCTTTTTGCACATAGCCCCTCACGAATTCCTCTGCGTTTTCTTCGAGGACGGAGTCGATCTCGTCGAGGAGGTCGTCGACGTCCTCGGTGATCTCGGCGTGCCGCTCAGCCACCTCAGGGTTGGCCTCGGTGGTGACGTCCTCGATTTCCTCGCCCTGACGGGACTTGCCGGACTGCGACTGGCCGCCGCTGTCATGAGTGGCCACTGCTGCCTCCTCCACGATCGTCTGCGATGAACTTACCTCGCGCGGGCGACGAAAAGCCCGCCGCGCGCCGGCTTGCGGCACACGGCGGGCATCCAACTTCCGGCCTAGCCCCCGGTCAACGTCTCCAGCAGGTCCTTGGCGCTGGCGCAGCGATCGAACAGTGCCCCGACGTGCGCGCGAGTGCCCCGCTCCGGCTCCATCATCGGCACCCGGACCAGCGACTCCCGACCTACATCGAAGATCACCGAGTCCCAGCTCGCGGCGACCACCTCGGAGGCGTACTGGGCCAGGCAGCGACCGCGGAAATAGGCCCGGGTGTCCTCTGGAGGCTCGGTCATCGCGGTGCGGGTCTCGTCGTCGCTGAGCAGCGTCTTCATCGCCCCACGGGAGACCAGGCGGTGGTAGAGGCCCTTCTCCGGGCGGACGTCCGAATATTGCAGGTCGACCAGCTGGAGCTTGTGCGAGCCCCAACCAAGCTTCTCCCGCTCCCGGTAGCCCTCCAGCAGCCGCAGCTTGGCCACCCAGTCCAACTCGTCGGCGCAGAGCATCGGATCACGGCCCAACCGGTCCAGCACGCTCTCCCAGCGGTCGAGCACGTCGATGGTCTGCTCGTCGGCGTCGGTGCCGTAGCGGTCGTCGACAAAGGACCGAACCCGCTCCAGGTATGCCCATTGCAGGTCGAGCGCGGTGAGCCGACGGCCGTCGCGCAGCCGCATGCGGTGTGACAGGGCAGGGTCGTGGCTGACGGCGCGCAGCTCGCTGACCGGGTCGGCGATGCCGAGGTCGGCGCCGAGCGCCTTCTCCTCGATCATCGTGAGGATCAGCGCGGTGGTGCCGACCTTCAGGTAGGTGGAGATCTCCGAGAGGTTGGCGTCGCCGATGATGACGTGCAGCCGGCGGTATTTGTCGGCGTCGGCGTGCGGCTCGTCGCGGGTGTTGATGATCGGACGCTTGAGCGTGGTCTCCAGGCCAACCTCGACCTCGAAGAAGTCGGCGCGCTGGGAGATCTGGAAGCCGCTCTGCCCGCCGTCCTGACCGATGCCGACCCGGCCGGCGCCGCAGACGATCTGCCGGGTGACGAAGAACGGCGTCAGGTACGCCACGATGTCGGCGAACGGGGTCTGTCGACGCATCAGATAGTTTTCGTGGGCGCCGTAGCTGGCGCCCTTGTTGTCGGTGTTGTTCTTGTAGAGGTGGATCGGCTGGCTGCCCGGGATGGTGGCGGCCCGGCGGGACGCCTCGGCCATCACCCGCTCGCCGGCCTTGTCCCAGCGCACGATGTCCCGGGGGGTGGTGACCTCCGGGGTGGAGTATTCGGGGTGGGCGTGGTCGACGTAGAGCCGTGCACCGTTGGTGAGTATCACGTTGGCCAGGCCGAGATCTTCGTCGGCCAGCGCCTCGGCGGGGTCGTAGGCGGCTCCGGAGTAGGTGAAGCCGCGGGCGTCGCGCAGCGGCGACTCTTCCTCGTAGTCCCAGCGGGCCCGCCCGCCCCGGTTGAGTTCTGGACGTGCCCCATAGGCGTTGACCACCTGCGATGAGGTGACCATCGGGTTGGCTCCAGCTTGTCCGGGCACGGAGATGCCGTACTCGACCTCGGTGCCCATGATCCGACGTACCGTCATGCGACCACTCGCTTCGCTCGCCCACGGAGCCGGCGTGCCCGCCGCTCACACCATCGAGACTAGTCCGCCCGCTGGCGCACCGCGCGACCCTGAGTGTCGGCGCGGCGCGGCTACCGGGGCGTGGCGGGTTTGAGTGGCACCACGGTCAGGCCTTCGCGCAGGGCCGGGTCTGCCGTTAGCGCCCCGTCGATGGCCTGCTGGGCGGCCGGGTCGGCCACGATGAGGCGCAGAGGGCGGGGAACGCGGCGCAGGATCTCCGCGGTCCGGGCGGGCTCGTCATAGATTTGGAAGTAGATGCCGGGTTCGGTCTGGCCGCTGGTGCCCTGCATGGCGGACAGGAAGATCGACTCCCGGTAGCCGTGCAGGCCCTGCTTGTCGACGACCAGGGTGACGGTGCCGGGGATCGCGGGGTAGGCCCGGTAGGCGGCGTTCGTGACCGACGCGGGGCGGGTGATGGCCCGGACGTCGCGGCCGGCCCAGTCCTTCGCCCACGTGCCGTTGCCGCCGTTGCGGTGGAAGAAGCCACCGGTCCAACCGACCAGGCCGGTGCCGGCGAGCACCGCGAGGGTCACCAGTACGGCGGTGGCGACGGCGGGGATGGCACCGGTGATCGGGCGGCGGCGCGGCTCGGTTTCGGTGCTCTGGGCGGGCGGCACCGGGAGCAGTCGGGCGAGCGCGGCGGCGCCCACGATGAGCACGAGGATGACCAGGTGCGCGGTCTTGCCGAAGTAGTAGGCGGGTTGGGTGCCGTTGGCGAGGTTCACGGCGGCCATGCTGGCGGAGAAGAACAGGGCGACGGTCAGAACGACGAGGAAGCGCCGCCAGGTGGTTTCGCCGAGGTTGGTCCGGACGAGCACGGCGGCGACGACGACCGCGCCGAGCCCGAGGATGGTGTTGTAGGTCTCGACCGGCGGTGTGCCGCCGGCAGCCGCGAGCGCCTCGCTCTGGCCGGCGACGAGCACGCCGATGAGGGCGACCAGCGGGGCGAGTATCGCGGTGAGGACCCCGACGATGGCGACGGTGCCGGGGCGGGTACGCAGCCGGCGCCGGTCGGCGATCAGCCAGCAGAGGACCATGGCGCCGGTCGGGAAGAGGAAGAGGTAGTAGCTGAAGCCGATGCCGATCAGCAGCGCCCCGACGAGGATGAGTTGTTCTCGCAGCCGGTGCAGGGGGCGGGCGACGAGGGCAACGAGAATCGCCGCGAGGCTGAGCCCGAACGTCTCGCTGGGGTAGCCGGCGACCAGCAGCCGGGGCAGCTCGGTGCCGAGGACGAACGCGGTGACGGCGACGATGAGGACCAGTCGGCGTAGCGGGTGCAGATCACCGGCGACGTGCTGGGCAGCCCAGATCAGCGCGAGCAGCAGCAGTCCGAAGGTGGCGAGGCACCAGAGCACGTAGTGGTCCATGAGCCGTGCCCCGGTGGGCGGGTCGCCGGCGCTGCGCAGGAAGCCGTCGAGCAGTGCGGTGGTGAGGTGCCAACCCTGCGGGTAGTGGACCAGGCCGGAGAAGATGTGGTCGCGGGCGGTGTCGGGGTCGAGGAAGAGGTATCCGCCGAGGCGGCCGATCACGTCGAACAGGGCCGGGTGGCGGCCGTTGTCCTCACCGACCATGGCGAGGTTGAGCCGCTGACCGAAGCTGCTGGCCCGCAGGTAGGGGGTGGCGAGGTAGCCGGCGGCGAGGGCCGCGACGGCCAGCGAGACCAGGTCGGACCAGCCGGGACGGGGCAGCCGGGGAGCGCGCCGGGACAGCACGGCGGCCAGGGTCAGGACGGTCAGCGCCAGGCCGGTGACCGGCACCGGGTGCAGGCCCCAGGGCCAGACGGTGAAGAGCAGCCCGACGGCGCAGGTGAGGCCGGCGAGCAGGGCCAGGGCGAGCACCACCCGGTCGAGCAGGCTCCGGCCGGAGCGCAGCAGGCTGGCCGTTGCGACCAGGACCACCGGGGGAAGCAGCCACGCGGCGTGGACGGCGTTCGCGGCGAAGGGCACGAGCCAGCAGGCGAGCAGAATGCCCACCAGCAGGCCGATGCGGGGACGTCGGGCGGCCGGCGAGGCGCCTACCGGATCTTGGCTGTCCGTGGTGTCTGGCACTGCTGGCGTTTCCACGGTGGCGTCGGCACGCACGGGAGTCCTCGATCGGTAGGTCAGCGGAGTCGCCGCAGTCTAGCCGGAACGCGAAGGTCCGTAGTCCCGCTGGTACGGGGGTGGTGGCGGGATGCGCGCAGCGGCGGCACCGGAGGAGATCCGGTGCCGCCGCTGGACGGTCAGAGGTACTGGCCGGTGTTGCTGGCGGTCTCGATGGACCGGCCGGCCTCGGCGCCCTTGCCACCGGAGACGAGCGTGCGGATGTAGACGATCCGCTCGCCCTTCTTACCGGAGATGCGCGCCCAGTCGTCGGGGTTGGTGGTGTTGGGGAGGTCCTCGTTCTCGCGGAACTCGTCGACGCAGGCGTCGAGCAGGTGCTGTAGGCGCAGCCCCTTGCGGCCGGAGGTGAGGAATTCCTTGATGGCCATCTTCTTGCTCCGGTCGACGATGTTCTGGATCATCGCGCCGGAGTTGAAGTCCTTGAAGTAGAGGACTTCCTTGTCACCGTTGGCGTAGGTGACCTCGAGGAAGCGGTTCTCCTCGGTTTCCGAGTACATCCGCAGCACCACGGCGTCGATCATCGCGGCGACGGTGGCCTGGGGGTCGGACCCGTGCTCGGTCAGGTCGTCCGGGTGCAGGGGCAGCCCGGAGAGGATGTACTTGGAGAAGATGTCCTTGGCCGCTTCGGCGTCCGGTCGCTCGATCTTGATTTTCACGTCGAGCCGACCGGGGCGCAGGATCGCCGGGTCGATCATGTCTTCCCGGTTGGAGGCGCCGATGACGATGACGTTCTCCAGCCCCTCCACGCCGTCGATCTCGCTGAGCAGCTGCGGGACGATGGTGTTTTCCACGTCGGAGGAGACACCGGAGCCGCGGGTCCGGAAGATCGAGTCCATCTCGTCGAAGAACACGATCACCGGGGTGCCCTCGCCGGCCTTCTCCCGTGCGCGCTGGAAGATCAGCCGGATGTGCCGCTCGGTCTCGCCGACGTACTTGTTGAGCAGCTCGGGGCCCTTGATGTTGAGGAAGAAGCTGGTGTGCTTTTCCTTGCCCTGCCGTTCGGCGATCTTCTTGGCCAGCGAGTTGGCCACCGCCTTGGCGATGAGCGTCTTACCGCAGCCGGGCGGGCCGTAGAGCAGGATGCCCTTGGGCGGACGGAGCTGGTGCTCACGGAACAGGTCCGCGTGCAGGAAGGGCAGCTCCACCGCGTCACGGATCTGCTCGATCTGCGACTGGAGGCCACCGATGTCGCCGTAGTCGACGTCGGGCACCTCCTCCAGGACCAGCTCCTCGACCTCGCTCTTCGGGATCCGCTCGTACGCGTACGACGAGCGGGGCTCGATCATGAGCGAGTCGCCGGCCCGGATCGTCGAGCCGATGAGCGTCTCGGCGAGGTGGACGATGCGCTCCTCATCGGAGTGGGAGACCACCAGCGCCCGGTCTCCCGGACCACCGCCTGGCCCCTCCAGGATCTCCTTGAGCATCACGACCTCGCCGACCCGCTCGTAGCCGAACGCGTCGACGATGTTGAGCGCGTCGTTGAGCAGGACCTCCTGGCCGCGGCGCAGCTCGGCCACGTCCAGTGAGGGAGAGACCGCGACCCGGAGCTTGCGGCCGCCCGTGAAGACGTCCACCGAGCCGTCGTCGTGCTTGGCGAGGAAGACGCCGTAGCCACTCGGCGGTTGCGCGAGTCGGTCGATCTCCTCCTTGAGCGTCACGATCTGCGTGCGAGCCTCCTTGAGGGTGCTCACCAGCCGGTCGTTGTTCTCGGTCAGCCGCGCCAACTGTGCCTGGGTGGCCGCCAGCCGCTCTTCGAGCTGCCGGACGTGTCGGGGGCTTTCGGTCAACTTACGCCGCACCAGAGCGAGTTCCTCCTGGAGGAACGCGACCTGCGTGGAGAGATCGTGGGCTTCCTTCTCCCACCGTGCGGCGCGCGAGTCCGCGTCGTCGCTGCGTGCTGCCACGTCCCACCTCCCCGGGGGGCTTGAACGTTCTGCCCTAACACTAGCCGCTATGAGGCCGATTCGGTCCCATGCAACACCCTCGTCACCGAACCTTGATCGCCAAGGGTGGCCTGACGGGCCGTTACTGGCGTTCAGGTACCGTCGAAGCGTGGGACGCGAGAACATGGGGGGTGCACCGGTGGCCGAGGTCGCGACCGACCAACTGCAGGTCTGGGTGGACCAGGATCTCTGCACGGGCGACGGGCTCTGCGTGCAGTACGCGCCGGAGGTCTTCGAGTTCGACGTCGACGGCCTCGCCTACGTCAAGGGCGTCGACGGCGAACTGCTGATGGCGCCGGGCAGCCGGGTCGACGTTCCCGTGCACCTGCGGCTCGAGGTGATCGACTCCGCGAAGGAATGCCCCGGCGACTGCATCCACGTGGTGCGCGACGACGGTGTCGAGGTCGCCGGCCCGGAGGCCGAGGAAGACTGAGCCACCCGCCGGCCGGGCCGCGAGGCCCGGCCGGCGGGTGGGGTACGCCTCAGAGCATCGGACGACCGACCACCGAGGCGACCAGCCGCGCGAACTCCTCCAGCCGGGCGATCTGCCCGGCCCCGCCGTCGTCGAGGGTCTTGCCGAAGCGCAGCGCGTCGTGCCGTGGAGTGCCAGCCATCTCCTCGGTCGGCGGCGCCTCGTCGAGTGAGGTGAGCAGCAGATAGACGTCGATGCTGTCGACCCGGATCTCGCCGCTGTCGGAGCGGTTGAGCCGCCGCCGGCAGCCGACCTCGGTGACGGTCGACACCGGCACCACCCGCAGCGACGAGGTCATCGAGCCCGGTGGGCCCTCCTCCGGCGGTACGTCCTCGCCGTGCCAGAGGATCAGCCGGCTGCCGTCGCAGACGACAACCTCCTGCCACACACCGTTGACCTCGTTGACGAAGCGTTCCAGGGTGAAGCCGAGCACCGACGCGCCGCGCAGCACGCCGCCGAGCGCCTCCAGGGCGACGTCCGGGTCGCGCAGGTAGGCCCGCGCCGCCGATTCCAGGTCCTGGTAGGGCGACCAGTCGGGAAAGACCGCAGGGAGGTCACCGCCGCCGTAACCCGGTCGGCTCATGCCAGCGTCTCCCCCTGCTCGGCGGTGCCGGAGTCCCACTCGATGGTCACGGCGTGTCCATCTCCCCCGTACCGTCGGGCTGCGCACCTGCGGCCTGCGCGGCGGCGGCCTGTCGGGCCGCCTCCGCCTCGCGCAGGTCCTGGCGGCGCTGCGCGTACGCCTCGTTGCCCTTGCTGGGCTTGCGCCGACGCGGCGGCGCGGTGACACCGGGGGCCAGTTTGCGCGCCGACACCAGGAACGCGGTGTGCGCGATCATCCGGTGGTCCGGCCGGACGGCGAGGCCCTCGGCGTGCCAGTCGCGCACCAGGGACTCCCAGGCCCGCGGCTCGGTCCAGCCGCCGCGCTCGCGCAGCGCCTCCACCAGCTCGGAGAGCTGCGGGGTGGTGGCGACGTAGCCGATGAACACCCCACCGGGCACCAGCGCCCGCTCGACCATGTCGAGGGTCTCCCAGGGGGTCAGCATGTCCAGGATGATGCGGTCGAAGCCGGTCTCCTGGCACTGCGCGACGTCACCGACGTGCAGGTGCCACGACGGGTGCGGCCCGTTGAAGAACGCCTCGACGTTGCGCTTGGCGATGTGGGCGAAGTCGTCGCGCAGCTCGAACGAGTGCAGCTCACCCTCGGTGCCGACGGCGCGCAGCAGGGAGCAGCTCAGCGCGCCGGAGCCGGCGCCGGCCTCGAGGACCTTCGCGCCGGGGAAGATGTCGCCCATCGCGACGATCTGCGCCGAGTCCTTCGGGTAGATCACCTGAGCGCCGCGCGGCATGGACAGCACGTAGTCCGACAGGAGTGGCCGCAGGGCCAGGAACGCGGTGCCGCCACCGGAGGTGGTCACCACGCTGCCGTCGGGGAGCCCGATCAGCGCGTCGTGCGCCAGGATGCCCCGGTGGGTGTGGAACTCCTTGCCGGGCTCCAGCGTCACGGTGTGCATCCGCCCCTTGGGGTCGGTCAGCTGAACCCGGTCGCCGGGCCGGAACGGCCCACGGTGCACGGGTGTCAGCGCCGGGGTGGCGGGGTCGGCCGGGACGGTGGAGGGAGTTGCGGTCACGGTGTCATCTTCCGGTTGGGTTCGAGGAGCTGTGCCAGGTCCGCGATGTGCAGAATGCCGACGACATCTTCGCCTGACGTCACCACGTACTGCGCGCCCGGGTGGGTCTGTACGGCCTCCATCACCTGCTCGCCGTCCCACCCGACCGGCAGCGTGGGAAGTGTCCCCAGTGACCGGGCGACGGCGTCCACCGCCAGCCACGGTCGGCGTTCGACGGGCACCGCGTCGGCGGCGGCCGGGTCGACCAGCGCCACCGGCCGGCCGGTGGAGTCGGTGACCAGCAGGGCTGCACCGGGCTGGCCACCCTCGGCGCGTCGGCGCTGGGCCTCGGCCAGGGGCGTGCCGGTGGCCACCGGCCACGCCGGACGGGCCAGCCGGGAGAGGTCGATCAGCGAGAACCGGCGGCTGACCCGGGCGACCCGGATCGACTGCCCGGCGCCACGCCAGAGGGTGACGGCGACCAGCAGCATCAGCGGCAGCGCCAGCGGCGCCAGATAGTTGGCGAGGGTGAGGAGCAGGACCAGGGCTGCGGTGCCGACGGCGACGACGCGGCCGGCCCACCCGGCGACCTCGGTGCCGAGGTGCCGGTCGCGGGTCAGCCCCCACACCGCGGCGCGCAGCGCCCGGCCGCCGTCGAGCGGCAGCCCGGGCAGGCTGTTGAACACGGCGACGATGACGTTGCTGACGGCGAGCTGGAAGGCGAGCTGGTGGGCCACCGTCCGCTCGGGCAGGGCGAGAGTGGCGGCGACCGCGAGGCCGCCGAGCACCGCGGAGACCGCCGGGCCGGCCAGCGAGACCAGCAGGTCGACGCGGGGGGACGGGGCGTCCCGGTCCATCTCGGTGTAGCCGCCGAGCAGTTCGAGGGTGATTCCGCGCACACCGATGCCGTACCGCCGGGCGGTGAGGGCGTGGCCCAACTCGTGCAGCAGCACCGAGCCGAGCAGCGACACCACGAATCCGAAGCCGATCAGGTAGCCGCTGATCTGCGGCAGGTCCAGCTGTCGGCGGGCGAACTCGGCGTACAGCACGGCGATGAGCACCGCGAGCAGGACCATGGAGCCGTTGAGGTGCAGCGGGACCCCGAACACCCGGCCGACGTTCAGGCCGAGGCGCCGGTCGGGTCGGCGCGGCGGCCGGGATGTCTGCTCCATCGGCACGATGCTACGGACCGTCGCTGTGCGGGGCGGGCGGCGGTCGGTGTCACACCGGTGCCCTAACCTTTGCCGACATGACGGCGGAACCGGTCACCACTCCCCAGCCCCCCTCCCCGGCGCAGGCGCCGCCGACGGTGCGGGCCTCGCTGTCCCCATCGCGTGCGGCTGATTTCAAGACCTGCCCGCTGCTCTACCGGTTCCGCAGCATCGACCGGCTGCCCCAGCGGACGACCGTCGAGCAGGCCCGGGGCACGTTGGTGCACGCGGTGCTGGAGCGCCTGTTCGACCTGCCGGCGCCGGCCCGCACTCCGGCGGCGGCCGGTGACCTGGTGGCCCCCCAGTGGGACCGCCTCGTCACCGAGCAGCCGGATCTGGCCGAGCTCTTCGACGGCGCCGAGCCGGCCGGTCCGGCGGAGTTCCTACGCTCGGCGGCCGGGCTGCTGGAGGGCTACTTCGCGGTGGAGGACCCGACCCGGCTGGAGCCGGCCGAGCGCGAGAGTCTGATCTCGGCGGTGGTCGACGACGAGCTGCTGATCCGGGGTTACCTCGACCGGCTCGACGTGGCCCCGGACGGCGCGCTGCGGGTGGTCGACTACAAGACCGGTGGCGCTCCCCGGGAGGCGTTCGAGGCGCGGGCGCTGTTCCAACTGAAGTTCTACGCGCTGGTGCTGTGGCGCACCCGCGGGGTGGTGCCCAAGGTGCTGCGACTGCTCTACCTGCGCGACGCCGAGGTGTTGGATTACACGCCGGACGCCGACGAGCTGGTTCGCTTCGAGCGCACGGTCGTGGCGCTGTGGCGGGCGATCGAGCAGGCCACCGTCCGGCAGGATTTCCGGCCCCGGCCGAGCCGGCTCTGCGACTGGTGCAGCCACCAGGCGCTGTGCCCCAGCTTCGGCGGCACGCCGCCGCCGTTCCCGGTCACCGCGGTGACCGCTGATCCGCTGCGCGACTCCCGGTCCGCCCCGGTCACGCCGGGCTCCGACGAGTAACAGCCTCCGGTTCCCCCCGGTGACCCCGGAGGCCGACCGGAGCGGTACCGCTCCGGTCGGGTCAGGGCGACGGGCCGGCCTCTACGGTGATCCGCGACGCACCGGCCGGCGTACGCGAGGATGACCGGTGCGGCAGCACGACGTCGGCGGAACGGGAGACGAGATGACCGATTGGGGGGCCTCGGCGCGGCCGGTGCGGATCCTGCTCGCCGACGACCAACCGCTGCTGCGTACCGGGTTCCGGATGGTGCTGGGCGCCGAGGGCGACCTGGACGTGGTGGCGGAGGCCGGTGACGGACTGGAGGCGGTGGAGCTGTCCCGCCGTCTGCTGCCCGACGTCGTTCTGATGGACATCCGGATGCCCCGGATGGACGGGGTGGCCGCGACCCGGGCGATCGTCGACGCCCGGCTGCCGGTACGGGTGCTGGTGTTGACCACGTTCGACCTGGACGAGTACGTGGTGGGTGCCTTGCGCGCCGGGGCCAGCGGGTTCCTGGCCAAGGACGTGCCGGCCGAGGAGTTGATCTCGGCGATCCGCACGGTGGCCGGTGGGGACGCGGTGGTGGCGCCGCGGATCCTGCGGCGGCTGCTGGACCGCTTCGCCGAGCTGCTGCCCGACCCGGCGGCAACCCCGTCGGCGGCGCTCAACGCGCTCACCGACCGGGAGCGCGAGGTGCTGGTGCAGGTCGCCCGAGGGCTGTCCAACGCCGAGATCGCGGCGGTGCTGTCGGTCAGCGAGACCACCATCAAGACCCACGTCGGGCATGTGCTGACCAAGCTGCGGCTACGCGACCGGGTGCAGGCGGTGGTGCTGGCGTACGAGTCGGGGCTGGTCCGCCCTCGGGCGTAGCTCCGCCGGTCCGGATACCTCACCCGGCGTACTCGAAGATCCCTCCGTGGGGGGACGGCGACCGTTGCCGTCGTCACCTACCGTGACCGGAAATGGCGTAGCGCGGTTGACCCTTCTGTGGCGTCAGGCGGAAGTGTCCGGGTCGGCCGCCCGTCGCCGCGTGGGAATGCGGTCGACCGGTCGTCGGGTCAGGGGCAACCCTGACCCGGCATGGGGGTGCACCCGCAGCGGGAAATCCGCGCAGGGTCCCCCCACGGGCGGACGGGACGGGCGTGAGCAGCGCCGATGATGGAACAGTCACGCCGGACCATCGGGGGGCGGCGTGGATACGGACGGACAGACGGAAGAGGTAGATGACGTGACCGCGACGGTAGGCCAGCAGGCGCAGGCCGCGGCCCGGGCGAACGACGTGTGGAAGGTGTACGGCAGCGGCGAGGCTCAGGTCGTCGCGCTGCGGGGGGTCAGCGCGGAGTTCGAACGTGGCCGGTTCACCGCGATCATGGGGCCGTCGGGTTCCGGCAAGTCGACGCTGATGCACTGCCTGGCTGGCCTGGACTCGGTGACCCGGGGGACGGTGGCGATCGGTGAGACGACGGTCACCGGGCTGGGTGACGCGGGGCTGACGAAGCTGCGCCGCGACAAGGTGGGCTTCATCTTCCAGCAGTTCAACCTGCTGCCCACCCTGACCGCCAAGGAGAACATCCTGCTGCCGCTGTCGATCGCCGGGCGCAAGCCCGACCCGGCCTGGTACGACACGGTGATCGACACGGTCGGTCTGCGGGACCGGCTGGACCACCGGCCGGCGCAGCTCTCCGGTGGGCAGCAGCAGCGGGTGGCGTGCGCCCGGGCGCTGGTCTCCCGCCCCGAGGTGATCTTCGCCGACGAGCCGACCGGCAACCTGGACTCGCGCTCCGGCGCGGAGGTGCTCAACTTCCTGCGTAACTCGGTCCGCGAGCACGGCCAGACCATCGTCATGGTCACCCACGACCCGACCGCCGCCGCGTACGCCGACCGGGTGGTCTTCCTCGCCGACGGGGAGATCGTCTCGGAGCTCATCGAGCCGACCGCTGAGACGGTGCTGGACACCATGAAGAAGCTGGACACTCCCGCTGAGGTGGGCAACTGATGTTCCGCGCGACACTGAAGAGTCTGCTGGCCCGCAAGGTCCGGCTGATCCTGTCCGGGTTGGCGGTGGTGCTCGGGGTGATGTTCGTTTCGGGCGCCTTCGTCCTCACCGACACGTTGGGTCGTTCCTTCGACTCGGTCTTCGCCGACGGCTTTTCCGAGATCGACGTGAACGTCGCGGCCAAGCCGAAGGTGCAGCTCAACGAAATGGAGGGCGAGCAGACCGCCGCCCCGCTGCCGGCGGCCGTGGTGGACCGGGCCAAGCAGGTGCCGGGGGTGGCCTCGGCGACCGGCGTCGTCAACGCCGACGGCGCCCGGGTGATCGGCAGCAACGGCAAGGTGGTCACCTCGTTCGGTCCGCCGCAGTTGGGCGAGAACTGGACCGGTGAGAGCGAGTTGCTGCAACTGCGTGAGGGGCGCGCGCCGCAGGCCGAGGACGAGATCGTCATCAACAAGTCGTTGGCCACCACGGCGAAGGTGCAGGTCGGCCAGAAGGTCGGCGTGCTCACCGCGTTCGAGTCGAAGAAGCGGGACTTCACCCTCGTCGGCATCCTCGGTTACAGCGGTGACCGCGACTCGATCGGCGGGGTCAACGAGGTCTTCTTCACCACGCCGGTGGCGCAGCGGCTGATGCTGGGCGAGCCCGACACGTTCAGCAGCATCACGGTGCGCGCCGCCGGTGGGGTCTCTGACGAGGCGCTGCGCGACGACGTGGCCCGCACCCTGGGCGCGGACTTCGAGGTGAAGACCGGCGAGCAGGTGGCCGCGGACGCCTCGGCCAGCCTGAAGGAGGGCCTCTCCTTCTTCAACAAGATCCTGCTCGGCTTCGCCGCGGTGGCGCTGCTGGTGGGCACCTTCCTGATCCTCAACACCTTCTCGATCATCGTGGCGCAGCGGACCCGGGAGTTGGCGCTGATGCGCGCCATCGGGGCCAGCGGGCGGCAGATCATCGGCTCGGTGGTGCTGGAGGCGATCGCGGTCGGGTTGATCGCGTCGGTGCTCGGCCTGGCGGCCGGCATCGGCGTGGGCGCGCTGCTGGCGTTCCTGTTCGGCAAGCTGGCCGGTGGGCTCACCCTGGCCGGGATCGGTGTGCCGGCGGCGGCGGTGATCGGCTCGTTCGCCGTCGGCCTGATCATCACCGTGGTGGCGGCGTTGCTGCCGGCACTGCGGGCGTCCCGGATCCCGCCGATCGCGGCGATGCAGGACGTCGCGACCCCGGACCGGCCGTTGACCAAGGTCACCGTTGCCGGGTCGGTGGTCACCGGCATCGGCGCGGTGCTGCTCTTCCTCGGGCTGAGCGGCAACGCCGGCGGTCAGACGCTGGCCACCATCCTGGGCGGTGTGCTGTTCGCCTTCATCGGGGTGGCACTGCTGACCCCGCTGATCAGCCGGCCGGTGGTGAACCTGCTCGGCGCGATCTTCTCCTGGTCGGTGCCGGGCAAGCTGGGCCGGCTCAACTCCGGGCGCAACCCGCGCCGCACCGCGATCACCGCCGCCGCGCTGATGGTCGGAATCGCGCTGGTCACCGGCGTCACGGTGATCCTGGATTCGGCGAAGGGCAGCATCAGCGCGCTCGCCCAGGACACCATCAAGGCCGAGCTGGTGATCTCCGGCCAGCAGGGCGGTCCGCGTCCGCCGAGCTTCGACCCGGGTGTGCTGGACCAGGCCAAGGCCCTGCCCGGCGTGCAGTTGGTCGACGGCGAGTACGGCGACATGGCGAAGGTGGACGGCACCAGCACCTGGGTCGCGGCGAGCAGCGACATCGCGTCGCTGCGGCAGATCTTCGGCGCGAAGGCCACCGCCGGTGACATCGACCGGCTCGGGCCGACCCAGATGCTGGCCAGCTCGGACACTGCGACGTCGCGTGGCTGGTCGGTGGGCTCGACGGTGAAGGTGCAGCTGACCCGGGGCGAGGAGCGCGCGTACACGGTCAGCGGCATCTACGAGTCGTCCCAGCTGACCAACCCGGTGACGTTGCCGGCGACGGCGGCGAAGGACTTCACCATCCCGCAGCCCATCCAGGGCTTCATCCAGTTGGCACCCGGCGCCCGGGTGTCCGACGTGCAGCCGCAGGTGGAGACGCTGCTCGCGGACAGCCCCGAGGTGTCGGTGGCCGACCGGGAGGCGTTCATCAAGCAGCAAATGAGTCAGCTGGACGGGCTGCTCACGATGATCCAGATCCTGTTGGCGCTGGCCATCGTGATCGCCGTGCTGGGCATCATCAACACCCTCGCGCTGTCGGTGCTGGAGCGGACCCGCGAGTTGGGGCTGCTGCGGGCGATCGGCCTACGCCGGTCGCAGACCATGGGCATGATCACCGTGGAGGCGGTGGTGATCTCCGTGTTCGGAGCGCTGCTCGGCGTGGTGGTCGGCACTGGTCTCGGCGCCGCGGTGGTCGAGGCGCTGAAGGACGAGGGGATCACCGACCTGATCCTGCCCTGGGGGCAGATGGGGGTCTTCCTCGGTCTCGCCGCCTTCATCGGGGTGGTGGCCGCGGTGCTCCCGGCGATCCGGGCGGCTCGAATCAACGTCCTGGGCGCGATCGCCCACGACTGATCGGCACCGCCGAGGCCCCCGGTCGCCATGTGCGATCGGGGGCCTCGGCCGTCCAGCCTGGTCGTTGTGTCGTCGGCGCCAGCGCGCCGACCGCGTCAGCTGGTCGCGCCGGCCCGGTCGGTCAACAGCCCGGCGAGGAACTCCAGGTCCACGCCGGTCAGGCTTTCCCGCTGGTGTACGCCGACAGTGCTCGGAAGTGCCACCTCCGCCGGTACGGCCAGCACCGCCGCACCGGAGGCGAACGCGCTGGCCACCCCGGTCGACGAGTCCTCGATCGCCACGCAACGCTCGATCGGCACGCTCAGCAGTCGGGCCGCGGTCAGGTAGGGCTCCGGGTGCGGCTTGGTCGCCACCACCTCGTCGCCGCAGACCACCGCGTCGAAGTTGTCCCGACCCAGGGTGTCCAGGGCGATCTCGACCAACGCCCGACCGCTGGAGGTGACCAGCGCGGTGGGGATCCCCGCCGAACGGACCGCGCGCAGCAGGGCGAAAGCGCCCGGCCGCCAGCTCAGCCCGGTGTGGAACAGCTCCAGGATCCGGGCGTTGATCCACGCCGCGCTGATTTCCGGATCCCGTTCGGGCTGCCCCAGGTCGTCGTGCACCATGCGCATCGACTCGGCCATGTTGGTGCCGATGATCGACCGGCGGGCGTCGGCGGAGAGCTCCCCGCCGTACTCCCTCGCGAGTTCCTGGAGCGCGACGTCCCACAGCTTCTCGCTGTCGACCAGCGTGCCGTCCATGTCGAAGAGCACGGCGGCGGGGTGATGGCTGCTCAGCGGATCCTCCAGGGTCGTAGCCGACACCGGCGATCCTGCCAGGCCCGACCACCACCGGTGGTCACGGTGGGCGCCGACGTGATCCGGGCAACCCGCTCAGCCCAGGTCGCAGGCCGCAAGCGAGCGCTCGTAGCCGCGGAAGAACGAGTCGGTGCGCTGCTCGGAGGTGCCGTGTGAGCCCTCCGCGAACCACGGCTGGTCCGGGTCGTCGCCGACCGCCGCCACCCCCTCCCGGAACTCGTCCAGGTCACCTTCGGCCAGGGTCAGGACTCCGGAGCGCACCGAGTCGCCAAGGTACGCGCCGGCCATGCAGTCGGCCTGCAACTCCTGCTGGATGGTGTAGCTGTAGTTGATGCCGAGCCGCACCTGCATGCCGTGGGCGTACTCGTGGCCGAGCAGGTAGAACACGAACGCGTCGCCGACCTGGCGGAACGCCGCCACCGACCAGTTGACGTCGTACGCGATGAAGTCGCCCTGCGAGCAGTAGACGGCGTTGTTGCGGGGCAACGGCTGGCCGCCGCAGGACACCTCGCCCGCCCGCTGGTACGGGGTGATCCGCCGGATCGGTTGGAACCGCTGCCCGGACGCCTTGAACTGGGCCGCCCAGTACCGCTCGGCGATCGCCTGCGCGTCGGCGACGTCCTGCTCGAACTCGGCCACGCTGGTGGTGCTGTCGGCCCGGGTGGTGCTCGGCCCCGGGGATGCCTGCGACCGGTCCGGCGCCGGGCGCTCACCGTCCGGCTCGGCCAGCCCACCGCCGGCGCAGGCGAGGGACACCAGTGCGGCGATCAGCAGACCGGCCAACGGGCCCCGGGCCTCACGTCCTGGCCGTGCTCCCACTGTGCCCTCCCCTGGCGTCGGTGCTCGCGCTGCGCAGTACCCCGAGGATACGACCGCCACGCATACGCACCGGTGTCACGTACGCCAGCGCCGAACGGTTCACGGCTGTGGTCGCTCGACGGCAACGGCTCGCGGCGCGTGGTGCTGGGCGGCCACAATGGGCCGGGCGGGTCTGGCCGTCCGGTGAGGAGGGTCGTGGTGCACGAACTGGGCAGCCGTCTGCGCCGTCTGCCGGCTCCGCCGCACATCGTGTGGCGTTCGCTGTGCGACCCGTACGAGGCCGGCAGCCGGGCCTGGTTGGAGTTGCGGGACGACGAGGTGCCACCTCGGGTGGTGGCGGGGTACGCGCCGGTGCTGGTGGTCTGGTCGTCGCTGTGGCCGCACCGGCCGCTCGACCGGATCCGCTTCGACCTGGCCGCCGCGCCGGGCAGCCAGGACTGCGCGCTGCGCTGGACGCTCACCACCGACGGGGAGGTGCCGGGTGAGAGCACCCTCGGATACCTGCGGCACCGGCTCAACTACCTGATCAACAACCGTCTCCGGCGCTCCTACGGGCAGTGACCGGTCAGCCGCTGGAGTCGCGGCCGCGCTGCCACGTGTCACCCTGGTCGCCGTGCCGCTCAGCCTCGTACCGCTGCTGCCGAGCCCGGGCATCCCGCCCAGCTGCCGGTTCGTCGCCATCGCTCGACGGTGCCCGCCCGCGCCGAACCAGGACCCCAGCCGCCAGACCCGCCACCACCGCGAAGAGCCCGACCACCACCCACACCGTCGTCATGCCCGCCAACCTAACCACCACCCACAACCCACCACCCCTCCCCCGGCCCTACCCCCGCCCCGCCCTGTCGATCATGAAGTTGTTGTCATCGATGCCGGCGTGTCGCGGCAACAACTTCATGATCGACGGAAAAGGGGTGGGTGGGGTTTGTCCGGGTGGGGGTTGGGGCTTCGACGTCTCTGGTGGACCGGCGCTGAGGGGTTCCGGCCTTAGGAGGGATCTACCGTGAAGTACATGATTTTGCTGTACGGCTCGCAGCAGGACTACGACGTGCTGTCCGGCCGTGCGACCGACCGGCCGGCCATGTCCGCTGAGCAGATCGCGGCGATGCACAAGCACATGCAGACCTTCCACCAGGAGCTGGCCGAATCCGGGGAGTTGGTCGACGCCCGGGGCTTGAGCGAGCCGGTGCACGCCCGCCGGGTGCAGGTACGCGGGGGCGCACCCGTGGTCACCGACGGCCCGTACCCGGAGACGCAGGAGGTCCTCGCGGGTTACACGATCGTGGAGTGCGCCAGCTTCGACCGGGCCACCGAGATCGCCGCCGGGCTTGTCGACCCGGACGCCCCCGGTGGGTACGTGGACGTGCGGCCGGTGCTGGAAGGCGTCGAGGACCTGGCCGGCTGACCGGTGCCGGAGACGCCCATCGAGGACCTGCTGCGCGAACTGGCGCCGCAGGTCCTCGGCGCGCTGGTACGCCGCTACGGGCACTTCGACACCGCCGAGGACGCGGTGCAGGAGGCGCTGATCGCCGCGGCCGGCGGATGGCCGCGCGACGGCGTACCGGAGAATCCGCGCGGTTGGTTGATCACCGTCGCGTCCCGCCGGCTGACCGATCTGCTGCGCCGCGAGCAGGCCCGGATGCGACGGGAGGACACGGTGGCGCGGTGGGGGCTGCCGGAGCAGTGGCGCGCCCCGGCGGCCGATCGACACCCGGCGGACGCCGACGACACGCTCATCCTGGTGTTCCTGTGCTGCCATCCGGCGCTGTCGCCGGCGTCGCAGATCGCGCTCACGCTGCGGGCGGTGGGCGGGTTGAGCACCGCCGAGGTGGCGCGCGCGTTCCTGGTGCCGGAGGCGACGATGACCCGACGGATCAGCCGGGGCAAGCAGCGCATCCGCGAGAGCGGGCTGCGGTTCGCACCACCCACCGACGCCGAGCGTGCCGACCGGCTCGCCGCCGTGCTGCACGTGCTCTACCTGATCTTCACCGAGGGGTACGCGCGCACCGCCGGCCCGGGACTGATGCGCGCCGACCTGACCGCCGAGGCGATCCGACTGACCCGCCTGGTGCACCGCCTGTTGCCCGAGGATCCCGAGGTCACCGGGCTGCTCGCGTTGATGCTGCTCACCGATGCCCGCGCGCCGGCACGGATCGGCCCGTACGGCGAACTGGTGCCGATGGCCGAGCAGGACCGCGGACGGTGGCGGACCGACCAGATCGTCGAGGGGGTCGAGCTGATCACCGGGGCGCTGCCGCGCGGGGTCGTCGGGCCGTACCAGCTCCAGGCGGCCATCGCGGCCGTGCACGACGAGGCGCCCAGCGCCGCGGCCACCGACTGGGCGCAGATCACCGCCCTGTACGAGGTGCTGCTGGGCATCAACGACAACCCGGTCGTGGCGCTCAACCACGCGGTGGCGGTCGCGATGAGCCGCGGGGCGTCGGCCGGGTTGGCGCTGCTCGCCGACCTTGTCGACGACGCGCGGCTGGCCGACGACCCTCGACTGCCGGCCGCCCGCGCCCACCTGTGGGAGTTGGTCGGTGAGCGGGTCGCGGCGCGGGAGGCGTACCGGATGGCGGCGGCACGGTCGACGAACCTGGCGCAGCAGCGTTACCTGAACGCCCGCGCGGACCGCCTCGCGGGCGACCCGCCGGCCGCCGACTGAGCCGCCGGGAGGACGGGTCAGCGGCGGGTGGTCAGGGGCTGGCGGGTCAGGGGCTGGCGGCCAGGAAGACGAACGCGGCCATCAGCACCAGGTGCACGCCGCCCTGCAGCACGTTGGCCCGGCCCGGCACCACGGTCAGCACGGCGGTCACCGCGGTGAGCGCGAGCAGTGCGAGTTGGGTGCCGCCGAGGCCGAGCAGCAGCGGACCGTCGAGCCAGATCGAGGCGATCGCTATGGCCGGGATGGTCAGGCCGATGCTGGCCATCGCCGAGCCGAGCGCGAGGTTCAGGCTGGTCTGGACGCGGTCGCGGCGGGCGGCGCGGGCGGCGGCCAGGGTCTCCGGCAGCAGCACCAACAGGGCGATGATCACGCCGACGAACGCGTGCGGCAGGTTCGCCGCCGCGACCCCGGCCTCGATGGTCGGGGAGACCGTCTTGGCGTCGCCGACCACCGCGACCAGCGCCACCAGCAGCAGGACCAGGCTGACCATCGCCGCGCGGGTCGTGGGCGGCTTGGCGTGCTCCTCCGTCTCGATGACCTTGCCCCGGCTGTCGACCGGCAGGAAGTAGTCGCGGTGCCGGCCGGTCTGCACGAGCACGAACAGCCCGTAGAGCGACAGCGACGCGACGGCGGCGAAGACGAGCTGGGCTGGGCTGAACTCCGGGCCGGGCCGGGCCGTGGTGAAGGTCGGAATGACCAGGCTCAGAGTGGCCAGGGTGATCACGGTGGCCAGCGCACCGCCGGTGCCCTCCGGGTTGAACACCGCGACGCGACGGCGCAGCGCCCCGAGCAGCAGGGACAGGCCGAGTATCCCGTTACACGTGATCATGACGGCGGCGAAGACGGTGTCGCGGGCGAGCGACTGGGTCTTCTCCGGCCCGCTGATCATCAGCGTGACGATGAGGGCGACCTCGATCACGGTGACCGCGACAGCGAGCACCAGGGACCCGTACGGCTCCCCCACCCGGTGGGCGACCACCTCCGCGTGGTGCACGGCCGCGAGCACCGCGCCGCCCAGCAGCACCGCGACGACCACGATGACGGGCCCAGGCAGGCTCCGCCCCCAGGTGACCATCAATATCAGGACGGCGAGCACGGGTACGACAAACGTCCAGTCGGTCAGGCGGGAACGAAGGAGGGCGACCATGTCATACAGAGTGCCAGGTCAGGTGATCATGTGCCCACCATCGACGCGGTGATATGCGGGTGGCGATGCCCTCACTATCCCGGAACCGTAACTTCTGGGTTACGCTTCCGGGGTGGACGAGGTGGCCGCCGCGATCGCGGACCCGGTGCGGCGGCAGATCCTGACCCTGCTGCGCGACGAGCCGCTGTCCGCGGGCGACATCGCCCAGCGATTCGTGATCAGCCGGCCCGCGATCAGCCGCCACCTGCGAGTGCTGCGCGAGAGCGGGCTGGTCCGCGACGAGATGGTCGGCCGGCAGAGGATCTACCGGCTCGACCCCGGCCCGCTCGCCCCGCTGGTCGACTGGCTCGCCGGGCTTGCCGCCACCCACGGGTGGGAGCGGCACCTCGACGCGTTGGAGACCGAGGTCTATCGCACCCGCCGAGAGCGCCGCAGTCGCGGCCCGGCGGAGCACCGAAGGGAGCACACGGCATGACCCGTACACCCGCCGGACGCCTGTTTCGCACCGCCACCGGCAACGATCTCGTGCTCACCCGGACGTTCCGCGCCCCGGTGGCGGACGTCTGGGCCAGCCTGACCGAGTCGGAGCGCACGGCCCGCTGGTTCGGCCCGTGGGAGGGCGACGCCGGCCCCGGACGGACCATCCGGGTCCAGATGGCGTACGAGGAACAGCAGCCCTGGTGTGAGGTCCGCATCGACGCGTGCGAGCCACAGCGGCACCTTGCCGTCTCGATGATCGACAGCTACGGCACGTGGATGCTGGAGCTGACGTTGGCCGAGACCGAGGGCACCACCGAGCTGCGGTTCGTCCAGCACCTCAGCAGCCTGGAGGGCGTCGCCGAGGTGGGCGCCGGCTGGGAGTACTACCTGGACATGCTCGTCGCGTCCCGGGACGGCTCACCCCGTCCCCAGTTCGACGACTACCACCCCGCCATGCAGCCCTACTACCAGGGGCTGGCCGCCGAGGCCGGCACACTGCACGGCTAGGGGCCGAGCTCCCGCCGCAGGTTGGCGAACTCGGCGGTCAACGCCGGCAGCGGGAAGTGCGCGTTCAGGCCACTGGGGTTCGGCAGCACCCAGACCCGGGCCGGGCCCAGCCGGTCCGGCTGCGGACCCAGCCCGGCCCTGGGCCGAACGAAGGCGATCCGGTAAGCGGTCACCCCGAGGACGGCCACCCACCGCGGCCGGTACCGCTCGGCCTTCACCGCCAACCCCGTGACCCCGGCCACCAGCTCCGCCGACGTCAGCTCGTCGGCACGGGCGGTGGCCCGGTTGCTCAGGCTGCTGATGCCCAGGCCCTGTCGCAGCAGCTCGTCGTGCTCCCACGGGTGCAGCTCCCGGTCGGTGAAGCCGCCACCGTGCAGGGCCGGCCAGAACCGGCTGCCCTTCCGGGCGAAGGGCAGCCCCACGGCAGCGGAGTAGAGGCCCGGGTTGAAACCACAGAACAGCACCCGCAGGCCAGGGCCGATCACGTCCGCCAGACCCCGACCGGCGGCTGCCGCCACCTCCTGCGGGGTCGGCCGCCGCACCGGCCCCCCACGTCCCACGTCCACGCCACCGATCCTGCCGTACGCCCGGGCACCGGACCCGCCGCACGCCGACGATCACGACTTGGCACCCTCAACGCATGCAGTCAACCGACCACCTCGCCGCCAGCCGCTACGCCCGGATGCGCTGGAACACTCCGCTGTCCCAGGAGCACGCGTCGGTGCTGCTGCAGCGACTCGACGTCCGCCCGGGCGCGCGCGTCCTCGACCTCGGCTGCGGCTGGGGTGAGCTGCTGCTGCGGGCGGTCGCCGCCGGAGGTGTGTCCGGTCCGGTCGCGACGAGGGGCGTCGGCGTCGACACCGACGATGCCGCCCTCGACCGGGGGCGGCGGCTGGCCGCGGGTCGGTCGCTGAACCGGCACGTCGCCTTCGTGATGGGAGAAGCGGCGGCCTGGCAGGAGCCCGCCGACCGGGTCCTCTGCATCGGCTCGGCACACGCCTTCGGCGGCAGCGGCGCCGCCCTCGACGCGCTCGCCACCGTGGTCCGACCCGGTGGAAGGCTGCTGTTCGGTGACGCGTACTGGGAACGTCCCCCGACGCCGGAGGTCGAGCAGATCTTCGGCACGGAGGTCACGACCCTCCCAGGGCTCGTCGAAGCCGCCCGCGAGCGCGGCTGGCGGGTGCTGCACCTGAGTACCGCCGACCAACGGGAGTGGGACGACTTCGAATCCACCTGGCTCGCGGGTCGCCAGGAGTGGCTGCTGACGTACCCGGAGGATCCCCGCTCGGCCGATGTCCGCGCGGAACTCGACGACCGGTTGCGCCAGTACGTCGGCGGTTACCGCGGCGTCCTCGGCCTCGCCTACCTCGTCCTCGGTCGCTGACGGCCCCGCTGGCACGCCGACTGCTGGCCGTGACCACGGTCCGCCTTTGACGCCGGTGGCTACGCTGCGCCGTGCGGAGAGGTCCGCCGTGCCGTGTCGGAGAGCGAGCCTGACGTGTCTGATACCCGGACGTCCCCCGACTCTCGCCTCGCCCTGCACTGGCGAATCCTCATCGTGTTCACCGGCACCGTGCTGGTGTGGCTGTTCCTCTACCACGGCGCCCTGCTCGGCCGGGACTACGACCGCCCGACCCACGTCGCCAGGGCCATCCTCACGACAGTGCTCGTCGTCCCCCTGGTGGTGGCCGCCCGCCGCCTGCTCGACCGTCGCCCCTGGACCGGCCTCGGGCTGCCCTCCCGGCGTGTCGGCAGGCGCCTGCTGCTCGGCATGGCCTGCTGGCTCATTCCCGCCGCCATCGGGTTCGCGCTCTGCCTCGGCTTCGGTTGGGTCGAGATCAGCCTGCGCACCTCCGCGACGGACGCCCTGCGCGTAGCGGCGCTGCTGGTCGTACTCGTCTTCCTGTACGAGGCGCTGCCGGAGGAACTCGTCTTCCGCGGCTATCTCCAGCGCAATCTCGCCACCCGATTGCCGGCCTGGCAGGCTTTCATCGGACAGGCCGTGTTGTTCACCCTGTTCGGGTTCCTCGTCGGCGCCGCAGTCTCCCTCGACAGACTGCTGCTCTTCTTCGTCTTCGCGCTTCTCCTGGGCGGCTTCCGGGTCGCCACCGGCGACATCTGGGCGGGCATCGGCTTCCACGTGGCGTTCCAGAGCGTCGCCCAACTGTTCGGAGAGGTGGGCGCCGTCTTCGACGTGACCGGATCTGACGTTCTGGGATTCGTCGCCATGGGCGCCATACCGTTCTCGCTCGGCTGGATGGCCATGGAACGGCTCCACCGGAACCGCCTGCACTGGCAGGCACGAGAACCAGAGCCGATCAGGTGACGAGTTACCCGCGCCGGGGGTGGCGGGTCATGGTGTTCGCAGGACGTCACCGGGGTCGACGTGCGCGGGTGGTTGCCCGGCTGGCGCCTGCGGCGCCCGTACGCGCTGGCGGGGCCATCCGGTCGGGTGCCGCGTCAGCGGGTGGATCGATCGGCCGCCGGTGCGGGGCGTGGACAGCACCAGGCAGACGGCGGTCAGCACCATCGCCGCGACGATGCCATCGAGCCAGTAGTGGTTGCCCGTGCACACGACAACCAGCAGGGTGGCGAGCGGGTGCGCCAGCCACAGCCACCGCAGGCGCCCACCGGTCACCGCGATGAGGGCGACGGCGACCGCGATTGCCCAACCGACGTGCAGGGAGGGCATCGCGGCGTACTGGTTGCTCAACGCGTCCGTGTCGGGTGGGCCGTAGACGGCGGGCCCGTAACGGCTGCCGGTGTCCACCATGCCGGTCAGGGCGGTCAGTCGCGGCGGTGCCAGCGGAACCAGGATGTGTAGCACCAGTGCCGCCGCGGTGAGCCCGGCGAGCATCCGACGCGTCCAGAGATAGTGCACGGGGTGTCGCACGTACAGCCAGATGAGACAGATGGCCGTGGCGGGGAAGTGCACGTACGCGTAGTAGCCGTTGGCGAGGTGCACCAACAAATCCAGGGAGAGCACGGGACGTTGGACGGCGGCCTCGTTGGGCAGGTGGATCAGGCGCTCCACCCGCCAGATCCATTCCCCGTTCCCCACTGCGGTCGATGCGCGGTCGGCCACCGCCACCCGTGCCGCCTTGTAGGCGAGGAACAGTGCGGCGACGAGGCCCAGCTCACGCATCGCCCGGCGCAGTGCGGCGGCTCGCCGGCCGGGTGCCGCCGGCCGCGCCGCTGAGAGCTCCGCGGTGTCCACAGGTCCCTCGATTCGGTGACGTTCGCTCGTGCTGGCCTCGCTGGACAGATCGGGGCCGCCGCCGTCTTCGGACGGCGGCGGCCCCGGGTCGTACGGCCCGACGTCAGCGTCGGCGGGTCGCTTCGTCCTGGTCGGCGTCGACGTGCACCTGGTCGAAGGCGGGAGCGCCGTCGACCGCGTCGGCGGCGACGGCCGCTGAGGTGGCGGCGTCCGGCAGGTCGAGGCTGGTCCGCAGGGTGACCGGCTTGAGCAGGAGCGCGGCGATGATGCCGACGACCCCGATGGCGGCGGAGATGAGGAAGATGTGTCCGGTGGCGTCGCCGTACGCGGCCCGGACGATGCCCTGGACCTGCTCGGGCAGCGCGGTGATGTTGAGGTTGCTGCTGCCACCCGCGCTGCCGGAGGTGGGGATCCCGGCGGCGGCGAGGTCGTGGGTGATCTGGTCGCTGACCCGGCGGGCGAGGACGGCGCCGAGCACGGAGACACCGATGGTGCCGCCGAGCGACCGGAAGAACGCGACGCTGGAACTGGCCGCGCCGATGTCCTTGAGCGAGACCGTGTTCTGAACGGCGAGAACGAGGTTCTGCATGGTCATGCCGACGCCGACGCCGACGATGAACATGGCGGCGCCGACCAGGACGAGCGACGTCTCGTGGTCGATGGTGCCGAGCAGGGCGAACCCGGCGACGAGGAGGATCGAGCCGGCGACGATGTACGGCTTGATCTTTCCGCTCTTGGTGATCAGCCGGCCGGCGACGATCGAGGAGCCGAGGACGCCGGCCATCATCGGGATGGTGAGCAGGCCTGCCTCCGTCGGGCTGTAGCCGCGGCCGATCTGGAAGTACTGGCCGAGGAAGACGGCGCCGCCGAACATGGCCATGCCGACCGCGAGGCTGCCGAGGATGGCCAGCGCGGTGGTGTGCTGGCGCACGATGCTGAGCGGGACGACCGGCTCGGCCGCACGCGACTCGACCCAGACTGCCAGGGCAATCAGGACGAGCGTGCCGCCGACCATGGCCGCGGTCTGCCAGGAGGCCCAGGCGAACGAGCTGTCGACGAAGGAGATCCAGATCAGCAGCAGGCTGACGCCGGCGGCGATCAGGCTGGCACCCAGGTAGTCGATCTTGACGTTCTCGCGTCGCACGGTGGGCAGGTGCAGGGTGGCCTGGAGCAGGAGCAACGCGATGGCGGCTACCGGCACGCCGACGAAGAAGCACCAGCGCCAGCCGAGCCAGGACGTGTCGACGATGAGGCCGCCGAGCAGCGGACCGCCGACGGTCGCGACGGCCATGACACCGCCGAGGTAGCCGTTGTAGCGGCCCCGCTCGCGCGGCGGGATCATGGCCGCGATCGCCACCTGGACGAGCGCCTGCAGACCGCCGACCCCGATGCCCTGGAACGCGCGGGCGGCGATCAGCTGGCCCGCGCTCTGCGAGAAGCCGGCAATGACGGAGCCCACCAGGAAGACCACGATGGCAACCTGGATGAGGGTCTTCTTGTTGAACAGGTCGGCGAGTTTGCCCCAGATCGGGGTGGTCGCGGTCGCGGTGAGCAGGGTCGCGGTGACCACCCAGGTGTACTGGCTCTGCGAGCCGTTCAGTGATCCGATGATCTTCGGCAGCGCGGTCGAGACGACCGTGCTGCTGAGCATCGCGACGAACAGCACCAGCAGCAGCCCACTGAGCGCCTCCAGCGTCCGCCGATGGGTCATCGGCTCAGCGCCGGTCGTGATGGTGGGTGCGCTCATCGCGCGGCCTCCAGGTTGTCGTGATTTCCAAGGGCGACCTCGATGTCGCCGCTGAACCGGCCGAGGGCGGCGCTCAGCGCCGCCACCTCGCCGGGAGTCCACTCGGCGAGCGCTCGCTCGAGCACCTCGCCGTACCAGCGGTGGCTGTCGGCCAGGGCCGCCCGGCCGGCCGGGGTGACCGCCAGGAACGTCGCCCGCTTGTCGGTCGGGTCGGGCCGCCGCTCGACCAGGCCGTGCGCGACGAGCGCGGTAACGGAGCGGCTGACGGTCGACGGGTCGAGCCGGGTGTGGTGGGCCAGCTCGCGGGCGTGGCAGTCGCTGGACAGCTGATCGATCTGCACGAGCATGCCGAGCAGGCCGGGCGGAATCGCCGGGCGCTCGTCGGCTCGGCGTTGCTTCAGCAGCCGAACGGTTCTGACCAGGTCGTACAGGCGAAGCCCGAGTTCACTAGCACCGCTGTCCACGTCCGCTCCACACCCACATGTTGGTTGCCTCAAGCAAGCATCTACCGATCTTGCCCAACAGGCAAGTTTGCGCATTGAGAAGTCCGTCACCCGCACGTACCCTCGGAGCGATGGAGGAGACCACCGGGCTGCGGGAGCGCAAGAAGGCGGCGACCCGCCTCGCCCTGCACGAGGCGGCCCTGCACCTCGCCGCCGACCAGGGGATCGACGCGGTGACGGTCGAGGCGATCGCCGACGCCGCCAACGTCTCCCGGCGGACCTTCTCCAACTACTTCTCAAGCAAGGAACAGGCGCTCTTCCACGGCGACACCATGCGCCTGCACCGGCTGTTGCAGCTGATCCGCGAACAGCCCGTCAACGAGCAGCCATGGACCGTGCTGAGCCGGGCAGCCGAACGCCTCACCGAGGAGGTCTTCGGCGGTGCTGAGCCTTCCTGGCTGACCCAACGCCGAAAGCTACGAGGGCACCCCGGCCTGGCCCCCCACCAGGTCGCGGCGTACGCCGCGATCGAGCGTGAGCTGGCCGCGGAACTCGCCCACCGTCTCACCGACGCCGACACCGACGCCGACGTGGCACTGCGCTCCCGCCTCCTGGCCGCGACCTTCCTGGCCATCCTGCGGGTCGGAGTCCAGCACTGGTTCGAGCACCCGGACATCCCTCTGGTGGAGGTCGTCCGGACCGCGCTTGCCGCAGCGGCACCCGAGGGCCACCGGACCAGCACCGGCAACCAGCCCGATCACGTCGGCGCCTGACGCCCCTGCGCCGCCCCGCCCGGAGCCCCGGTCGGCGGCACCGAGGGCTCCGCGTGCTTCGGTTCGCCCGCAACTCCGGCAGCACGGACGGGTACGGGTGTCGAAAAGCCCCGCAGTACGGGGGCCACCCGTCGGTATTCCGGGATTCGATGCGATCGGCTGGCGGCCCACCCTCGACGGCACGGATGCTGACTCGTCGGCCGGACACTCGGTCCGCCGAAGAGGAGCTGCGCGTAGATGGCAACAACGGATAAGGCGTCCGGAGACCGGCTCGGCGCGACACTGGTCATGGCATGCCTGGGGGTGTTCGTCGCATACCTGCCAGTGACGACAGTGTCGGTGAGCCTGCCGGCGATTCAACGCGGACTCAACGCGTCGACCGCCGACCTGTCCTGGGTGTCGGACGCCTTCGTACTCCCGATGGCCGCCCTGATCCTGACCGCCGGCGTCTTCGGCGACGTGCATGGGCGCAAGAAGGTCTTCCAGGCTGGCCTGCTGTTCTGCGTGATCGGCGCGACCGTCGCGCTCTCCGCCCAGTCGATCACGATGGTCTGGGTCGGCCAGGCACTCGCCGGCGTGGGTGCGGCCGCTCTACTGCCCGCCACCCTGGCGCTCATCAGCCACGCTGTGCCGGACCCACGCAGGCGCGGCAGGTACATCAGCCTCTGGGCCACCTCCCTGATGCTCGCCCTCGCGCTCGGCCCCCTGTTGGCCGGCGCGATCCTCGAGCACGCGTCCTGGCGCTGGATCTACCTGCCGGCCATCCCGCTCGCGCTGCTCACCGCCCTGATCGCCATTCCGCTGGTCACCGACTCACGGGCGCCGGGAAAGCGGCACCTGGACTGGCCGGGGCAGATCACCGCCGCCCTGGCCATCGTCGCCCTGGTCTTCGCCGTCATCGAGGGCGGTGCCGGCTCATTCATCGACCCCATCGTGCTCCTGGCGTTCGCCGTGGCCGCGCTGAGCCTCGCCGCGTTCGTCGTGATCGAGCAGCGCAGCGACTCGCCGATGCTGAGCCCCGCCCTGTTCGCCAGCCGCGGGTTCAACGCGACCGCCGTGATCGCCATGGTCAGCTTCATGGGCGTGATCGGAAGCATCTTCGTGCTCAGCCTTTACCTCGGCCTGGTCCAGCAACTGTCGACCATGGAAGCGGCGCTGCGGCTGCTGACCAACACGGCAGTCCCGGTCGTCGTGGGGCCGCTGATCGCCCGCCTCATGCACCGCGTGCAGGTGCGCTGGCTGCTCAGCGCCGGCCTCTTCATCTCGGCGACCGCCCTGTTCTTCCTCAGCAGCGTCGACGCCGACACGTCGTTCGGGCAGCTGAGCTGGCGGCTCGCGCTGTTCGGCCTGGGCCTCGGCGCGGTGCTGACCCCGATGACCGCGACCGCGGTCAGCTCGGTGCCGTTCCAGCTTGCCGGCATGGCCGCGGCAGCCAACAACGCGTTCCGCCAGGTCGGCGGCGCGCTGGGCCCCGCCGTGCTGGGCGCCCTGCTGATCAGCAGGGCGGCGAGCACCCTGCCGGGGCACCTCGCCGACGGCGGCGTCAGCGGTGACCGCCAGCAGGCCGCCACCACGGCGATGGACGACAGCGGCTTCCAGGCGGTCGCCGTCATCGACTACGGCGGCCAGCGGGACGTCGCGATGAACGCCCTCAACATGGCGTTCCTCGACGGCTTCCACCTGTCCCTGACCGTGTCGGCCACGCTGATGCTCATCGCCGCGCTGGCCGCGGTCATCCTGCTGCGCCGCCCGCGCCCGGTGCTCGAGGCCCAGCCCGCGGCCCAGCTACCAGAAACCGTCCCGGCCTGACCTCCCCCAACCAAGAGACGGCGGCGTCACCGGCTCCTACGCTGGTGACGCCGCCGACGATCAGGAAGACCGTGACCCCTCCCCTGGACCAGCTCGACCTGCGACTGCTGCAGGCCCTGCAACTCGACGGCCGCGCCCCGTTCAGCCGGATCGCCGCCGCCCTCGGCGTCTCGGACCAGACCATCGCCCGCCGCTTCCGGCGCCTGCAGACCCAGGCGGGGCTGCGCGTGCTGGGCATGACCGACGAGAGCCGGCTCGGCCGCTCCAACTGGATCGTCCGGCTGCGGTGCACCCCGGACATGTCCGAGCGACTGGCCGACGCGCTCGCCCGCCGCCCCGATACGTCGTACGTCGCGTTGATCTCCGGCGGCAGCGAGGTGGTCTGCGAGATGAGGCCCCGTAGCCTCGCCGCCCGGGACGAACTGTTGCTGGGCCGGTTGCAGCGCACCCAGCGGGTGATCGGGTTCAGCGCACACTGCCTGTTGCACCGCTTCTACGGCGGCCCTCTCCGCTGGCTGCAGAAGGCCAACGCCCTCACCACCGAGCAGGAGGCGGCCCTGCGCCCCACTCCGGTCGAGGCGGTGCCAGGCACCGTCACGGTCGACGAAACCGACGAGGCGCTACTCGCCGCGCTGTTCCGGGACGGCCGGGCCGGCCTCACCGAGCTGCAGACGGCGTGCGGCCAGTCCGAGGACGTCGTGCGACGCCGCCTGGACCGGCTGCGCGGCAGCGGCGTCCTCTACTTCGCCGTGCAATATCTCCCGGAACACGTCGGCCGCGAGGTCGGCGCGATGCTGTGGCTGACCGTGGCACCGTCCGCGCTGGCCGCGGCCGGGCACGCGCTGGCCGAGCACGCGGAGGTGGAGTTCGCCGCCGCGGCCACCGGCCAGACCAACATCATCGCGGCCGTTCGCTGCCGGGGCACCGAGGAGCTGTACGCGTACCTCAACGACAAGATCGGCGCCCTGGACGGCATCCGCACCGTCGAGACCGCGCTGATGCTGCGCCAGGTCAAACAGCTGGCACTCGCGCCGGCAGTCGTATCGGACTGAGGGACCCCACCAGCGACGGTCACCTGTCGGAGCCCAAGCGCTGTCGTTCACCCTGCCCGGGTTCCTCAGTGGTGTCGCCGGGCGGGCTTGACGCCACGTAGACATCGGAGGTTTACTGCGTCAGCGATACAAGTCGATGGCTTGACCGTCCACACTGGTGGCGTCCAGGTCGTCGGCGGTGCCATCGCGAATGGTCGCCGCTGTCGCGCCAGCCCGTCTCCTGGCGCTGTCGGCCGCGACATGACGATCCCCCCTCGGCGGGTGGGGAGCACCGAACGGCAACACCGCGCCACACCGCACCACCTCAGCCGAGCATCGGCGGCCCGGCTCCGTACCACCGCCAACCCGGCCCCGGCGAGTCCGCACGCCCACTGACGCGCGTGCCCGGGTCGACGCTCAGCAGAGGAGCAGGACCATGCGTTCCCGTCCCCGTTTGTCAGCACTCGTCACCGGCCTGGCCGTGATGCTGGCCACCCTGGTAGCCCTTCCGGCGCCGGCCTCGGCAGCACCACTGACCAAGGTCCTGGTGTTCAGCAAGACCGCCGGCTTCCGCCACTCGTCCATCCCGACCGGCATCACCGCGATCCAGCAGCTCGGCTCCGCCAACGGCTTCACCGTGACCGCGACCGAGGACGCCGCCCAGTTCACCACCGCCAACCTGGCCCAGTACCAGGCGGTGGTCTTCCTGTCGACGACCGGCGACGTCCTCAACGCCACCCAGCAGACGGCCTTCGAGTCGTACATCGCCGCTGGTGGCGGATACGTCGGCGTGCACGCCGCCGCCGACACCGAGTACAGCTGGCCGTGGTACGGCGGGCTGGTCGGGGCGTGGTTCGACTCGCACCCGGCGATCCAGACCGCCACCGTCCGAGTCGAGGACCGGACCAACCCCTCCACCGCCCACCTGGGCGACACCTGGGTCCGCTCCGACGAGTGGTACAACTACCGCACCAACCCCCGGCCGAACGTGCGGGTCCTCGCCAGCCTCGACGAGTCGTCCTACAGCGGCGGCAACATGAGCGGCGACCACCCGATCACCTGGTGCAAGGCGTACGGCGGCGGGCGGGCCTGGTACACGGGCCTCGGGCACACCGAAGCGTCGTACAGCGACACGAACTTCACCCGGATGCTGCTCGGCGGCCTCCGCGTCGCCGCCGGCGCCGTGACGGCCGACTGCTCGCCGCGCACCACGACGCCGCCGCCCAGCGGCTCCAGCCTGCGCGCCCGGGCCAACAACCAGTACGTCAGCGCGCCCAACTCCACCACCGCGCTGATCGCCAACCGCAGCGCCATCGGCACCACCGAGCGGTTCGACCTGGTCGACCTCGGAAACGGCAACGTCGCGCTGCGCGCCAAGGGCAACGGGCAGTACGTCGCCGCCGAGAACGCCGGCGCCGCCGCGCTGATCGCCAACCGGGCCACCGCCGGTGCCTGGGAAACCTTCCAGCTCGTCCGCAACTCCGACGGCACGGTGAGCCTGCGGGCCACGGTGAACAACCGGTACGTCGCCGCCGAGAACGCGGGCGCGTCCGCGCTGATCGCCAACCGGACCTCCGTCGGCCAGTGGGAGAAGTTCGACCTCGTTACCGGCTGACCCCGCTCCGGTTGGCTCTTCACCACCTCCACCTGGCCGTGGTGCGCCCCCGCACGCCCGGTCCCCGGTCGTCGAGGAAGGACGATCATGCCCTCGTACCCCCGGCGCTGGCCCCGGGCCCTCGTCGCGGCGCTCACCGCCGCCGCGAGCGTGACCCTGGCCGTTGCCGCGCCATCCACCGCCCAGGCGGCGGCGATTCCCGCCTCGGACTATCAACAGGTCAAACTCGCCACCGGCTCGGCGGAGCTCGGTGAGGCCATGTCCCTGGCCGTCATGCCCAACCGCTCGGTGATCCACACCGCCCGCAACGGCGTCGTGCGGGTGACCGACGTGGCCGGCAACACCAAGGTCGCCGGCACCCTGTCCGTCTACACCCACGACGAGGAGGGGTTGCAGGGCGTCGCCGTCGACCCCAACTTCGCCACCAACCGGTACGTCTACCTCTACTACTCCCCCACGCTGAGCACCCCGTCCGGGGACGCCCCGACCACCGGCACGGCGTCGGACTTCGATCGGTGGAGAGGGCACCTGCGGCTGTCCCGGTTCACGCTCGACACCGACGACACGCTCAACATGAGCAGCGAGCGGATCATGCTCCAGGTCGACAACGACCGTGGGCAGTGCTGCCACGTCGGCGGCGACCTGGACTTCGACGCCGCCGGCAACCTGTACCTGACCACCGGCGACGACACGAACCCGTTCGAGTCCAACTCGTACGCGCCTCTCGACGAGCGGACCAACCGGAACCCGCAGTTCGACGCCCAGCGCTCGGCGGGCAACACGAACGACCTGCGGGGCAAGGTGCTGCGGATCAAGCCGCAGGCGGACGGCTCGTACACGATCCCGTCCGGCAATTTGTTCGCGCCCGGCACGGCCCGGACCCGCCCGGAGATCTACGCGATGGGCCTGCGCAACCCGTTCCGGATGAGCGTCGACAAGGCGACCGGCATCGTCTACCTCGGCGACTACGGCCCCGACGCCGGCACGGGCGACGCGAACCGTGGCCCCGCGGGTCAGGTCGAGTTCAACCGCATCACCGCGCCCGGCAACTACGGCTGGCCGTACTGCACCGGCACCAACACGACCGCCGAAACATACAATGAATACACCTTCCCGTCCGGCCCGTCGCAGGCCAAGTACACCTGCACGGGCGGGCCGACCAACAACTCGTTCCGCAACACCGGGCTCACCACGCTGCCCGCGGCGAAGCCGAGCTGGATCAAGTACGGCGACGCCGGGTCGCCGTCGGAGTTCGGCAGCGGCTCGGAGTCACCCATGGGCGGGCCGGTGTACCGGTACAACGCCTCGCTCAACTCCAGCATCAAGTTCCCCGCATCGCTGGACGGCCGCTACTTCGCCGGCGAGTACGGCCGCCGCTGGATCAAGGCGATCGCGGTCAACGCCGACGGCACCCGTGGAGAGATCTCCGACTTCCCGTGGACCGGCACCCAGGTCATGGACATGGCCTTCGGCCCGGACGGTGCGCTGTACGTGCTGGACTACGGCACCGGCTCGAACAACCAGGCGCTCTTCCGGATCGAGTACATCGGCGGCGGCAACCGCAGCCCCATCGCGGTCGCCTCGGCGAATCCCACCTCCGGGCCGAACCCGCTGACCGTCGCCTTCTCGTCGGCCGGCAGCTCCGACCCGGAGGGTGGCGCGCTGAGCTACCTGTGGACCTTCGGCGACGGCACCACGTCGACGGCGGCCAACCCCACGAAGACGTACTCCACGAACGGCACGTACAGCCCCACCCTGAAGGTCACCGACCCGACCGGCCTGTCCGGCACGGCGAGCCTGGTCGTCACCGTCGGCAACACCGCCCCGACGGTCTCGCTCACCCTGCCCACCGACGGGCAGCTCTTCAGCTTCGGTGACACGGTGCCCTACCAGATCGCCGTGAGCGACCCGCAGGACGGCACGATCAACTGTGCGCGGGTGAGCCTCACCTACGCGCTGGGCCACGACAGCCATGCTCACCAGATCACCTCGAAGACCGGCTGCAGCGGCACGATCACCGTTCCCACCGACGGTGAGCACGACGCGGCGGCCAACATCTACGGCGTCTTCGACGCCGCCTACACCGACAACGGCGGGCTCACCACGCACAGCATCAAGACTTTGCAACCGAAACACCGGCAGGGCGAGCACTTCGGCGCACAGTCCGGCGTCCAGCTCGCCGACCACCCCAGCGCCGAGGGTGGCCGCACGGCCGGATTCATCGAGAACAACGACTGGATCTCGTACCAGCCGTACCACCTGGCCAACGCGAACCGGTTCACCGCTCGGGTCTCCTCGGCCGGCGCGGGCGGCACCATCGAGGTACGCGCCGGATCCGCCACCGGCACTCTGCTGGGCACCGTCACCGTGCCGGTGACCGGTGGCTGGGACACCTTCACCGAGGTGTCCAGCGCCATCAGTAACCCGCCCGCCTCGACGACCACCCTGTACCTGGTGTTCAAGGGCGCTTCCGGCAACCTGTTCGACGTCGACTCGTTCACCTTCACCACCGGCGCCGGCGGCGGACCCGGAGGGATCAGCCTGCGGGCGCAGGTCAACAACCAGTACGTGTCGGCTGTCGGCACCAGCCCGCTGATCGCCAACCGGGCCACCGTCGGGACGACTGAGCAGTTCGACCGGGTCGACGCCGGCAACGGCACCATCGCCCTACGGTCGCGCGCCAACGGGCTGTACGTCTGCGCCGAGAACGCGGGCGCCGAACCGTTGATCGCGAACCGCACGACGATCGGACCGTGGGAGACCTTCCAGCTCATCACCAACTCGGACGGGACGGTCGGCCTGCGTGCCCTGGCCAACAACCAGATCGTGGCCGCCGAGAACGCCGGTGCGGCAGCACTGATCGCCAACCGTACGACGGTCGGGTCCTGGGAGAAGTTCATCCTGACCGGCTGACGGGCGGTGGGCCCGGCCTGGTCGCTGACCAGGCCGGGCCCACCGGTGCCGGGTCACCCACCCCTACGGCCGTGAGGGGCCGGGCGCAGGTCAGGAGTCTGCAGGAACCCCGGCCTCGAGCTGGCCGATGATCGGGGCGAGGAGGTCGTTGAGCTCCCGAGCCAGCACCACCACGGCTCTGCGCGCCGTGATCGCCACGGAGTCATCCGGACCGTCCGGGGCCGGCGGCAGATCATCGAGCGGGACCGGCGCCTCCACCTGGAGCATCGCCCGCAGATGCGGGCTTCGCGTCTGATCCTGCTCGGTCGGTGTCGTGTACTGGCCGAACAGTTGGGGCCAGTCCCGCCAGCCACGGTCGCGCTGCCACTGCTTCGTCCAGGTGAGCTCAGCCGGCCAGCGGGAGATCACCGTCACCGCGCCGACCATGCTGCCGTCCCACGGGCTTCGCGCGCAGGTCGCCGAGACAATCCGCCGGTGCCAGCGGACGAAGCCGGGCGACAGCTCACTGGCCACCCGCCATGCCGTCGCGGCGAACTCGACCGGCGCGATGTCGCCCCAGGTGTCGGTGAAGTCGTCGATCCGCCTCAGCACCTCGGCCTCGTAGCGACCACACCCGTCGGCGCCGTGCTCACGGTCGAACTGCTCGTCCAGCCAGAAGGCGCGCGGTTCCGGCATCCTCAACCCCGTTCATCGCGATGGCATCGATCGCGTCATCCTCGTCTGAGCGGCGGCCCGAGCCAGCTCACGGACGTCCACCGGCCCGGATTGCCCGGTCCAACGTCGAACCTACCCGCCATCGCCCGCGTAACCGGGATTGTCGGCATCCGAGCGTGTGGCTGATCATCCGGGCCGGTCCACTCTCCAGCTGATGCCCATTGCGGCTTGACAAGCACCGGGCTCCAGAGTGGACGATGCAGCGTGCGCATTCTCGTGGTGGGTGGCAGTGGCCTGATCGGCGCTCATGTCGTAAACGTGCTGCGCGAGCGGGGACATGAGGCGACCACGGTGGCGCGTACCGCCCAGCCGGGTGTCGATCACCTGCTCGATGTCGAGTCCGCCTCGATCGACGATCTGCGGCCGCTGCTCGCCGGTCATGACGGCGTGGTCTATGCCACCCGCACCGACGAGCAGCGACCGCTGCCCAAGCCGATCTACCCGGCGTTCCGCCGGGACAACGTCGAGCCGGTGGTACGCCTGTGCACTGCCGCCCGCCTCGAAGGTCTCAGCCGCGGCGTCATCATGGGCTCGTACTACACCTATTTCGACCGGCTACATCCGCAGTGGCGGCTCGCGGAGCGTCACACGTACATCCGTTGCCGCCTGGAGCAGGCCCAGGAGGGACGGTCGGCGGCCGGCCCGGAGTTGCCGATCGCCGTACTCGAGTTGCCGTTCATCTTCGGTCGGGCCGGTGACCGGCTACCCAACTGGTCCGGGCCGTTGGACCGGTGGGCGCGCTCGCGTACCCCCTTGGCTGTTCCCACCGGCGGAAGCGCCGCGGCCTCGGCCCGCAGCGTCGCGGACGTCGCGATGGACGCGCTGGAGCAGGCGAGCGGTGCGGACATCCCCGTCGCCGACGAGAATCTCACCTGGAACGACATGATCGGGCGCATCGCCGAGGCCGTCGGCCGACGCCGCCGGGTCGCCCGCCTCCCGGCCGGCGCGGTAAAGGCCGCCCTACGCCTCGGCGGCGCACTCCAGGCCCGCAGCGGCAAGGAGTCCGGCATGAACCCGAGCCACCTTGCCGACCTCCTACTCGCCGAGTTGTTCATCGAGCCGACGACCGGCCGATCGCTGGACCCGGCGCTGCGCGAAACCTTCCCCGACGGCGGGGCTGCCTAGCCTTACGGTGCTCGTCACGATGGTCGAGCGAGATACGCCGTCTTGACGTCGGCTGAGAACCCGCAGGCCCGGTAGAAGGCGTGGGTCGCGGGCGTGCGCGAGCCCGTCATCAGCATCGCCTTGTAGCAGCCCGCATCCCAGGCGGCTTGAAGGGTGCCGGCCATGATCTGCCGGCCCAGACCCGTGCCTCGCCGCGACTCCTCGACGACGACGTTCTCGATGACAGCGTACGGCGATGCGGATCGGGTGATGTTGGGGATCACGTTGAGATACGTCGTGGCGACGACGACCCCATCCAGTTCGAGTACGAAGAGGTGCAGCGCCGTAGAGCCCAGGATCTGCTGGAAGGCCGCTGCGTCAGACCCGTCTCGCAGCACCGGATCGTCGGGGTTCAGTTGCCGGTAGAGGCGGATGATCTGCTCGAAGTCGCCAGAACGAGCCGCACGGAACATGCCCGGAGCGTACCCAAGGCGCTGCTTCCTCCGCGGGTGCGCTTCGGTGTTGCTAGAGGTCGAGGCCTCTCACGCTGCGGTAGACCACGGTGATGGCCAGAAAGAGGGTGCC
Source organism: Micromonospora sp. LH3U1 (assembly GCF_028475105.1). Classification (NCBI taxonomy): domain Bacteria; kingdom Bacillati; phylum Actinomycetota; class Actinomycetes; order Micromonosporales; family Micromonosporaceae; genus Micromonospora; species Micromonospora sp. LH3U1. The sequence goes on along the minus strand of NZ_CP116936.1, from coordinate 3,453,747 downwards.
GACGAGCACGATGGTGATCGCGGCATTGACCACAACGGGCACGTCGATGGCGGCTGTCAGCTGAGCTGCTCGGCCCGTCCGGGCCGTTCGAGCCGGCGCCGGAGATGTGAACGCCCGGCACCCGTCAGTGGCAGTGCTGTTGTTGCTGTGCGCCGACGCGCCCGGCTCCGGGCCTGGTCCACTGCGGTACGGGTCGGCCGTCCCTGCGCCACCGCGTGTAGGTCGGTTCCTGCGGCCAGCCCTCCGGTGAGTCCTCCCAAACCTCCTGCCGGCCGTAGACGGTCATATCGAGCATCTTGTGCGACGACATGATCGCTTCGACGCCCCGGCCGGTCGTCTCATACGTCAGGAAGAATCGGTCGTCCCGGTGCAGGAAGCACGCGATCTCGCCGCCGCCGGCATAGGCGGGGTCCTCGATGCCGTGGGTGGAATACCACGGGTGCGTGTAGCCCATGAAGTCCCGAAAGGGAGCGACCTCCTCGTACGGCCCCTCGCAGAAGACCGCGAAGGAGATGCCGCGCTCCTCAAGGTAGACCGCATTGTGGAAGTCCCAGATGGTGGCGGTGCAGCCTTCGCACTGATCCTCGAACGGCTTTCCGAGGTGCCACATGTGCCGGTAGACAACCAGTTGGTCACGGCCGGCGAAGATGTCCTGCAGTGGTGTCGGGCCGTGCGCTCCGATAAGCAAGATCGGTGATACCTCGGTCATCGGCAGGCGGCGCCGGGCGGCGGCGATCGCGTCGCCCTCGCGTGTGTGCGCCTTTTCGCGGACGAGCAACGTCTCGCGCGCGGCGAGCCAGGTCTCGCGATCGACGACCGGAGGGGCAGGGGTCGTGGTGTGGATGGTTGTCATGTCGCTATCCTAAGCATAGTGCGTGCTTGCTTGACCATAGCTAGGCGGGAAGGTAGTGAGGCGTTCGTGCCAACCAAGCGGACCTTTCGGGATCTCGGGGACGCCTGCCGCGCCGCGAATGCTCTCGATCTGGTGGGTGATCGATGGACCCTGATCGTGGTGCGTGAGGTGATTCTCGGGCCCAAGCGGTTCGTCGACCTGCAGGAGTCGGTCCGTGGCATCACACCGGCCGTTCTCACCGACCGGCTGCGGTCGCTGCAGGAGACCGGGATCGTCGAGCAGGTCGTCCTGCCGGACCTGGCCCGCACCCGCGCGTACGCCGCGACGGACTGGGGCCGCAAGCTGGAGTCAGTCCTGGAATCGCTGGGGCGTTGGTACTCCGCCGGCCCCGACCCGAGCACGGACGGCGGCATGACTCCTGATGGAACGGTCCTCGCCATGCGGACGATGGCTCCGGAGGCGCCGGGCGAGGTGCCGGTCCTGGCCCTCCGCCTCTACGATGGCCGGCGCTCCGATCCGCCGACGCGCGACTACCGCGTGGCAGCGATCAACGGGCGCCTGGACGTCCGAGCCGTTGTGGCCACGGAGCCGGCGGCGACCGTGACTGCGGAGTCGACGGTCTGGAGCCGCCTTCTCTTCGACGACCTGCCACTCGCGCGCGCCGAGCGCGACGGGACCGTGCGCGTCGAGGGCGACCGGGAGGCCGTCCTACGGATCCTGCGTCTCTACACCTGAACGGGTACCAGCAGCGGCGTCAGCACGTCGCCCACCAGACCTTGCGGCGTTTCGACGCCGGACCGCTCGCCGCTGAGCGGTGTCGCCACGAAGAGCTGCGCCACGGCCATCCTGAGCGCCCGGGAAACCCCGCTCCGAACGACCAGCGCTCGCAGGGTCAGGGCACCTGCCGTCGTTACTTGGCGTTGAAGTAGCTGGCCTCCGGGTGGTGAACCACGATGGCGTCGGTGGCCTGCTCCGGCATGAGCTGGAACTCCTCGGACAGCTCCACGCCAATCCGATCCGCCCCGAGCAGATCCACGATCTTCGCCCGGTCCTCCAGATCCGGGCAGGCCGGGTAGCCGAACGCGTACCGGCAGCCCCGGTAGTCGTTGCGCAGCAGGCCAGCCAGGTCCGTCGGGTCAGCGTGGCCCAGCGGACGGCCGTCGGGCAGGGTCATCTCGGCGCGGACACGCCGGTGCCAGTGCTCCGCGAGGGCCTCGGTGAGCTGCACGGAGAGCCCGTGCACCTCCAGGTAGTCGCGGTACTCGTTGCGGGCGAACAGCTTCGCCGCGTACTCACTGACCGGCTGACCGACGGTGACCAGTTGCAGCGCGACCACATCGAGCTGGTCGCCCTTGGGCTTGAAGAAGTCCGCCAGGCAGAGCCGGCGCTCCTGCCGCTGCCGGGGGAAGGAGAACCGGGCGCGCTCCGCGTGCCCGTTCTCGTCGAGCACCACCAGGTCATTGCCCTCGGAGTACGCCGGGAAGTAGCCGTACACCACGGCTGCCTCGAGCACCTGGTCGGAGATCAGGCGGTCCAGCCAGTACCGCAGGCGCGGCCGACCTTCGGTCTCGACCAGCTCCTCATAGGAGGGTCCGCTGCCGCCGCGGGCGCCGCGCAACCCCCACTGCCCGAGGAAGGTGGCCCGCTCGTCCAGCAGCGCCGCGTAGTCGGCCATCGGCACGCCCTTGACCACCCGCGTGCCGAAGAACGGTGGGGTGGGCACCGGCACGTCCGCAGCGACATCGGAACGGACCGAGGAGTCGTGCAGCTCCGGCAGCGAGTCGGTGACCACGGACCGCTGCCGTTCCCGGCGGGCACGCCGCGCCGCGAGGGCCGCCTCCCGCTCCGGGTCGATCACCGGTGCGCCGCCGCGCTTGGCGGTCATCACCTTGTCCATCAGGGACAGCCCTTCGAACGCGTCCCGCGCGTAGTGCACCTGCCCGGGGAACATCGACCGCAGGTCGTCCTCGACGTACGCCCGCGTCAGGGCCGCCCCACCCAGCAGGACGGGCCAGCGCTCCGCGACCCCGCGCGTGGCCATCTCGGCCAGGTTTTCCTTCATGATGACGGTGCTCTTGACCAGCAGGCCGGACATGCCGATCGCGTCGGCACGGTGCTGCTCGGCGGCGTCCAGGATGGCGCTGATCGGCTGCTTGATGCCGATGTTCACCACCTCGTAGCCGTTGTTCGACAGGATGATGTCGACCAGGTTCTTGCCGATGTCGTGCACGTCGCCGCGCACGGTGGCGAGCACGATGCGACCCTTGCCGCCATCGTCGGCGGTCTCCATGTGCGGCTCCAGGTACGCCACCGCGGTCTTCATCACCTCGGCGGACTGGAGCACGAACGGCAGCTGCATCTGCCCGGAGCCGAACAGCTCACCGACCACCTTCATCCCGTCCAGCAGGATGTCGTTGATGATCGACAGTGGGGGCCGACCGCCGGCCATCGCCTCGTCCAGGTCGGCTTCCAGGCCGTTGCGCTCACCGTCGATGATCCGCCGCTTGAGCCGCTCGTCGAGCGGCAACGCCGCCAGCTCCTGCGCGCGGCTGGCCCGGGCGCTGGTCACGTCGACGCCCTCGAAGAGCTCGAGGAAACGCTGTACCGGGTCGTACCCCTCGCGGCGCCGGTCGTACACCAGATCCAGTGCGACCTCGCGCTGCTCCTGCGGGATCTTCGACATCGGCAGGATCTTGCTGGCGTGCACGATCGCCGACGTCAGGCCGGCCTGCACGCACTCGTGCAGGAACACCGAGTTGAGCACCTGCCGGGCCGCCGGGTTGAGCCCGAACGAGATGTTCGAGACGCCCAGGGTGAAGTTGACCCCCGGGTAGCGGCGGGTGATCTCCCGGATCGCCTCGATCGTCTCGATGCCGTCGCGGCGGGTCTCCTCCTGCCCGGTGGCGATCGGGAACGTCAACGCGTCGATCAGGATGTCGGCGCGGTCCATGCCCCACCGGCCGGTCAGGTCGTCGATCAGCCGCGCCGCGACCCGAACCTTCCAATCCTGGGTACGGGCCTGCCCCTCCTCGTCGATGAGCAGCGCCACCACCGCCGCGCCATGCTCACGGACGATGGGCATCACCCGCGCGTACCGGGAGTCGGGGCCGTCGCCGTCCTCGAAGTTCACCGAGTTGACCACGCACCGGCCGCCAAGCATCTCCAACCCGGCCTCCACCACGTTCGGCTCGGTGGAGTCCAGCATGATCGGCAGAGTCGACGCCGTGGCGAACCGGCCGGCCAGCTCCCGCATGTCCTGCGTGCCGTCCCGGCCGACGTAGTCCACGCAGAGGTCCAGCAGGTGCGAGCCGTCGCGCGCCTGGCTGCGGGCGATCTCCACGCAGGCCCGCCAGTCGGCGGCGAGCATCGCGTCCCGGAACGCCTTGGACCCGTTGGCGTTGGTCCGCTCCCCCACCATCAACACCGACGCGTCCTGGGCGAAGGGCACCGGGTGGTACACCGACGAGACGCCCGCCTCGTGCCGGGGCTCGCGGGCCGGGGCGGTGACGCCGTGCAGCCGCTCGGACAACACCCGGATGTGCTCCGGGGTGGTGCCGCAGCAACCGCCGACCAGCCCCACGCCGTACTCGGTGATGAACCGCTCCAGGGCCTCGGCCAGCTCCACCGGAGTCAGCGGGAAGTAGGCGCCGTCGGCGGTGAGCACCGGCAGGCCGGCGTTCGGCATCACCGACAGCGGGATGCGGGAGTGCTGCGACAGGTATCGCAGGTGTTCGCTCATCTCGGCCGGGCCGGTCGAGCAGTTCAGCCCGATCAGGTCCACGCCGAGCGGCTCGATCGCCGCCAGTGCCGCACCGATCTCGCTGCCCACCAGCATGGTGCCGGTGGTCTCCACGGCCACGTGGCAGATGATCGGCACCGACTGGCCCAACTCGGCCATCGCCCGCTTCGACCCGACCACGGCCGCCTTGACCTGGAGCAGGTCCTGGCAGGTCTCGATGATCAACGCGTCCACGCCGCCGACGATCAGACCGACCGCGTTCTCCTGGTACGCGTCACGCAACGTGGCGTAGTCGGCGTGCCCGAGGGTGGGCAACTTGGTGCCCGGCCCGATCGAGCCGAGCACGAACCGGGGCCGCTCCGGGGTGCTGGCCGCGTCGGCGGCCTCCCGGGCGATCCGGGCACCCGCCTCGGACAGCTCGCGGATGCGGTGCGGGATGTCGTACTCGGCGAGGTTGGCGAGGTTGGCGCCGAACGTGTTGGTCTCCACGCAGTCCGCGCCGGCAGCCAGGTAGGCGTCGTGCACCCCGCGCACCACGTCCGGCCGGGTGACGTTGAGGATCTCGTTGCACCCCTCCAGCCCGTCGAAGTCGTCGAGCGTGAGGTCCGCTGCGTGCAGCATCGTGCCCATCGCCCCATCGGCGATGAGAATCCGGTCGGCCAGCACATCCATCAACGAAGAAGGCACCCGTTCAGATTAGTGCGACCCCGCGACACCCAACGCCCCCCGGTACGCGATCCCATATTGTGTCAGCGGGATCACGCCGTCCGGTTCGTTCGTGTATGACCGGCCGCTGGCGCGGCCGACCGGCGCGGCCGACGGGCCGCACCCCCGCCCGGCACGTAGGCTGGCGGACGTGAAGGACAACAGGGACGCCGCCGTGCCTAACGGTTTGACGACCGGGCACGGTCCCGGCGCCAGCCGCGACGAGCAGGGTGAGGTGACGGCATGACCGAGTTCGACGGACTGCCGGTGCTGCGGTCCCCGGTGGCCATCGCCGCCTTCGAGGGCTGGAATGACGCCGCCGACGCGTCCACCGCCGCGGTCGAGCACCTCGAGCAGGTCTGGAACGCCCGGCAGATCGCCGAGCTGGACCCGGAGGACTTCTACGACTTCCAGGTCAGCCGGCCCACCATCACCATGGCCGACGGGGAGACCCGCCGGGTGGAGTGGCCGACGACCCGGTTCATGGTGGCCAGCCCGGAGGGCACCGAACGCGACGTGGTGCTGATCCGCGGCATCGAGCCGAGCATGCGCTGGCGGACCTTCTGCGAGCAGGTGCTGGAGATCTGCCACAGCCTTGAGGTGGAACGGGTCGTGCTGCTGGGCGCGTTGCTGGCCGACGTTCCCTACACCCGGCCGCTGCCGATCAGCGGCAGCGCCTCCGACGCGCAGGCCGCCGAGCGTTACCAGCTCACCCCCACCCGGTACGACGGGCCGACCGGCATCGTCGGTGTGCTGCATGACGCGTGCTCCCGCGCCGAGGTGGACGCCGTCTCGTTCTGGGTGCACGTGCCGCACTACGCCAACAACCCGCCCTGCCCGAAGGCCACCGTCGCCCTGCTGCACAGGGTCGAGGAGGTCGTCGACCTGCCGGTGCCGATGGCCGACCTGGCCGAGGAGTCCGCCGAGTGGGAGCAGCGGGTGCGCAGCGCCGCCGATCAGGACGCCGAACTCGGCGAGTACGTTCGCGAGCTGGAGGAACGGGTCGGCGACGAGGGCATCACCCCGTTGACCGGTGACGAGATCGCCCAGGAGTTCGAGAAGTACCTGCGTCGTCGGGGCGGTTCGGCCGGCCCCACCGCCGGTTCCTGGTAGCACTGTTTGGTGCGGGCCTTCGGACCTTTTGTGGTCCGGGGGCCCGTTTTCGCGTGTCCGGGGTAGCGCCGTCACACCCGCTAGGGCATCCTAGGAACCTAGATGTGATCAAGGAGGCGGGTGTGCAGATCAATCCCGGGGCCGCGGAGTTCCCGCACCGACAGATCGCCGCGCAGCTCAAGGCCCAGGTCCGCCGCGGCGACTGGGGACCCGGCGAACGGCTGCCGTCCATCCCGGCCATCGCCGAGATGTTCGGCGTCGCCAAGCAGACCGTGCAACGCGCCGTCGACCAGCTGCGGGTCGAGGGCATCCTGATCACCAAGCCTGGCTCCGGTACGTACGTCCGGGGCACCCGCCGCCGACTCAACCGCCTCTCCCGGGGCCGGTACGGCGGCTTCCGCGGCTACCACACCGACCTCGCCGCCCGATACCGTCAGCAACTCGTCTCGGTCGGTCGCGCACCCGCCCCCGCCGAGGTGGCCGACGCCTTCGGGGTGCCCGACGGCACCGACCTGCTCTGCCGCCGGCACCTCGTCCGCACCGACGACTCCCCCGTCGAGGTGGGCGCATCCTGGTTCCTGCCCGCCAACACCGCGGGCACCTCACTGGAACGCGCCGAGGCGTTCGGCCGGCCCCTCTACCAGGAGGCCGAGGAGGTCACCGGGCGCCGGTACGTCTCAGCCACTGACACGATCAGCGCCCGCCAGCCCAGCCGGGAGGAGGCCGAGACGCTCCAGATCCGTCCGGACACCCCGGTGCTGCACCTGCTGCACGTCGCCTACGACGCGAACCGCAAGCCGATCGAGGTGTCCCAGGCCACCTGGCCCGGCCCCATGACCACCCTCACCGAGGAGTACAAGATCCCCGCCCCAACCCCAGACCCAGACCCCAACCCCGGCCTGGTCCTAGGCTGACCCCAGCACCCCACCCCACACCGCCCAAGCCCCGCCCGCCCCACACCGCCCCAGCCCCAGCCCCAGCCCCGCCGATCTTGCACTAGCTGTCGTCCTTATGCCCCGCCCCGCCCCTTCTGCGAGGGCAGGAATCGCAAGATCGCGGGGAGCGAGAGCACCAGGCCCGGAGCGCACCATCGATCATGGACTTGTGGTGCGCCGCAAAGGGTGTGGAACGCCGCATATCGGCCACCACAACTCCATGATCGACGCGGGCGGGGACCTTGGGGCGCGGGCGGGGACCTTGGGGCGCGGACGGGGACTTGGGGCGCGGACGGGGACTTGGGGCGCGGACGGGGACTTGGGGTGCGGCCCCGGACCTGAGGCGCGGGCCGGGCGCTGGGGGCGGCTGTTAGAGGTGGATGCCTAGGAGGGCGTCTACCGTGTTCGCGAAGAGGGCCGGGGCGGACGGGTCGTCCGCCGCACCGGCGAGGGTTGCGTCGGCCCAGCGGTCTGCTGCAGCCAGGGCGCCAGGTGTGTCGAGGTCGTCGGCCAGGCGTTCGCGTACCCCGGCCAGCAGCTCAGCCCCGGACGGCCCGGCGGGCGCGGCGGCGGCCCGCCGCCAGCGGTCCAGGCGCTCGTGAGCGGTGGCCAGCAGGTCGTCGGTCCACGTGCGGTCGCTGCGGTAGTGCCCGGAGATCAGCGCCAGCCGGATCGCCATCGGGTCGACCTTGTCGGCGCGCAGCCGGGACACGAAGACCAGGTTGCCGAGGGACTTGGACATCTTCTCGCCGTCGAGGCCGATCATGCCGGCGTGCACGTAGTGCTCGGCGAACGGCGCCTGGCCGGTGAGCCGCTCGGCGTGCGCGGCGGATGCCTCGTGGTGCGGGAACAGCAGGTCGTTGCCGCCGCCCTGGACGTCGATCCGGTCGCCGAGCAGGTTCAGCGCGATGACCGCGCACTCGATGTGCCAGCCCGGGCGGCCGGGGCCCAACTCCCCGCCCGGCCAGGACGGCTCACCCTCGCGGGCCCCACGCCACAGCAGCGGGTCCAGTGGGTCACGCTTGCCGGCGCGGTCCGGGTCCCCGCCGCGCTCCGGGAAAACTTCCAGCATCTGCTCGCGGGTCAGGTTCGACTCGTAGCCGAACTGGGGCGTGGCGGAGATGTCGAAGTAGATGTCGCCGGTGCCGTCGTCGAGCCGGTACGCGGCGCCGTCCTTGAGCAGCACCTCGACCTTGTTGGCGATGTCCGGGATCGACTCGACCGCTCCCACGTAGTGCGCCGGCGGGATGAGCCGCAGCGCCTCCATGTCCTCCCGGAACAGCGCCGTCTCGCGCATCGCCAGGACGACCCAGTCCTCGCCGTCGCGGGCGGCCCGCTCGAGCAGCGGGTCGTCGATGTCGGTGACGTTCTGCACGTAGCGCACCGGACGGCCGGCGTCCCGCCACATCCGCTGCACCAGGTCGAACGTGATCATGGTGGCGGCGTGACCGAGGTGCGTGGCGTCGTACGGGGTGATGCCGCAGACGTACATGGTCCCCGCGTCCACCGGCTCACTTGGGTGGACGCCCTGCCGCGCCGAGTCGTACAAGGCCAGCGGCTCGCCCCTGCCCGGCAGCCGTGGCACCTCGTGTCCCGCCCAAGACTCCATGGGATCAGCCTAGCCAGCCGGAGGACGCCGCCGGAGCGCCCCACGGGTGATCAAGATGACAGCGGGTCACATGGGCGGCCAGGGCATCGCGGGCCAGTCCTCCGGCGGCTGGGGGAAGCGGCCGGTTTCCCGCAGCCGGTCGATCCGGGAGGCCAACTCGGCCACCTCGCTGATCGTCAGGTGGTCGGCCAGCTCGTCGCCGAGCGCTCCGGTGACCTGCCCGGCGAGCCCGTCGAGCATCTCCACGGCGTCCGGGGGCAACTGCTTGCCAGCCCAACCCCACAGCACCGTACGCAGCTTGTCCTCCACGTGGAAGCTCACCCCGTGGTCCACGCCGTAGATCCGGTCGTCGGCCCCGACCAGCACGTGACCGCCCTTACGGTCAGCGTTGTTGATCACCGCGTCGAGCACCGCGAGCCGGGCCAACCGTGGGTCTTCGGCGTGCGCCAGCGCGTACGCGGCGCCGTCCTCGTCCTGAGCCGCGGCGATCGGGATCCAGCGTGGCGGCAGCTCCCCCGCCGGGAGGAAACCGACAAGCGGCTCGGCGTCCTCCGGCTCGTCGATCCACAGCTGGCAGGAGCCGGGACCGAACGGGCCGTCGCGCAGCACGGTGGGCGGCACCAGGCCCCAGCCGGTGGCCCGGGAGACCAGGTACGCCGAGACCTCCCGCCCGGCCAGGGTGCCGTCGGGGAAGTCCCAGAGCGGACGCTCGCCACGGACCGGCTTGTAGACGCACCGGGCGGTGAGCCCGTCCAGCGTCAGGATGCCGCGCAGCGTCGTGTTCGACGCGTCGACCAGCCGACCCTCCAGATCGAGCGCGCCGTCACGTAACAGCCGCAGCGCGGCGTCGCCGTCCTGGCGAGGCTGGAGGCCGGACGAGGTCACCGGTGATAACCGTTGTGCCGCGGGCAGAGGTGCCCGGCGGGGTCCAACGGTTGGCCGCAGAGCGGGCACGGCGGCCGGCCCGCGTTGACCACTCGCCGGGCCCGCTCGATGAACTGGCGGGTCGCCTGCGGGGTGAGCCGGACCCGGAGCCGGTCCAGGTCCTCGTCCGGCTCGTCGTCCTCGTCCTCGTCGTCGTCTTCGTCGTCCTCATCGCCCAGCTCGACCTCGGGCTCCACCTCGCCCGCGGCGATCGCTTCGATCACCACGGTCGCCGTGTCCACGTCGAAGGCCAGCCCGAGGGTCCCGACCCGGAACTCCTCATCGACCGGCGTGTCCAGCGGTTCGTTGTCACCGATCACCGGCGCCAGCTCGGGCAGGTCCACCCCGAAGCGACGCTGCGCCTCGGTGAGCAGCTCCTCCAGCTTCTCGGCGAGCAGGGACACCTGGACCTTTTCCAGCGCGACGCTGACCAGCCTGCCGCCGCCGCGGGCCTGCAGGAAGAACGTGCGCTCCCCCGGCGCCCCGACAGTCCCGGCGACGAACCGCTCCGGCGGTTCGAAGGCATGCACCTGGTGGGTCATACCCACGACCCTATCCGGCCCGCCATGGGGTCGCGCACCCCACCGACCCGAATCACCGCGTGGCCCGCCGCGCCCGGTGCACCGGGCTTCGCACCCGGGCGTGGCGGGCGCTGGTCGGTCACCGGCCGGCCCCCGCGCCGCCGCCGACCGGCGCGTCGGAGTCGGCCGCGCCGGCCGCCCGAGGCGTCCGCCGGCGCCGCTTCTGCGGCGGCGGCACCAGTCCGGCCAGGTCACCCCCGGTATCGTTGAGCCGTAGCAGGAACGGCCGCAGCGCGGTGTACCGGATGACCGTCACCGACGCCGGGTCGGCGACGATCCGCTGAAAAAGATCCAGGTGTACGCCGAGCGCGTCGGCCACGATCGCCTTGATCACGTCGCCGTGGCTGCACGCCAACCAGACCGCCTCCGGACCGTGCTCGGCCGTGACCCGGGCGTCCCAGGCACGTACCGCCGCGACCGCCCGTGCTGCCATCGCCGCCATCGCCTCCCCCTCCGGGAAGACCGCGGCGCTCGGGTGCTGCTGGACCACCGGCCAGAGCGGCTCCTTGGCCAACTTCTTCAGTGGCTGCCCCTCCCAGGCACCGTAGCCGCACTCGATCAGCCCCTCCTCCACCACCGGGGCGGCCTCGGGCAGCGCCAGCTCCAGGGTCTGCCGGCAACGGATGAGCGGGCTGGTCACCACCGCCGCGAGCGGCACCGGCCGCAGTCGCTCGCCGACCGCGGCCGCCTGGACCCGGCCCGTCTCGTCCAACTCGACCGGCTGCCGGCCGGCCAAGCCGCCGTCGGCGTTCGCGGTCGTCCGGCCGTGTCGCAGAAGCAGAAGAGTCGCCACGGGGACCACCCTATGACCTGCGCCCGGCCGGGGGCGGCGCCCTCCGGCCCGACCAGTGTCCGCGCCGCCCGGGTGCCATCCGGCGCGAAACGGGATGACACGGCCGGGTGCCAGCAAAATGCCCAATCCCTGTCCACCCTGTCGCTCCTCGTCCGCTCCGGCCGGTCCCGGAGCTGACCTCGCCCCCGCACGAACGCGCCCCAGCTCAGCGAACGTCCGTCGCGAGTTGGACGTCCTGCACGAAGCACTCCGACCGTTCGGCGCCGTAACGACCCAGCACGTCCAGCACCGCGGAGACCGCCTCGCGCTCCACCACCACCTCGACCCGGGCCCGGCCCGCGAGATCCTGGTCCTGCCAGTAGCCACGGGGCAGCGAACGGGCGGTCGGTTCGGCGGTGGCGACCGTGGCGTCGAAGAGCACGATGGAGGTGGCTCCCGCGTCGACCAGGGCATCGCGTAGCTCCCGGGTGGTCGGCAGCAGCGTCGGATTGACCGTCGCGGTGACCAGCCGGGCGTTCTGGACCGTCCGGGCGGGCCGTTCAGCCACGCGTTCCCGTCCGGGCTGGCTCCGGCGCTGCGGTGCGCCCGTGCCGTTGAGACCCGCCACGCCACCCAGGTGGTACGCGTCGGCGTCCTGCTGGGCATGGTCCAGGTTGTCCTGCACCTCGGCGGGGGCACGGAGCCCGATGACGGCCTGCACCGCGGCGGCGATCGCCCAGCTGAGCACGAAGGAGAAGAGCACCACACTGACCACGCCGACAATCTGGTGCCAGAGCAGGGATCCGCCGCCGCCGAAGAAGAGACCGTCCTTGCCGAGCGGGTTGATGCCACTGTCGCCGAAGAAGCCGACCAGCAGCGAGCCGAGCATGCCGCCGACGAAGTGGACCGCGAGGACGTCGAGCGCGTCGTCGAGCCGGAGCAGGTACTTCAACCGCAGCGCGAAGTGGCAGACGAGCCCGGCGATCGCGCCGATGGCGATGGCGGAGATCGTGTTGACGTACCCGGCGGCGGGAGTGACCGTCGCGAGCCCCGCGACAGCACCGGAGACGCCGCCCACCACGGTGCTGTGGCCGTCCTTCAACCGCTCCACCACCAGCCAGACGAGCATGCCGGCCGCAGCCGCGAGATGGGTGTTGATCACCGCCTGGGCGGCCAGGCCGTTGGCCTGGAGTCCGTCCCCACCGTTGAAACCGAACCATCCGAACCAGAGAATGCCCGCGCCGAGGATCGTCAGGGGGATCGAGTTGGGCGGGGAGGCGGTACGCGGCCAACCACGGCGGCGCCCGACGACCAGCAACGTGCCCAGCACCGCGGCTCCCGCCGAGGCGTGGACCACCATCCCACCCGCCCAGTCCTGGGTGCCGAACCGGGCCAGCCAGCCGTCGGGGTGCCAGAGCCAGTGCGCAATCGGCGCGTAGACCACGATGGACCAGATCGCCAGGAACGCGACCCAGCCGGCGAACTTCAACCGGCCGGCCGTGGCCCCGGTGACGAGCGCGGGGGTGATCACCGCGAACATCATCTGATAGGCGACGAAGGCCAGGGTCGGAATGGTCACCTGGCCGGCGATCACGTGCAGGTGTGGCGCGGGCGGGACCCGGAGATCGGTCAGGCCGAAGAGCTCGAGGTTACCGAAGAGGCCAGTGCCGGCGTCGTCGCCGAAGGCGATGGTGTAGCCGACCAGCACCCAGGTCAGGCTGACGACTCCCAGCGCGATGATGTTCTGCTGCAACATCGCGAGCACGTTGCGAGTGCGGACCATCCCGCCGTAGAAGGCGGCCAGGCCGGGAGTCATGAACAACACGAGGCCGGCGCAAACCAGCACCCAGGCGGTGTCGCCCGAGTTCACCGCGTCCTGAGCGAGCACGGAAGCTCACCTCTCCTCTCGGTACGGTCAGACGGAGTGCTTCACCGTCGAGACGACGGTCTCCTTGGCGCGTTCGTGGTTGGGCACCGGCGCGAAGTGCCGTTTGGGCAGCAGCAACAACCAGGTGGCGATGTTGAACGGTCCGGTCAGCACCGGGATGGCCAGCGGCGTGAGCACGGTCGCCAGGGCCATCTGGACGAAGAGCGTCAGGGCTATTCCGAAGAGGGTGTAGAGGGTCACCAGCGCTCCGGGGCGGTGCAGCACCGCGCCCACGGCGATCGCCGTCAACACCGCGTTGAAGCCGAACAGGCCCTTGTCCAGCGAGGTCGCGTCGGCGCCGAACCAGAGCGCCAGCAGGGTCGCGCCGACGGCGCCGATCACCGCGAAGAGCGCCGACCAGCGGGAGTTGACCAGCAGCGCGACCAGAATGATCAACCCGGTGACCCAGCTGTTGATCAGGTAGATCTGGGACACCCCGCGCAGGAAGGTGGGGACCAGGTCCCAGTTGAAGCGGCCACCGGTCAACTGCCCCGCACCGGGAAACATCGGCTTCAGGTTGGTCAGCACGGTGAACCGGTCGAACTGGTACGCGGCCAGCAGCAGCACCCAGGTGGTCAGCACGAACGGCATGGTGAACGCGGTCAGGCCCCAGGTCTTGAAGATCGCGTTCAGGGCGAGGGTGACCACCGTCGTGGCCACCGCGCCGAGCACCAGGTAGAGCCACATCAGCGGCCGGTCATCGAGAAATGTCGGGACGGCGATGCCGGTCAGCAGTGGGCTGAAGCCGAACAGTCCCTTCCGTAACGAGGCATCGTCCACCCGGAGGGCGACGGCCGTGGCGGTGCCGACGACAAGACCGAGGACCGCTCCCCCGAAGATCCGTGGTTGCCCGTTCTCGAACGCTCCCCAGGCGATCGCGACGAGGACGAGCAGGCCGGTGAGCGGGTTGTTCTGGAGGACGACCTGCGCGGGCCCGCGCAGGCAGGCGTCGACGAACGCGATCAACGGGTTGCGGTCACTCAGCCTGTCCCAGCCCCGGGTCACACTTGTCACGGCGTCCTCCTTCGGTGCGTCATCGCCAGCTGAACGCCGGCGGGAAGGTTCGACCGGTCACCTCTTCGCGGGCTGCCACGCAGAAGGCGCGTACCGCGGCACGAACCGGCTCGGTCTCCTGCCCCAGGACCTTGAAGATGAGCCCCGCGTCGTTCGGCAGCCGACTGACGGCGCTGGCCAGCGGCGTCTCCTCGTCCCAGACCGGCGTCGAGGTCCGGTCGAAGACCCGGGCGGCCCGCTCGGGACCGGTGAGCAGCACGACGTTGCCGAAGATGTGGAAGCGATCCATGACCCCGAGCCGCGCCACCGGGAACTGCCCGGGGGTCACCACGAACTTCTCCACGAACAACTGCCGGCCGTCGGGTCGCTCCGCGCGCAACGAGGCGGAGAAGAGGTCGTAGGCGAAGAGTTCGCCGTCGCGGTAGTACTTCCGGCCGGGCTGCAGGACCTCGCCGTAGAGCATGGTGGCGCTCTCCGGGAGCCGCACCCGGGTGTCGGTGACGAACCGGCTGCCCCGGTACGGAATCACGGGCTCCGGGAGGTATTCGAGGTAGGTGTCCTCGGCCAGGGTGAACCGCTGGATCTGCGAGCCGTAGTTCGCGTCCATCTCCTGGATCTTGGTGGCGGCCTGGGTCACCAGGTGCGCCTGGCTGCCCGGCGCCAGGTCGACGTCCATCCGCAGACGGTCACCCTGCAGCACACCGCCGGAGGTGGTCAGGATCATGACGCAGGGCAGCTGCGGCATCTCCTCGTCCCAGTAGAGCGCCCGCTGGACCAGCAGCGGTGACTGCCGGTAGAGATCGTGCAGGATCGTCCGATCGCCACGCCTCTCGAACCCGAGGCGCAGCACGCCGACCTTGCCGTTGGACGCGGCGGGCAACTGTGCCGGTTGGTCCTGGTACGGCGCCAGTTCCCGCGCATCGTCCAGTGTGATCATGCGACCACTTCGGTGTCGAAGAGCGCGTTGCGGCGGATCAGCGAGACAAGGTCGTCGATGCCCTCGCCGGTCTTGCAGTTGGTGAACACGACCGGCTTGCCATTGCGCATCATGTCCGCGTCCCGCGCCATGAGTTCGAGGTCGGCGTCCACGTAGGGCGCGAGATCGGTCTTGTTGATCACGAGGATGTCGGACTTGGAGATCCCTGGGCCGTTCTTGCGCGGAATCTTGTCGCCGGCCGCGACGTCGATGACGTAGATGAAGTAGTCGACGAGGGCGGGGCTGAACGTCAGGGTGAGGTTGTCCCCGCCGCTCTCGATCAGCACCACGTCGCTGTCCGGGAACCTGGACTCCATGTCCTCCACGGCGGCCAGGTTCATGCTCGGGTCCTCACGCACGGCCGTGTGTGGGCAGGCCCCGGTCTCCACCCCGAGGATCCGTTCCTCCACCAGGACCCCGGTCAGGGCGCGTCGCACGTGCTTCGCGTCCTCCGTGGTGACGACATCGTTCGTGATCACCAGGATCCGCAGTCCGTTGTCCACGAAACGGGGCACGACGGCCTCGATGATCGCGGTCTTGCCACTGCCCACCGGGCCGCCGACGCCGATACGACTTGCCGACTTCATGATGTGACCAGTCCTTCTGAGAGACGTTTCCAGGAAGTTGTGGATCGCGGTGCTGGGCCCTCAGCTCATGAACATCCGCACGTGGACGTGCTGGTGCGCGGCGGCCAGGACATCGATGTGGGGCCCGAAGGTCTGCATGTCGTCGAGATCCGCGGTGCGTACGTCGCGGTAGTCGTCGGCGACCTTCTCGTTGACCGCGAAGAGGATCGACTGCGCGTCGAGGTGGTCGACCCGCATCAACCGGATGGCGGCACTGAGCACCGTCGAGGCCGCGCCGTACTGGTGGGCCGCGAAAGCGTCCTCCTCGGGCACCCCCAGGTCGGCGAAGACCACCCCGAGCGCGACCGGATAGGTGACCGGCGCGCCCGTCGCCGACTCGCTGAGCCGCTTCTTGAGCAGGGTCTCCCCGACGATCCGGGTCGCGGCTTCGGCCAGCTTGCGTCCCATGCGTACGGACATGATCCGCATCTCTTCGTTGATCTTGCGCAGGTGGACGGCTTCGTCGGCGCGCCGGATCCGGTCGAGGTCCCCGGCGGTGGCGGCACGGTGCCCGGCGAGCAGGGCGACACCGTCCCCGGTGGCGGCGAGCCGGGTGACCGTCCGGACGTAGTCCTGAAGGGTCGTCCGGTCGTGGACGACACCGTGCTCGACGGCCATCTCCAGGCCACTGGAGAAGGAGAAGGCGCCAACCGGGAAGACCGAGTCGCCAAACTGCAACAGCTTCAGGGTTTCGGCCATGGTGCGCACCGTCCGGCCCTGCTCAGTTGAGGTCGGCGGGGAGATGGGAGTGCGGCGTCGAGTCGGCGCCACCGAACAACCGCCGCGACTCGTGCGGAGCGAGGTACGCGATGACCTCGGTTCCCGGAACGAACTCGTGGGTGATCCCGGTGAACGCGTGGGTGCGCATCACCGAGTCCATGACCTTGCGGTCGACGGTCAGCGGGACGTACATCTTCGTGCCCTTGACCACGGCCGGCCAGTGCTGGTTGCCGATGGCGTGCCCGAGTTCGACGGCCGAGCGGATGAGCAGCTCAGCTGACTCGCCGCGCAACTTGTCGAGGTGGACCACCATCACCTCGCCCAACTGCACCCGGGCCACCACCGCCGTGGCGGTCAGGTCGTCCCAGGCGAGGACGTCGCCGTCGCGCAGCCGCACCCCACGCTCCAGCGAGACCGACAACTCCGCCCCGGAACTGGTCATCTTGCGGATTCGGCTCTTCTGGGCGTCCCACTGGTCGAGGACCAGGTCGTCGATGCGCGCTTCCCGGAGGCGGAGCGTCCAGTCCGGCTCGTTCATGTTGCCCAGCACCGTCTCGACGAGCACGGGCCTCTCCTTTCGGTCGGTATGCCGGGGCCAGGCACGGACGAGACGGCCCCGGCGGCGTCAGCTGAAGAAGTAGAGCTGGCTCAGGGGCAGGTTCCTGGCCGGCGGCACGGTCGCGTGCACGCCGTCCATCTTCACGGCGAAGGTCTCCGGATCGACCTCGAGCTTGGGAGTCCTGTCGTTGCGGACCATGTCCCGCTTGGTGAGGCCCCGGGTCCGGTACACCGGCATGACCTGCCGTTGCAGACCGAGCTGTTCGGCGATGCCGTTCTCGTGCGCGGCCCGGGACACGAAGGTCACGCAGGTCTTGGCGAGCTGACTGCCGAACGCGGCGAACGACGGCCGGTAGTAGACCGGCTGCGGGGTCGGCAGTGAGGCGTTCGGGTCGCCCATGATCGACCAGGCGATCATGCCGCCCTTGAGGACCAGCTTCGGCTTCGTACCGAAGAAGGCCGGCTCCCAGAGCACGAGGTCGGCCATCTTGCCCGGCGTGACCGAGCCCAGCACGTGCGAGATCCCCTGGGTGATCGCCGGGTTGATGGTCATCTTGGCCACGTACCGCAGCACCCGGAAGTTGTCGTTGGCGCTGGAGTCCTCGGCGAGCTTGCCGCGGGCCGTCTTCATCTGCCCGGCGAGCTGGATGGTCCGCAGCCAGGTCTCGCCCACGCGCCCCATGGCCTGCGAGTCGCTCTGCATCATCGAGATGACGCCCTCGTCGAGCAGGACGTCCTCGGCCGCGATCGTCTCCGTCCGGATCCGACTCTCCACGAAGGCCACGTCCGAGGGGACCTGCGGGTTGAAGTTGTGACAGACCATGATCATGTCGTACAGCTCGGACTGGCTGTTGATGCCGTAGGGCACCGTCGGCGTGGTCGAGCTCGGCAGCACGTTCATCTGGCTGGCGACCTTGATGACGTCCGGTGCGTGTCCACCACCGGCGCCCTCGGTGTGGAAGGTGTGGATCGTCCGGCCCTCGAACGCGGCGATGCTGTCCTCGAGGTAGCCGCTCTCGTTGAGGGTGTCCGTGTGGATGCTGACCTGCACGTCGAACTCGTCGGCGACGTCCAGGCAGGCCCGGATCACGGCCGGCGGCGCACCCCAGTCCTCATGGATCTTGAAGCTCGGCGCGCCGGCCATGATCTGTTCCACCAGGGGCGCGCGTCCGGTGCTGTTGCCCTTCGCCATCAGGCCGATGTTGATCGGAATGGTCTCGAAGGCCCGCATCATCGCGTGGAGGTTCCACGGACCGGGAGTGATGGTGACGCCGTTGGTGCTGTCGGTCGGGCCGGTGCCGCCGCCCCACAGGGTGGTCACGCCATTGCTCAGGGCGGCGTACGCCTGGAGCGGCGTCACCAGGTGCACGTGCGTGTCGATGCCACCGGCGGTCAGGATGAGGTGCTCGCCGGAGATGGCTTCGGTGCCCGGACCGGTCACCAGCTCGGGGGTGACCCCGTCCATGACGTTCGGGTTGCCGGCCTTGCCGATGCCGGCGATCTTGCCGTCCTTGACACCGACGTCAGCCTTGATCACGCCAAGAGTCGCGTCGAGGATGGTCACGTTCGTGATGACCAGGTCCAGGCCACCCTGCGCGTTGGTGTACTGGTTGTTGACCCCCATGCCGTCGCGCAACGTCTTGCCCCCGCCGTACATCACCTCATCGCCGAGGACCCGGAGATCCTTCTCGATCTCGATGTACAGGTCGGTGTCGCCGAGCCTGATCTGGTCACCCGTCGTGGGGCCGTACATCCCGGAATACTCTTGCCGCGAAATCTGGCTCATCGAATCATCTCTCCTGCCCGAGGCTGGCAGCCCTGCGGGATAGTGGATCTACTGTTTCTTGCCCTTGGGGCTGTCCTGCTGCTCCGGGCCGAACTTGAAGCCCCGGGTCTTGGCGTTGTGGATCGCCTCGGTCCGGTCCGGCCGGTAGCTGGGAGTCGACTCGCTGCCGCTCCACCCCTGCACCAGGCCGTTGAACCCGTAGACGCGCTGCTGCCCGCCGAAGGGAATGAGCTCCACGGTCTTCTTGTCGCCCGGCTCGAAGCGGATGGATGTCGTCGCCGGAATGTTCAACCGCCTTCCGAAGGCCGCCTCACGATCGAAGGCGAGCATGCGGTTGGCCTCGAAGAAGTGGAAGTGTGAGCCGACCTGGATCGGTCGGTCACCGGTGTTGTGGACGACGACTTCGGTAACCGGCCGACCCGCGTTCAACTCCAGTGGCTGGTCGCTCAGCACGTAGCCGCCGATGGGCCGCACGTGCTTGGAGTTGGGGCCGGGATGTTGGTTGGCCATTTCTGCTCCACCTTCCTGGAGATCGCGTCTGGGCTGCTGCGCCTAACGGATCGGTGAGTGCACAGTGACCAGTCGCGAGCCGTCGGTGAAGACCGCCTCGACCTGGATCATGGGCAGCATGTCCGGCACGCCCGGCATCACGTCGTCGGCGCTGAGCGTGCTGCGGGCCTCGTTCATGACCTCTTCGACGGTCTTGCCATCCCGGGCCCCCTCCAGGGCGGCGGCGCAGATCACCGCGACAGCCTCGGGGTGGTTGAGCTTCACTCCCCTGGCCTTCCGTGCGTTGGCGACGATGGCCATCGAGAGGATCGTCAGCTTGTCGAATTCCCTTGGTGTCAGATGCACTGTCCTGGTCCTTCACGACTGTCGGTCGGGAGCCGCCATCGCGCCGAGCGGATTCGCCACAGGGTGAGCGTTGGAGCTCGACCAAAATAAACTGCTTTGTCCAGTAGATCCGTTTTCGACGGCTTCGATCGAACCGTACGCCGCGCCCCTGCGTAGCGGGTCAGAAGCCGGAAATCACGTCCCCGTCGTTCCGGTGGACCGGCCGTTGGCACGGTGCGGGCGACGAGCACGAGCGTCGTCCTGCCACATCTGCTGGATCTCTTCGAGGGTCTTGCCCTTCGTCTCGGGCAGGTACCGCCAGATGAACAGGAAGCCGAGCACACAGGTGCCGCCGAAGAGAGCGAACACACCCGATCTCCCCAGGGCATCGAGCATGCTCAGGAAGAACTGCGTGATGAGGTACTCGGTGCCCCAGTGGGTAGCGGAGGCGATCGCGACGCAGCGGCCCCGGATGCGGCCCGGGAAGATCTCGTTGATGACGGTCCAGGCGGTCGGTCCGATCGACATCGCGTAGAACGCCACGAACATGACCACACCGATCAGCAGGAAGATGCCCGCGTCGGTGGGATGGTGCCCCGTCGCCCCGGCCGTCTGCGCCGCCGGTGCCATCTTCGCGAAGCTGATGCTGACCACCGCCAGTGAAACCGCCATGCCCAGCAGCCCGACCAGCAGCAGCGGCCGGCGGCCGAGCCGATCCAGGAAGGCCACCGCGACCAGCGTGAAGAGTGAATCGACCCCGCCGATCGCCCAGGTGGTCGCGGCCAGTTGCGCCTGCGGGGTGTGGAACCCGGCGGCCGAGAAGATCTCATCGGCGTAGTAGATGATCCCGTTGATTCCGGTCAACTGTTGGAACAGCGCCATGCCGACACCGAGCGCCAACGGACGCCGCCACCGTGGCGAGAGCACCTCCCGCCAACCCGCCTTGCCGGCCGAGAGGCCCTTCTCGATGGCGTGCAGCCGCTCGGGCACCTTCCGCTCCGGGACGGTCGCCTTCAAAGACGCCTCCGCCCGGCGCTTGTCACCTCGTCCGAAATACCAGACGGCCGAGTCGGGGATCACGGTGGTGACCAGGGCGAGGGCCACCCCCAGCAGCGCCGCCGCCGCCAGCAGGTAACGCCAGGAGTTGCCCGCCTCGAACAGCTCGTCGGCCAGATAACCGATGAAGATGGCGAAGGTGGTGGAGAACTGGTAGACCGCCAGGAGGCTGCCACGGATCCGTTCCGGCGCGGCCTCGGCCGCGTACATCGGCCCGGCGACCGAGGCCACCCCGATGCCCAGCCCCAGGATCAACCGCGCACCGAACATGACTCCGATCACCGGCGCGACCGCCTGCAGGATCGTGCCGACCACGAACGTGACAGCGGCGACCCAGAGCGCCCCCCGGCGACCGATCCGGTCCGCGAGGTGACCGCCGAGCAGGGCACCCACCAGCGCCCCCGGGGTCACCCAGCTCGCCGCCACCTCGACGGCGAAGGTGTTCGCGTCGAAGGTCTGGCGGATGTCGCGAAGCGCCCCGCTGATCACGCCCTGGTCGTAGCCGAAGAACGCGCCGGACAGCACGACGATCGAGACGACCGCGATGAGGTTGCGTCTCGGTGGCCTCCCCCGCCCGCGCTTCGCGTCGCCGCTGGCAGTCACGGTCGTCCCCCTCTGACGCGAGCCATCGGCGGATGCCATCCGGGAGAGAGCCCGATATCGAGAGGATAGAGCCGCTAGATCCAGCTGATGCGGAATGACCGAAAAGACGGACCGACCCCCGCCCCAACTGGGACGGGGGCCGGGGGCCGCGGGTACGCGCGGATCAGGTGGCGCTGATCGTGCCGGTCATCAGCAGGGCCAGGACCAGAGTGCCCAGCGCGACCCGGTACAGCACGAAGACGTACAGGGTGTGGTGGGCGACGTACCGCAGCAGCCAGGCGATGGCCGCGTAGCCGATGCCGAACGCGATGACGGTGGCCACGATCGTCTGGGCCACGGTGGGTACGGACGTGCCCGGGGCGGACGGCTCGAAGACGTCCCCGAGGCTGAACACACCGGACATCACCACCGCCGGGATGGCCAGCAGGAACGAGTACCGTGCCGCCGCCTCCCGGGTCAGGTTGAGCAGCAGACCGGCGGTGAGTGTGCCGCCGGAGCGGGACACCCCGGGAACCAGCGCCATGGCCTGGGCGAAGCCCATCACCACGCCGTCCTTCATCCGGAAGTTCTGCAGGGTGCGCGTCTGCCGCCCCCAGTACTCGGCGAACGCCAGCACGAACGCGAACACGATCAACGTGGTCGCCACGACCCACAGGTTGCGCCCGGCGGTCTTGATCTGGTCCTTGAACAGGAAACCGAACAGCCCGATGGGGATCGAGCCGACGATCACGTACCAGCCCATCCGGTAGTCGAGGCTGGAACGGACCGACTTGTCCCTGATGCCGACCAGCCAGGTCCGGGTGATCCGCCAGATGTCCTTGGCGAAGTAGATCAACACGGCGGCTTCGGTGCCGAGCTGGGTGACCGCGGTGAACGACGCGCCGGCGTCCCGGTCGAAGAAGATCGCCGACGTGATCCGCAGATGCCCGGACGAGCTGACCGGAAGGAACTCGGTCAGTCCCTGGACGATGCCCAGGACGATGGCCTCGACCCAGGTCACTCGCCGACTCCCGAGAGGTCGAGTGCCTCGGCGACGGTACGCAGGGTCTGCACGCCGCTGTCCCGGTCGGCCACGAACAGGGTCACCGACAGGGTGGTGACACCGGCGGCGGCGTACTCCCGCATCCGCTCGGCGATGCGCTCCTTCGGGCCGAGCAGCGAGGTGCGGTCGATGAACTCCATCGGCACCGCCGCCGCCGCGTCGCGCTGCCGCTTGGCCAGGTACAGGTCCTGCACCTCGCGGGCGGCGTCGCCGTAGCCCATCCGGGTGGCGAGCTGGTTGTAGAAGTTCTGCTGGCGGCTGCCCATCCCGCCCACGTACAGAGCGGCGTACCAGCGCACCAGCTCGGCGCAGGAGGCCACGTCGTCACCGATCACCACGGGCACCGACGGCACCACGTCGAACCCGGCCAGCTCCTTGCCGACCTTGGCCCGCCCGGCGCTCACCGAGGCAAGCTGCTCGTCGGCGAACTCCGGGGAGTAGAACACGGCCAACCAGCCGTCGGCGATCTCGCCGGCCAGCTCCAGGTTCTTCGGGCCGACCGCGGCCAGATAGATCGGTATGTGCTCGCGCGGTGGGTGGAAGCCCAGCCGCAGGGCCTTGCCGGGACCGTCCGGCAGCGGCAGCGTGTAGTGCTCGCCGTCGTACGCCACCTCCTTGCGGGCGATGGCCAGCTTGACGATGTCGACGAACTCGCGGGTCCGGGCGAGGGGCTTGGCGAAGCGCACACCGTGCCAGCCCTCGGAGACCTGCGGGCCGGACACTCCCAGGCCGAGCCGGAACCGACCGCCGGAGAGCGCGTCGATGGTGGCGGCGGTCATCGCGGTGGCGGCCGGCGTACGGGCGGGGATCTGCATCACCGCGGCGCCGACGTCGATCCGTTCGGTCTGGCCGGCCATCCAGGCGAGCATGCTGGGCGAGTCGGAGCCGTAGGCCTCCGCCGCCCACACCACCGAGTAGCCCAGCCGGTCCGCCTCCTGGGCCAGCGCCAAGTGGTCGGCCGGTGTGCTCCACGCTGTCTGATATCCAAGACTGAGCCCGAGTCGCACTGGTCCTCCCCCATCCGTGGCACAGGTCGCACCAGGTTACGCAATGCCGATAACGGACTCGATCACCGGCTCTCCACCAATGATCCCCATCCGTCGCGGTGCCCGCCGTCGGCGGAACCGGCAGAACCGGCAGAGATGACGGGAGCGAGGATATCCGTATCGGCAGGTTCGAAATAAGGTTCACCCATGCAGCAGCGACCGCTCGGCCGAAGCGGGCTGGCGGTTTCCCGGCTCGCGCTCGGCACCATGACCTGGGGCCGGGACACCGACGCCGACGACGCGGCCGCCCAGCTGAAGAGTTTCCTGGACGCCGGCGGCAACCTGATCGACACCGCCGACGTGTACGGCGACGGTGACGCCGAGTCGGTGATCGGCTCGCTGCTGGGCACCCTCGTGCCCCGCGACGACCTGCTGATCGCCACCAAGGCGGGGTTGCGCCCCGGCAGCGGCCGGCGCCGGGACGGGTCCCGGGGGCATCTGCTGCGCACCCTGGACGCGTCGTTGCGCCGGCTCGGCACGGACCACGTCGACCTGTTCCAGGTGCACGGGTACGACCCGGACACCCCGCTCGAGGAGACCCTCGCCGCACTGGACCACGCGGTGGCCAGCGGCAAGGTCCGCTACGTCGGGGTGTCGAACTTCTCCGGCTGGCAGACCGCGCGGGCCGCCGCCTGGCAGACCGCCTGGCCGGGACGGGCACCGGTGGTCGCCGCCCAGGTGGAGTATTCGCTGCTGGAGCGGGGCGTGGAGCGGGAGGTGCTGCCCGCGTGCGACGCGCTCGGCCTCGGCGTGCTGCCCTGGTCACCGCTGGGCCGGGGAGTGCTCACCGGCAAGTACCGGCACGGCCGTCCGGCGGATTCCCGGGCCGCCTCGCCGCACTTCGAGCGGTTCGTCGCCACGTACCTGGAGCCGCGTTGCTCCAGCATCGTCGAGGCGGTGGCGACGGCGGCCGGTGGGCTGGGTGTGTCGCCGCTGGAGGTGGCGCTGGCCTGGATCCGGGACCGGCCCGGGGTGACCGCACCGATCCTCGGCGCCCGGACGGTGGGGCAACTGCTCGGCGCGCTCCAAGTGGAACGCATCACACTTCCCGAGGAGATCACCACCGCGCTGGACGACGTCTCCGCGGTGCCGGTGGGCTACCCCGAGCGCGACGGCTGACCCGCGGGCCGGCTCACGGCCTCGGACGCTGGCCGGGGATCTCGTGGATCGCGGTCAGGAAGCGCGACTGGTCGTCGCGGAGCGCGGGCTGGGTGAGCCGGATCCACGAGCCGTCGTCGAAGAAGACGGTGGAGGAGAACTGCACCAGCCCGGCCATGCCCCGCTCGGAGTCGACCCGGGCCACCCGGCCGCGCTCCACGCTCCACAGCACTCGCGGTTGGCGCCGGTCAGGCCGGTCGGCGTCGGGGCGAAGCCCCATCCGCAGCAGGTGGAGATGGGTGTCGGTCACCGCCAGCGGTGTGCCCGTGTAGCGCTCCAGGAAGAGCAGCAGACTGCCGGCGAGGGTGGCGAGGTCGCCGCTGAAGACGTACCGGCGCCGGTAGGCGATCTCGGCGAGCTGGTCGGCCAGCGGGCGGTACTGGCTCAGCCGGAACAGCGCCCGGAACGCCTCCTGCTCTTCGGTGAGCACGATGGGCTCACGCTGCGCCGGCTGGTGTGGCGGGCGGCCCGGCTCCGGCTCGGCCGCCTGCGGCAGGCCGGCCGCGAGGGCGCCGGCGTTGCCCGGCAGCAGGAGCACGCCCGCGGCCAGCCGCACCGGCGCCAGCACCGCATCCACCCAGACCACCGGATTGACGATGTTGAGCAGACCGAACAGCACCTTCGGGTCGAGCGAGTCGACCAGTTCGTCGCCCATCACGTCGGCGAGCTGTCGGCCGGCCTTGTGCGTCTCCGAGGCGCGGACCGGGCCGAGCCCCACGTAACGGAGCTCCTGACCCGGCAGCAGCGGCGCGACGAGGGCACGTTCGGGTTCGTCGCTGGTACGGAACTCGTCGCGCAGCTCACGAGCCTTGTCCCCAGCGGCCCGCACGCCACCGAGCAGCGCGTCGGTGAACCGACCGAGCCGGCCTCGCTCCCCTGACATCACGCGTTCCTTCCCTAGCGGCCCGCCGGCTGACCTGCCGGCGGCTGACCGAAGACATTGTGGTCGATCCAGTCGGCGCCGCCCTGCACCGCCTGGTCGATCTGGTCGCCGACCTGGTCGCTGCCGGGAACGGAGAGGCCGCTGGTCAACGCGACGGTCCCCCAGGTGACCCCATGGACGACCGAGTTCGGCACGTTCCACGGCAGGTTGGTCGCCCAGTCCCGGGCGATCACCCGGGCACCGTCGGTGAGGCCGTGCGCTCGCAGCGCGGCGGCCCGGTCGAGAGCGCCCATGTCGAACGGCGAACCCGACTTGCCCAACTTGTACGTGCCCTTGGTGGGGTCGAGGAACTTGTGGTGCCACTTGTCAGCCTTGCCGGCGGCGCGCCGCTTGTCGGCGTACTTCTGGCCGGTGCGCAGCTTCTTCTGCATGTCGACCAGCTTGTCGAGGTGGTCGCGCAACTTGCGCAGCTGCAGCATGACCCGCTGGAGCAGGCGGATGACCTTCTGCAGGTGCGTCGCCAGCGGCCGGATGACCTTCAACATCCGGGCGAGCACGATCAGGCCCCTGGTCACGGCGACGCCCATGCCGGCCGCCCAGGACGCCCCGGCGGTGAACGGCGCCATCAGCAACGCCGTCACCAGCGTGACCAGCAGGAAGTTCACGAACTCGACGCAGAGATCGACGAGCACGTCGTGCACGGTCTGCAGACCGTCGGCGACGCTGCGCAGGTACTCGGCTGTCGCGGCGAACTGCTCGGCGACGTCGAGCATCTGCTGCTCGACCTCGGCCAGCCGCTGGCCGTACGCCTCGCCGGCGGGTGAACGCCACCCGGGCTGCGCGGCCTCGCGGACGCCGCGGTGCCCCTGTGCCAGGTCACGCACCTGTGCGGCCAGCGCGTCCCACTCGGCGGCCTTCGCGCGCAGGGCCGCGGGCTCACCGTCGACCATGTCGACGACCTGGATGAGCGGCCAGGCCAGGGTCCGGCAGACACTGTCGACCGCGTCCTGCACCCCGGAGAGCGCGTTGTCGAGGCCGTTCCACAACTGGACGGCGCTACCGGCCGGCCCGCTCATCCGGGCAGCCCCGACTGGATGGCCTTGAACCCGGCGTCCAGGTCCTGCTCGGTGCGCTCGTACGCCTCGACCGTGTCAGCCAACGCGCCGGCGACCCGGCCGAACGCGGCATTCGCGGCGCCGAACAGCTCCACGCCGCCGGTGACCTGCTCGGCGTACTTCGCGCGGAGCATGTCGCTGGCGAACGGCAGGTGGCCGAAGGCGTCCGGTGGGACGTCACCAGCCGAGACGATCTGGCTCTCCAGCGCGGCGAGCGAGCTGGCGACCTGCTTTGCGGCCGTCTCCAATCGACGGACCGTCTGCACGTCGACATCGATATCCGGCGGCATGCCGTTCCTCCCCCATGTGTCGAGCGCACCGACGATACGATCTCCCGGCCACCGGCACCACCCGGTCGCACGGTCCACGGGGGAGGGATCTCATGAGTGACCCGATGTCCGCGTTCGACGCGCTCGCCGGGCGGATCGCCGACATCGAAAGCCGGTTCGCGGGGCTCCGCGACAACCTGGCCGAGCTGTCCGGCACCGCGACCGACGAGAGCGGCCTGGTCTCGGCGACCGTCGACGCCACCGGCGCGCTGACCGGCCTCACCATCGCGCCCGCAGCCCTGCGCACCGGGACCGAGGGGGTGGCCGAGCTGGTGCTCGACGCGTACCGGCGGGCCCGTGCGACGGCCACCGAGCACGTCGATGAGCACACCGACGGGTTGGAGGCCGCGCTCGGCACGGGCCTCACCGACCTGTTCGGCAAGCCCGGAGACTTCTCGGCGCTGGGCCGGTTGGAGGAGACCGTCGCCCGGATCGGACGGCTCGACGACCGGCTGCCGGGCTCACCGGCGTGACGTCGCCGACCTGGCCGGAGATCGTCACGCGGCTGCGGGAAACGGTCGCCCGCTGCGACCGTGACACCGACCTGGAGCTCTCCGCCGGTCCGCGCGGGATCCGGCTACTGGTGCGCCGCGAGGTGGTGCGGGTGGTCTGCCCGAGCCACGACGAGGCACGCCTGGCCGCACTCGGCTGGCATCGCCCGACCGACGGGCCGGGCTGGTGGTACGAGGCACCGCGCACTCCGGACCAGGTGGAGCGCCTCAGCGTGTTCGTGGCCCGGACCGCCGCCGAGGTGCTGACCGACGAGCCGGGCGCGCTCACCTGCCGGGCGGTGCCACCGGCCACCCACGCCGGATCGGCGGCGCGGTCGGCACCCGCCGAGGAGCGCAACCGGCACCCGCCGAGCCAGCGCGACCGGCACCGGTCGAGGCGGCGGAGCCGGCGGTGGTGGCGCTGCTCGCCGCGGCCGCCGACCGGCGCGACCTGCCCGGCTACCTCGGAGTGCTGGCCGGCGCCACGGTGTGCGTCCCACTGGCGGGAGAACCGACGGCGGACGCCGGCTTCCCTGGACGGTGGTCGGCGATGCGACCGGCGCGCCGCTGCTGCCCGTCTTCAGCTCACCCCAGGCGCTCGCCGCGTTCGCCGGGGACGGCGTGCCGTTCGTCGCGCTGCCCTGCGCCGAACTGCTCGAGGATTGGCCGGACCCGTCGTGGGGGCTGGTGGTCGACCCGGGCGGGGCCCGGGCGGTCGCCCTGGCCGCGCCGGCGCTGGCGGCCCTGCTGACGGTGAACGTCCCCACCGGCTGACGGCCTGCGCCGCAGCGCACACGCGAGCGGGCGGCCGGGAACACGCGAGCGTGCACAGGGCGGCACGAACCGCCCACGGCAGCGTCGTTGGTCACCCTGGAGGGGGTGGCGAACGGCCGCTGGGCTGGGCAGCATGGATGGCATGGACTACGAATACGCGCCGCTGCGGCTGCCGCCGAACGTCGACCGGTTGACCGCCGCGGCGCAGTTGGCGATCCAGGCGGAGTTCTCCGGATGGGAGTTGGCCCGGGTGCGGCTGTACCGGGACGGCACGCGGCAGGTGGTGCTACGTAGGCGTCGCGTCAACCAGCCGCAGCCGGGCCTGTCGTACTAAAAACCGGGCGGTGCCGCCCCGGGGCCCGTGCGGGCCCCGGGGCGGCAGGACGGCCTTTGGGACTAGTGCTGGTGCCCGGCGTGGTCGTGATCGTCGTCGAGCTCCAGGAACGGGTGCTCGTCGAGCCGGCCGACCAGCCGGTCGTCGACCGCTGGCTGGAACGGGCCGACCGCGTCGTCGTCGTCGAACGACTCCAGGTCGACCGGGGTGCCCACCTCGCTGACCATGACCACCCCGTCGAGCGGTTCCAGCTCGGGGACGTCCAACGCGCCGAGTGAGCCGTCGCCACTCTGCAGCAGCTCCAGCACCGCCTCGCCGACGCCCTCCACCGGTGCCGGCTCGTCGTCCTCCGGGGTGCCCTCGCGGCGGGCCGCCTCGGCCACCCGCAGCAGCGCCGAAACGCTCGGCACCCGGTAGTCACGGCGCTGGCGCACCGAGATCACCCGGGGGTGCGGGTCGCTGGCCTCGGCCCCGTCGGCGCCGCCGAAGCGCTCGTCGGCCTCGTCCGGGTCGATCGAGTCGACATCCCACGGCGTCACCTCGCCGAAGGCGTCGAGCAGTCGCTCGTCGTACGCGAAGGAGGCGTTGTTCAACGCCACGTACGCCTGCCAGACGTCGTCGTCGTCGACGCGGCCCTGAGCGGCGCGTACGGCGGCCAGGTGGTGGCGGGCCGCTTCGATCACGCGCTCGAGAGCGGCGTCCAGCTCACCGTTCTGGTCGGTCATGTGGGGCAGTCCCTTCACGATGGGGAGGTTGCGCGCCGGCGGCAACTGCCGGACACGACTAGCAGGTCCGGAGGAACCGGTCGAGAACCCGCACGCCGAACTGTAGTCCGTCCACCGGAACGCGCTCGTCGATGCCGTGGAACAACGCCGAGAAGTTCAGGTCGGCGGGCAGCCGGAGTGGGGCGAACCCGAAGCAGCGGATGCCGAGCTGCGAGAACGCCTTCGCGTCGGTGCCTCCGGAGAGCATGTACGGCACCGGCCGCGCCCCCGGGTCCTCCGCTCGCAGGGCCGCCGACATGGCCTCGACCAGGTCACCGTCGAAGGTGGTTTCCAGCGCCGGCTGCCGCTGGATGTACTCGATCGCGATGTCCGGGCCGACCAGCTCGCGCAGCTGCCGCTCCAGCAGCTCGGACTGGCCGGGCAGGCTGCGGCAGTCGATGGTGGCGGTGGCCCGGCCGGGGATGACGTTGTCCTTGTAGCCGGCGCTCAACCGCGTCGGGTTGGCGGTATTGCGGATGGTCGCGCCGATGATGTTGGCGATCGGGCCGAGCTTGGCGATGGCCGTCTCCGGGTCGTCCGGGTCCAGCTCGACACCGAGCACGTCGGAGACCTCCGTCAGGAAGGCCCGCACGGTGTCGGTGACCACCACCGGGAAGCGGTGCTGGCCGATCCGGGCGACCGCCTCGGCGAGCGCGGTGACCGCGTTGTCGTCGTGCATCATCGACCCGTGCCCGGGGCGGCCCTTGGCGTGCAGCCGCAGCCAGTCCAGCCCCTTCTCGGCGGTTTCGATGAGGTAGAGCCGCTGGCTGTCGTTGACCGAGTACGAGAAGCCGCCGACCTCACCGATCGCCTCGGTGCAGCCGTCGAAGAGGCCACGGTGGTTCTCCACCAGGAAACGCGCGCCGTAGTCGCCGCCGGCCTCCTCGTCGGCGGTGTACGTGAGCACGATGTCGCGCGGGGGGCGTACGCCGGTGCGCTGCCAGTGCCGCACCACGGCGAGGACCATCGCGTCGAAGTCCTTCATGTCGATCGCGCCCCGGCCCCACAGGTAGCCGTCGCGCACCTCGCCGGAGAACGGGTGCACGGACCACTCGTCGGCGTCGGCGGGCACCACGTCCAGGTGGCCGTGCACCAGCAGCGCGCCCCGGCTCGGGTCGGTGCCGGGGATGCGGGCCACGACGTTGGCCCGACCCGGGGCGGACTCGTGCAGGACGGACTCGATGCCCACCTCGGCGAGCTTCTCCGCCACGTACTCGGCCGCGCGGCGCTCGCCGACGCTGGTGTCGTTGTCCCCCGTGTTGGTGGTGTCGATACGCAGCAGGTCGCGGCAGAGGTCCACGACCTCTGCGGTCGGGTCGGGTCGGGCGGAGGCGGCATCGCTCGTCATCGCCTCTTCATACCAGCCCGAGGTGGTGGACGGGCCGGCGCACCGGCGCGGACGGGCCGACGCACCGACGCGCGCGGGGCAACGCATCGACGGGGCCGGTTTCGCCGTGACCGCGTTCGGGTACCGCCGCCCACGACCGCACATCCCTGCCGGAGCTTCCGCCCGCCAGTCGAGGAGGGCACCATGTCCACCGTTCCCCTGCCGCCGCTGCCGCCCGCGCCCACACCCGAGGAGGGCTACCGGCCCGGTGGTCGCAGCATCGCCGACATCGTCGACCAGGAGCACCGCCAACTGTTGGCGTTGCTGGACCAGCTGACCGGCCCGGACACCACGCCCCAGGAGGGACTGGCGGTGCTCACCGCCGCGCTGTCGCGGCACCTGTCGGCCGAGGAGCAGTACCTGCTGCCGGCGGCACGCGCCGCGCTGCCGGCCGCCACCGAGCGGGTGGACGCCGAGATCAGCGCCGACGCCGGCCTGCTGAGCGCCTTGAAGGGTTTGACGGACGAGGCGCTGACCGAGGTCGCCGAGCGGGTCCGCCAGCACGTCGACGGGGTGGGCGCGCTCGTCACCGAGCTGCGCGCGGTCGCGACCGAGGAGGAGCTGATCCGGCTCGGCAACCGGCTGGAGATCGCCGAGGAGGCAGCGCCGACCCGACCGCACCCGGGCACCCCGGCCACCCCTCCGTGGAACCGGATCGTGGAGCCGGCGGTCGGCGTGGTGGACAAGGTGCTCGACGCGGTGACCCGTCGGCCGACGTACCTGGCGGACCTGCCGGAGCCACCCCGCGACTGAGAAGCGGCGGCACTCGCCACTGCATTCATTATCACCGATCCGCTCAGGCTATTCCGCCAGCTGACGCGTAGTCCTACCGTCACCTTATGAACCTGGAGCTGCGTCACCTGCGGGTGGTCTGCGCGATCGCGGAGACGGGGAGTGTGACGAAGGCGGCGTCGGCGCTCGGCCTGGCCCAGCCGGCGCTCACCGCCCAGCTCCAGCGCATCGAGCGGACACTGGGCGGCCCGCTGTTCGACCGGGACCGGCGCGGTGCCCGGCCCACCGCACTCGGTGAGCTGGTGCTGGCCCGGGCCCGGGTGCTGCTGCCGGCGATGAAGGGGCTGCAGGACGAGGCGGCCCGCCTGGCCGGGGCCGGGGACGCGCCGCCGTGCCACCGGTTCGGTGGGGTGAACAGCCCGATCCTGGGCCGGCTGGTGCACCGGTTGGCGGCCGAGCAGCCCCCCGCCCAGATCACCACGTACGCCTCCTGGTCGGTGGACGAGTTGGCGCAGTTGGTGGCAGGCGGCCGACTGGACTTCGCGCTCACCGGCGTGTGCGGCGACGCCAGCCCGTCGGTCGGCTCCGGGTTGAGCTGGCAGGAGGTGGCCATCGACCCGGTGCTGGTGTTGCTGCCGGAGACGCACCCCCTTGCGGCGCAGGACGAGGTGCGCCTGGCGGACCTGCGCCACGAGCAGTGGGTGGCGGCGCCGGGCGACGGCTGCTTCGGCGACTGCTTCGCCGCCGCCTGCGCCCGCGCCGGCTTCAGCCCCCGGAAGGTGTACGAGACCGACATCCGCGGCTGTGTCGACCTGGTGGACGCCGGCGTGGCGGTGGCGCTGTGTCAGGCGACGTTCCGCCCGGTGGCCGGCTTGGTCACCCGCCGGCTGGCCGGCATACCGCTGCGTTGGCGGCTGCTGCTCGGCTGGCATCCGGACTCCCCCGCCGCACAGGAGGCCGAGCGGGTGTTGGAGACGGCCAAGGCGGCGTACGTCGACTCGTTGGTCCCGCATCCCGCGTACCTGGCCTGGCTGTTGCACAATCCGGGGTTCGGCGTCCGGCAGGCCAGCGGGTTCCGACCGTACTGAGCGGGAGGTTATCCCGGCCGGTTGCGGTGCGAACTGCCGTTGGCCGGGTATCTGGCGGATATGACCGACCTCTACCCGCCCGCCGACGACCGCGAACTGCTGCGCCAGGCGGCCGCCGCGCACACCGCCGCCACCCGCGAGGTGGAGGCGTTCCTGCGCCGCCTGCCGGCGGTGCCCGACCCGGCCGACGTGACCGAGTACGCCAACCTGCTCACCCGGGAGGACCAGACCCGGGGAGACCGGGACGCCGCCGCCGACACGGCGGGGCTGACCATCGCCAGTTTGGAGCCAAACCAGGGCCAGTAGCGCGACGCGACGGTGCCGTCCCTGCCCGGGACGGCACCGTCGCGTGGCACCGCTCAGCGTTCGACGAGCGGGTCGTGTCCCAGGTCGAGCAGCGAGTGCCGCCAGTTGTCGTCGGCGTTGCCGCGCTGCGGCTTGGCGTCCATCAGCTCGCGGATCCGCTCGACCGCCTCGCGCATCACCTCGATGTCCTCCGGGGTGAGATCGACCTTGCGCTTGTTCAGCACCTTGAGGATCTCCCGGCCCGGCTGGGGCAGGTCGAGGTTCGGGTTCGGGCTGAACGACTCCTCCCCGGAACCCCGGGTCAGCAGCCAGGTCCGCAGTTGCTCGGACGGGACGTTGACCTCGGCGTGGAAGTCCTCCCAGAGCACTTCCACCTCGGGGTCGAGCCGCGCTTCGCGTACCATCAGGTCTCCTCTCGCCGGCGGCGGCCCGGACGTCTCCGGGTCGTCCTGGTCGGTCTTCGGGTGCAGGCCCTCGGCGGCCAGCCGCGTTCGGCGGGGGTTCGCGGTGGGCGGCGCCAGGATCGGGTCGGGATGGTCGTCCTCGTCCCGGGGTTTCGCGGGCTCCTGCGGGTCCTCGGTCTCGCCTCGGCGCGCCGGCCCACTCATCGCGGATGTGATGTCGTGGCGGCGGTGTACCCCCGCTCCCCCGCGGTCACGTCGAAGGTGAGCGCGCCGTCGCGGACATCCACGACGACCTTCTGTCCGGGTGAGATCGCCGACTCCAGCAGCATCCGGGACAGGTGGTTGTCCACCTCCCGCTGGATCACCCGGCGCAGCGGGCGGGCACCGAACTCCGGCTGGTAGCCGTGCTCGGCGAGCCAGTCGATACCGGCGGTGGTGAACTCCACCTGGAGGTCCTGGGCGTGCATGCGGCGGCGGGTCTCCTCCAGCAGCAGCGCGGTGATGTCGCGCAACTGCTCGGCCTCGAGCCGGCGGAAGATGATGACCTCGTCGATGCGGTTGAGGAACTCCGGGCGGAAGTTCTCCTGCAGGCGGCGCATCAGCCGCTCGCGCAGTTCGTCGCTCTCCTGCTCACTGCCCACGTCCCCGGTGCCGAAGCCGACCGAGCGCTGGGCGCCGGTGATCAGCTCCGAGCCGAGGTTGCTCGTCATGATCAGTACGGTGTTCTTGAAGTTCACCGTGCGGCCCTGACTGTCGGTCAGCCGCCCGTCGTCGAGCACCTGGAGCAGGATGTTGAACACGTCCGGGTGGGCCTTCTCGATCTCGTCGAGCAGCACCACCGCGTACGGGCGACGACGTACCGCCTCGGTGAGCTGGCCGGCCTCCTCGTAGCCGACGTACCCGGGTGGGGCGCCGACCAGCCGGCTGACCGTGTGTCGTTCCTGGAACTCGCTCATGTCCACCCGGACCATCCGGTCCGCCTCGCCGAACAACGCCTCGGCCAGGGCGCGGGCCAGCTCGGTCTTGCCGACGCCGGTCGGACCGAGGAACAGGAAGCTGCCCATCGGCCGCTCCGGGTCGGCCAGACCGGCTCGGGAGCGACGGACGGCCTCGGCGACGGCGGTGACCGCGTCGTCCTGGCCGACGATCCTCTGGTGCAGGTGCCCCTCCAGGCGCAGCAGCCGGTCCCGTTCCTCCTCGGTGAGCTGGCTGACCGGGATGCCGGTGGCCCGGGACACCACCTCGGCGATCTCCTTTGGACCCACTTCGGGCACCTGCGAGCTGGTGCCGTCGTCGCCGTTGGCGCGGCGCATCTCCTCCTCCAGCTCGGAGATCCGGTCGCGCAGCGCCGAGGCGCGTTCGTACTGCTCGTCGGTGACGGCCTGTTCCTTGTCCCGGCGTACCTCGTCGAGCTGCTGCTCCAGCTCCCGCACGTCGGAGGCGGGGGTGCGGGTACGCAACCGCACCCGCGCGCCGGCCTGGTCGATGAGGTCGATGGCCTTGTCCGGCAGGAACCGGTCGGTGACGTACCGGTCGGACAGCTCGGCGGCGGCGACCAACGCCTCGTCGGTGAAGCGCACCTGGTGGTGGGCCTCGTACCGGTCGCGCAGTCCGCGCAGGATGGCGATGGTGTCGTCGACGCTGGGCTCGGGCACCAGCACCGGCTGGAAGCGCCGGGCCAGCGCGGCGTCCTTCTCGATGCTCTTGCGGTACTCATCCAGCGTCGTCGCGCCGATCACCCGCAGCTCACCTCGGGCCAGCGCGGGTTTGAGCATGTTGGACGCGTCCATCCCGCCCTCGCTGCCGGCGCCACCCGCCCCGACCAGGGTGTGGATCTCATCCATGAAGATGATCAGCTCGTCCCGGTGTGCCCGGATCTCGTCGATCACCTTCTTCAGCCGCTCCTCGAAGTCGCCCCGGTACCGGGTGCCGGCGACAAGGCCGGCCAGGTCGAGTTGGACGACCCGCTTGCCGAGCAGGGTCTGCGGAACGTCACCGTCGCAGATCCGCTCGGCCAACCCCTCGACGATCGCGGTCTTGCCGACGCCGGCCTCGCCGATCAGCACCGGGTTGTTCTTGGTACGCCGGGACAGGATCTCCACGGCCTGCTCGATCTCGTCGGCCCGTCCGATCACGGGGTCGATCTGATCGTTGCGGGCCAGGTCGGTGAGGTCCTGCCCGTACTGGTCCAGGGTGGGGGTGCCGCGATCCGGCTTCGGCCCGGTCATCGGTCCGCGCTCGGCGTTGGCGGCCTGCAACGACTCGGGTTGGATCCGACCGGCGGCCAGCATCCGCCCGGCCGGCGACTCCGGATTGAGCGGCAGCGCCATCAGGATGTGCTCGGGGCCGATGTAGTTGGCGCCCATCGCCCGGGACAGCTGATGGGCGTCGAGCAGCGCCCGCTTGGCGGCTGGGGTCAACGACAGGTTCGGCGGCACCTCCCCGCGCGGCGCGCCGTCGCCCTTCCCTCCGAGCGCGTTGAGCAGGGTGTCCGGGTCGGCGCCGGCCCGGCGTACCAGGTCGCGCAGGGGTTCACGTTGCAGCGCCGCCCAGAGCAGGTGGTCGGTGTCCAGGTCGCTGCTCTGACGTTGCGCGGCCCGCCGGGCCGCGTCGGCCAGCATCTCCCGGGCGTCAGCCGTCATCAGTCGGGTGATGTCGACCCGGTGCGGCGGTCGGCGTCCTCCCTCGCCCCGGCCGAAGTACCTGGCCAGGAATTCGTCCCACGGGTCGGAGCCGATGTCACCGGGTCCCATCATGTCTCTCCTCCGCAGTAGGGCGCGGCACGGTCGGCAGGGGCTACCCGGCGCGCGGGCCGACAAACGCCGCGGAAGGCGGAGCACCGGCATCCCGGGAGTGGCATCGGGCCAGGGCCGCCCGTTGGTGGCAGGCTGACGGAATGGATGAGACCCCGCTGCTGATCGTGGATGGCGCCAACGTGGTGGGCTCCCGCCCGAACGGGTGGTGGCGTGACCGCGCCGGCGCCGCAGCCCGGTTGCGTGACTCCCTGGCGCCGGTGGCGACCGTCGGGCTGCCGGCTCGACTGCCGGCCCCGGTGGAAGTGGTGCTGGTGGTCGAGGGGGCCGCGCGGGACGTGCCGGGCACCGAGGGCGTCCGGGTGGTCTCCGCCGCGGGCTCCGGCGACGACACGGTGGTCGAGCTGGTGGAGGGGCGCCGCTGCGCCGCCGGCTGGTGGTCACCGCCGACCGGGAGTTGCGCGGCCGCGTCACCGCGCTGGGCGCCGAGGTGTACGGACCGCGCTGGCTCCGCGAGAGCCCCACCAACAACTGAGAAGTTCTCGCACTGGGACTCCCACAGAACGGACTCCCGGCACTTCCAGGGGCCTACCGGACAGGCGGGCAGGAACACCGACAGGGCGGATGTTCTTTCGTGACCGCCGATAGGCTCTAATGGAGATCTCCCCGCCCCCAGGAGGTTCCACCGTGGCGAGCGTCGCCGAGCTGAAGGCTGCCATCGATGTCGCCCTCCAACAGATCGGGGACGGGCAGACAGCCGTGCAGGCGGCCGGCGAAAAGCTGGCCGAGGCGCAGCAGACCCTGGCCGGCGCACTGGAGGGCAGCGGGCACGAGACGGTGGAGGCGGCCCAGGCGTCGCTGACCCAGGCCAGCCAGGAGCTGGAGGAGTGTCTCGCCGCGACACTTGTCGCGGTGGAGCAGGCGCAGCTCTACGTCGCCACCCTGTAGGCCGCCATGTCCATCATCGAGGACGTCGGCGGGCAGGTCCGTGCCGCCACCGAGGAGTTCCCGGTGGCCCTGCTCGGGCAGGCGCTGGAGAAGTTCGGCCTGGCCGCGGAGCGACTGCGCTGGGTACGGCAGGAGTCGGCCAACCCGATGGGGGTGCCCGAGTTGTCCGCCGCCACCGAGCACGCCGAGAGCGCCGGCTACGCGCTGCGGGTGGCGCAGGAACAACTGTCGGCGTATCTGGCGGCGATCGGGCTCGCCGACGGTGGCGCTCCGACTCCCCGCCCGCAATCGCGTGAACCCCGGCACGACACACCGCCGTCGGCCGGGCCGACCGTCGTGGCACCGGAGCCGGCCGAGCAGGTCCGGCTGCGCCGCTGGTGGTCGGCGCGGGTGGCGGAGCTGACCGGCGGGCGCGACGGCGGCGACGACGAACCGGACGAGCGCGTGGACGACTCCCAGGAGTTGCTGCGCCGCGTCGTGCACGGGGTGCGCGCCGGCGACCGGGACCGACTGCGTACCGAACTGCGCCGCGCCCCGGCCGACGTGGGGCTGGGCATGGCGGCGCTGGCGCCACCGCTGCTGCGCGAGCTGGCCGGTGAGCTGCTGGGGCACCCTCCCCGCGCCACCGACCTCGGCCGGCTGCGCGGGGAGCTGGACGGGCGCGTCCGTGACCTGCTGCCCGGGCTGCCACCGCCGGTGCTGGAGACGCTGCTGACCCGGGTGTGCCGGATGCCGCCGCCGCGCGCCTCCGGAGAACCGCCGCACGCCGCCGATTCCGCGGTGACAGCCGGCGTGGCGACCGGGCTGCTGCTCGCCCGGCTCGGCCGGGACCTGCCCTCGGACGGTGCCGGGCAACCGACGGGCGCGAGCCGAGCGACGGGCTCGGGGCAGCCGACGGGCGGGGGCCGACCGACAGGCCCGGGGCAACCGACAGGCTCGGAGCAGCCGACAGGAGCGAGGCAACCGGCGCGAGCGGGCCAGCCGGCGGACGCGGGCCGGGCGGCCGGAATGGGTCCACGACCCGGCGGTGCGGTTCAGCGGCCGGGGGCGCCGGTGGGCAGCGCTCCGGCGGGCTGCCGCCGCGTTCGGGCAGCCCCTGGCGGGACGCGCCGGCCCGTCGGGCCTCCGATGGCTGACCGGCGCGGTCAACTGGCCGGCCGGGTCCGGGACGCCCTCGCCGAGGCGTTGGGCGCCACCCGTACCCGCTTGTCCGCCGCCCAGGCCGAGCTGACCGCCGGGCGGGAACGGCTGGCC
Organism: Micromonospora sp. LH3U1; assembly: GCF_028475105.1. Taxonomy (NCBI): domain Bacteria; kingdom Bacillati; phylum Actinomycetota; class Actinomycetes; order Micromonosporales; family Micromonosporaceae; genus Micromonospora; species Micromonospora sp. LH3U1. The sequence continues at coordinate 3,415,608 of NZ_CP116936.1, read as the reverse complement.
CGGGTCCAGCGGGCGGCGTCCGCCGTACCGGAGCGGGTGGGCGCCCAGCGGGACCGCCGCGTCGCCGACATCGACGCCCGCTACTCCGCCCGGATCGCCGAGTTGGCCCGGCGCGCCGCCGACGCCGCCCGTGCGGAGGCGCCGGGTTGCGCCGGGGCCGACTGGACGGGCTGGGCGCCGACGCCCGCCCGGCGGGCGGAGCCGCCCGGGGCGCTGCGGGTCGGCACGGTCCGGATCGACGGCGTGGACCCGGTACCCGCGTTGGTGCCGCTGCTCGACGCCGGGCACGTACACCTCGCCGGGGACGATCGCGCCGGCTGCGACGCGGTGGTGTCCGCGTTGCTGCTGCGGGCCGTCGGCCGCGCCGACCCGGGGGCGGTACGGCTGATCGGGTACGACCCGGATCAGCTCGGCGGCGGCCTGGCCGGGTTCGCCCCGCTGGGCACGGCGGGGCTGCTCACCTTCGTCGGCCCCGGGGGGCTGGGTCCGCTGCTGGACGACCTGGTGGAGCAGATCCGCCGGATCAACGAGACGGTGCTCGCCGGCGAGTACGCCTCGCTGCGGGAACTGGCGGCGGCGACCGGCCGACGACCCGAGCCCTGGCGGGTGGCGGTGCTGCTCGGTGGTGACGAGCTGAACCGGCACGAGCGTGGGCAGTTGGAACGGGTGGTGCGGGCCGGCGCGGCCTGCGGGGTGCACCTGGTGGTCCACGGCCTGCCGTTGCCGGAGGATCCCACGGTCACCCGGGTGGTGGCCGGGGCGTCCGGCGCGCGGATCGGCGGGTCGGCCGGGCTGGCGGTCCGGCTGGACCCGTCGCCACCGGCGACCCTGGTCACCGAGACCTGCCGGGAGATCGCCGCCCGGGTGAACGCGGGCCCACCCCCGACCCCGTTCGCCGACCTGTTGCCCCCGCCCGAGCTGATGTGGCGGGAGGATTCCGCCGACGGGCTGACCGCGCCGATCGGTGAGGGGCCGCAGGGGCGGCCGGTGCGGCTGACGCTGGGCGACTACCCGCCGCACGCCCTGATCGGCGGGCCGTCGGGCACCGGCAAGACCAATCTGATCTTCGCCTGGATCGGCGCGCTGGCGGCCCGCTACTCCCCCGCCGAGCTGGAGTTCTATCTGCTCGACTTCAAGGAGGGCGTCTCCTTCGCGCGGTTCGCGCAGGGCCGGCGTGACCCGAGCTGGCTGCCGCACATGCGTCTGGTCGGCATCAACGTCAACACCGACCGTGAGTTCGGGCTGGCGCTGCTGCGCTTCCTCGCCGAGGAGCTGCGCCGGCGTGCCGACGCGGCCAAGAAGCACGAGGTGACCAAGCTGGCCGAGCTGCGGGCGGTCGACCCGACCGGGCACTGGCCACGGATCGTCGCGGTGGTCGACGAGTTCCAGATGCTGCTGGCCGGTCGGGACGTGGTCGCCCGGGAGGCGGCCGACCTGCTGGAGGACCTGGCCCGGCGCGGCCGGTCCCAGGGCATCCACCTGGTGCTCGCCTCCCAGGACGTGCGGGGCATCGAGGCGCTGTGGGGTCGCCCCGCGCTGGTCGCCCAGTTCACCCTGCGCATCGCGCTGCCCAAGGCGCTACGGATCCTCGCCGAGCGCAACGACGCGGCGCAGTCGCTGCCCCGCTGGCACGCGGTGGTCAATGCCGAGTCGGGCATGGTGGAGGGCAACGAGGTCGCCCGTATCCCGTCGGCCAGCGACTGGGAGACGTGGAGCGGGTTGCAGCACCGGCTGTGGAGGATGCGCCCGGCCGACGCGGCACCGGCCCGGCTCTTCGACGGCGACGCGATCCCCCGGCTGGCGGACGCCCCGGATTTCCGGGCGCTCGCCGTGCCCTCGGACGGGACCGTGCCGCGTAACCCGGTGGCCCTGCTCGGCGAGATCATCGACGTGCAGTCCCGCTCGGCGGCGCTGCGGCTGCCGCGCGCCCCGGGGCGCAACCTCGCGGTGCTCGGCACGCGGGTGGACGAGGCGTGCGCGGTGCTGGACGCGGCGGCCCGGTCGCTGGCACGCCAGCACCCGCCGGGCACCGCCCGGTTCTCGATCGCCTGCCTCGACCCGGACGCCGACCCGATGGCCCGCGCCCTCTACGACGACCTGGCCGACGACGCCGCCTGGTACGACGAAGAGACCGTGGGCGAGCTGATGGCCGAGACGGCCGACGGGCTGACCGGGCCGGGGACCCCGCACTACCTGCTGCTGTTCGCGGTCGACGCGGCAGCCGGCGCGCTGGCCGCCCGCGCGGGCCGACGTACCGGTCTGGAGCAGCTGCGCCGGATCCTGCACGACGGGCCGGAACGGCGAACGCACGTGCTGGCCTGGTGGCGGGGTGTGGCCCGGATGCGCGCCGACCTGGGTGGGCCGGCCGCCCGCACCGACCAGATTGGCGCCTGGGTGGCCCTGGACGCGCATGGCGGCGAGTTGGGCGCCTCGCTCTACCCGGGCACCGGCGGCCCGGACTGGTATCCCCGCCCGTGGCGGGGACTCTTCTTCGATCGGGCGGTCCACCGCACCGGACAGGTGATCATCCCCTATGGGCCGTCTCGATGAATGAACCGGTGACCAGCGAGTCGTACGCGGCGCAGCTGCGGCGGCTGGCCGAGTTGACCGCTCGGGTGCGGGAGCAACGCGCCGAGGCGCACACCTGGTACGAGCGGCAGTGCACGGCGGCCGAGCGGGCCGTCGCCGACGCCGCCGAGCAGGTCCACGCTGCGGAGGAGGAACTCGTCGCCGCCCGCGAGCAGCAGGAACGGGTGGACGCGGAGGTGGCCCACCTGTGGCAGCAGGTGCGCCTGCGCCTCGGCGCCCGCCGGCTCGGCGGCCCGCCCGCACCCGCGAACGGCAGCGGGGCCACCGACCCGGTGCTGCTGCTCGGACGAGCCCGGGACCTGCTCGACCGGGCCGGGCAGCCGGGTGAGCTTCCGGGTTCGGTCAACCCACTGCTGGCGCTCTGCGGGGTGGCCGGCGCTGTGCTGGCGTACGCGCTGGGTGCTGGCGCCCGTGCGCTCGGCGTCGGGTACGGCGGCGACCTGGCGGTCGGGATGCCGGTGCTGGCTCTGGTGGTGACCCTGCTCGGGCCCCTGATCGGCCTGGTGCCGGCGCGGGTGGTGGCCGACCGCCGGCACGCGGTGCTCGGCCCGCAGCCGATCACCGTGGTCCTCGGCGCCGGGGCGGTCACCACCGTCCTGCTGCTCGTGCTCGGCCGCTGACCGCTCTGCCTCTGATCGAACCCGCAGTGGGTCAGGCCGGGACCAGGACGGCCTCGCGGAGCAGTCGGCGGGTCAGCGTGACCCGGTCGGCGTCGTCGGGCAGCCCGGGTAGGTCACCGACCCGGGTGACCGTGCCGCTGAGCAGAGCGCGAGCCGCCGGCTCGCAGCCGGCCGGGAGGGTGATGGTGCGGTCGAACAGCCGCAGCGCCACCGTGTCCGCGCCGTGCGGCACGAGCTGCCAGCGCAGGCCGGGCCGCACTGTGACCCGGGAGTCGGCGTCCAGGGTGGCGAGCGCGTCGGCCTGGGCGAGTGGTCGGATCGGCGCCGGCCGGGCGGCCGGCCAGGCCCGCTGCCGCAGCCGCGCGGCGACCGCGCCCGGGTCGGCGCGCAGCAGCCAGTCCCGCAGTGCCTCCACCGTCTCGGTCAGCTCCGGCTCGATGGCGTCCGGGTCGGCGACGTCGGTGCCGAACGGCAGGCTGGCCCGTAGCCGCTGGTCCTCGGCGGCCAGCGCGAGCAACTCCTCGACCAGGGCATATCGGGTCAGCGCGCGGATGCCCACGGTCAGGTGCAACGAGCTGGCGTCCTGCGCCTGCGCGCTGTGCAGCCACCCCCGGGGCAGATAGAGGGCGTCGCCCGGAGCGAGCACCACGTCGAGCGCTGCGGGACCCTGCGCGGTGGCACCGACCTCGTCGGCGCGGCCACCCCACGGCTGCTTCTCCAACGGATCGGGCAGCACCGGCGGGTGGATACGCCAGTGCTTGCGGCCGTCGACCTGGAGCACGAACACGTCGTGGGTGTCGTAGTGGGTGGCGAATCCCTGGCTGCCCGCCGGGGTGAGGTAGGCGTTGATCTGCAGCGGCTGGTTGAGCGCGAGCCCCAGGTCGCGGGCGAAGTCGACCAGCGGCGGCCAGATCCGGTGCAGACCCTGCAGCACCAGCGTGGCGCCGGAGGCGTATTGCTCCAGGATCCGCTCGTCGAGCACCTGGTCGCCGATCTCGGCCCCCGCGCCGCCGCCGCCGGTCCAGCGCGCTGCCGCGACCAACTGGCCGTCCTTGGCGACGCGCAGGAACGGGGTACGCAGACCGCGCCGGCTCAGAAGCTCGTCGGCGTCAGCGGGGCTGAGCAGGTCGGTGAAGCCGGCCGAGTCGGGCAGCTCGGCGGCGCGGGACAGCAGCGGGGTGTGTCCCCAGTGCGCGGCGGCGAACTTGGCCGGTTCGACCGAGACGCAGCGGGCCAGCGCCGCGGCGGCGTGTGCGGACGGAACCGCCGGACGGCCGTGGCCGTCCGGCGGGTCGAGGTGCGTCATGGTGTGTCGCTACCGGGCGCTGCCGTCAGCGCCGCCGTCCTGCTGGCCCGGGGTGGCACCGCCGTCGGCGGGACCCTCCGCGCTGCCGTCGGCGCCACCGTCGTGCTGACCCGGGGTGGCACCACCGTCGGCGGGACCCTCCGCGCTGCCGTCGGCGCCACCGTCGTGCTGACCCGGGGTGGCACCACCGTCAGCCGGGCCTTCGGCGCCGCCATCGGCGCCACCGTCGTGCTGGCCGGGGGTCGCGCCACCGTCGGCCGGGCCTTCCGCGCCGCCGCCGCCCGTGGTCTGCATATCGTCATCGTTGAGTGCCATTGGTACTCCCTCGGGTGTGCCGCCCCGCCGTACGCCGGGGTTCGTCGTGCTGCGGGTGGTACCCCACGCGCGATCTTCTCTAACCCTCACCGTAGACGTCGAACCAGGTCGACACGGGCGGTTCACCCGTGGCGGTGACGGTGCCAGGATGGGGTGGTGATCCTGGTGGGCACGTCCGGCTGGCAGTACCGCGACTGGCGGGGCCGCTTCTATCCGCAAGGGCTGCCGCAACGGCTCTGGTTGGAGCACTTCGCCGACGGGTTCGCCACGGTCGAGGTCAACAACGCCTTCTACCGGCTGCCGGAGCGGGACACCTTCGCCGCCTGGCGGGCACGGACCCCGGCGGACTTCTGCGTGGCCGTGAAGATGAGCCGCTACCTCACCCACATCAAACGGCTGCGGGACCCGGCCGAGCCGGTGGCCCGGTTCCTCGGTCGCGCCACCGCGCTCGGTGACCGGCTCGGCCCGGTGCTGCTGCAACTGCCACCGAACCTGCGGGCGGACCCCGAGGCGCTCGACGCCACACTTCGGCTGTTTCCGAGGAAGGTGCGGGTCGCGGTGGAGCCCCGCCACCCCTCCTGGTGGACCGACGCCACCCGGGCGGTGCTCGAACGGCGTCGGGCGGCGCTGGTCTGGGCGGACCGGCTGGGGCGCCCGGTCGCCCCGCGCTGGCGCACCACCGACTTCGGCTACCTTCGACTGCACGAGGGGCGGGCCCGGCCCTGGCCCCGGTACGGACGCGCCGCGCTCCGATCCTGGGTGAGCCGGCTGACCGACGCCTTCGGCGCGGACGAGCCGACGTACGTCTACTTCAACAACGACCCCGGCGGCGCCGCCATCGTGGATGCGGTCGCGTTCGCCGCGCTGGCCCGTGGGGCCGGGCACCCGGTATCGCGGGTGCCAACCGCCGCCGAGGCGGACATCAGCGACGACTGAGCCCGCCCAACGGGTCGTCGGGCGGGCTCAGGTCGTCAGACCGTCACGGCATCATCATGGCGAGGTCCTTGGGCATGGTGTCCTTCACGTCCTGCCACTCGCCCTGGGTGACGTGTCGGCGCAGGGTGTCCAGCACCACCTGCGTCACCCGCTCCGGGCCGCCCTTCGCGTCGTACGGAAAGCCCTGACGGACCTCGTAGAGGAAGTCGTCCCGGTTGAGCTTGATCGGCACGTCGGACGGAACCCAGCCGTCGAAGTAGATTCCGCGGACCAGCACCGGCAACTGTTGGGCGAACTCGACACTCTCGTCCACCGGCAGCCGGTCGCGCAGCAGGTGCAGCACCGTGCGCAGGGCCGCGTACGACTGGTTGCGCCGCTCCTTCGGCCAGCCGTAGGCATTCTCGATGTCCTTGAGAATGAGGTTCGTCTTGTCCAGGGAGGACTCGAACGCTGAGATCATCTGGTCAGCCATCGGTCGACCCCCGTTCCGTGCTGTCCCACCGTCGGTCGTCGGCGCGGCGTGGCGGCCCCGCCGGCCCGCGGCGGGCCCGCACCGGGCTGCCCTGGGGGGCGCGCCGGGCGTTGTCAGCTGTACCGACCACGTGCAGGACGGCACCGCGCCGTCGATCCGTCACCACTCGAACCGTCATCCCCGTCACCTCCGTGTCGTCTCCGGGTGTCGGCCACCCCGGGCGGCCGCACCCACCGTCTCCACCCTGCCAACAGGGTGGGTGAGTCGACCCCACCCCAATCGGGTGAGCATCTCGACCCGAGCCTGCGCGCGGCGTTGGCTCTAGCTGTCACCGCCCAGCAGGGCCGTCAGTTGCTGCGCGTTGGTCTGCGCGTAGTCGCGGTAACAATTGTTCATAAGTACGTGGGTCTGGGCGGCCTCGTCGGCCAACTCCCGGAGCTTCGGTGCCCAGTCGGCCAGCTCCCGCTTGGAGTAGTGGTAGCCGAACTTCTCGTGGATGTCCTTGCTGGTCCACTTGTCGCTGTGGCCGTGGAAACGCACCACCGCGAGGTCTGCGGTGGCGGCCAGCACCGGAGGCAGCGACGAGCGGTGGCCCTGCGGCATGTCCACACAGACGTACGGCAGTTTGTGCTCACGCAGGAAGGCCAGGGTCTCGTCGGCGTTGTCACCGTCGAACCAGGAGGCGTGCCGGAACTCGTAGACCGGGCGCAGCGGCGCGCAGCGCTTCGCCACCTCCAGCAGGTACTGCTTGTTGGCCCGCTTGATGGTGAACCAGGGCGGGAACTGGAACAGCAACGAACCCAGCTTGCCCGCCTCGACCAGCGGGTCCAGCGCGGACAGGAAGCGCGTCCAGACCTCCTCGTACGCCTGGGCGGGCAGGTCGTCGGGGTAGACGTTCTTCTTGTCGGTCTCCGGACGCAGATCCTTGTACAGGGCGTTGACCCGGGTGGGATGCCCGGTCAGCAGACTGAACGCCTTGACGTTGAAGGTGAAGCCGACCGGGGTGCGGTCGGCCCACAGCCGCGCGGTCGCCTCGGCGGGCGGGGAGTAGTAGGTGGCGTCCACCTCGACCAGCGGGAACTGCCGGGCGTAGTAGGCCAACCGCTTCTCCGGCGTGTCCGCGGTCTGCGGATACCACCCCGAGTCCAGCAGTGTGCGGTCGGTCCAGGACGCGGTGCCCACGAGGATGTCACCCATGGCTGAAGTCCATCGCGTCGCGGACCGACCGGCAACCGCAACCGCTGGCGTCGCTCAGGCTGCCCGCCGCTCGCGGGTCTGCTTGCACGTCACACACGTGGTGGCGGACGGGAAGATCTCCAGCCGCTCCACCGGGATCGCCGCCGAGCAGCCCTCGCACCAGCCGTAGGTGCCTTCCTCGAGCCGGCCGAGAGCGTGCTCGTACTGGGCGCGGCGGTCCAGGATGGTGCGCAACAGGGACTGGGCGGTGTCCCGCTCGGCCGTCTTGGTGCCGCTGTCGGCCTGGTCGTCGCCGGCGGTGTCACCGACCTCCACCAGACGCAGCACCTGGCTCTGGAGCAGGGCCTGGTCGTACTCCGCGGTCAGCTCGTCGTAACGGGCCTCCAGGGAGAGCCGGATCTGGTCGATCTCCGTCTGGGAACGGGTCGTACCGACCGTGTCGTGGACGAGCATCACTGCCTGCCTTTCCTGAGCCGGTGGGCTCAAGGTGAACCGGGCGCCGGCGGCGTCAGGCCCCGGTCACGGTCGCAATCGGTGCGCGTGCGATCACCCGCGCTCTGTGAGCCGGGCGAGTACCCGCCGGATCAGCCGAGCAAACCGGAGAGTTCGCGGCGGTTGTCAGGCGTCGCCGTCAGGCTCCACGAGCGCGGGGTGGCGGGGGTCGTCGGCCCGCACCACCACGTCCGCGAAGCTCGCCGGAACGACCTCCTCGGCGTACCGGTCGAAGGCCGGAAGCGCCCACTCCTGGGCCGGTTCGGTACGCCGACGCAGCGCCGCCGACGACAGCTGAAGGTGGATGGTGACGTCGAAGGGCAGGCCACCGCCGAGCAGCAACGGGCCGCTGACCAGGACGACGCCTCCGGGTGTCAGGTCGACGTAACGGGCGCGGCTGGCCCGGTCGGCGTCGGCGTCCCAGAGCGACGGAAGCAGCCGCCCGCTGCCGCCCGGGCCGGCCGGGTCGAGCACCTCCCGACGCAGCCCGGCCTCGTCGACCCAGCCCTCGTAGAAGGAGTCCGGATTGGTGCGGCCCACCTCGAAGCGCAGCGATGCGGGGCGGAGAAAATCGGTGGCCCGGACGTGCAGCACCGGGCGGCCTCGGGCACGCAACGGGTCGACGAGCGCGGCGGCCAACTCGTCGGCACCGGCGGCGGGAGCACCGTCCACCGCCACCCGCAGCCGGGCGGCCCCAGCGGTCGCGGCGCGGGTCGCCGCGTCGGCCAGCCGGCCGGTCAGCTCGGTGACGAGCAGGTCGGGCGAGATGGGGCGGATGCGCACCGAACCATCCTGCCCCGCGCCGCGTGGGGTCGGTGACGCCGGTCAGCTGCTGCGGTCGATGGTGACCCGGGCGTCGTCGGCCAACCGGTAACCCACGCCGTACACGGTGGTGACCAGAGGTACGTCCACGCCGACCTTGCCGCGCAGCCGACGCACGTGCACGTCGACGGTGCGTACGCCGGCGTGCTCGTAGCCCCAGACGGCGTTGAGCAGTTGCAGCCGGGTGAACACCCGGCGCGGATGGGCGACCAGGTGCAGCAGCAGGTCGAATTCCAGCCGGGTCAGCGGCAGCGGGTCCTCGTCGCGCAGCACCGATCGAGACGAGGCGAGGATGTGCAGGGCGGGGATGGTCGGGCTGAGCGCCCGGGCCGGAGCACGGTTGGCGGGCGCCTGGTCGGGGCGGCGTTCGGCCGGGACGGACCCGATGATCACGCCTTCGCCCCGCTCCAGCATCTCGCGCGCCGCATCGAGCAACCGACGTGCCGCTGGGGTCAGCGACTCCTCACAGGCCAGCGGGATGGACAGCGTCACGGTGAGCACGGGCGCGGCGGTGTTCGCCGGGCGACGTTGGCCGCCGGGAGGTCGACCGGGCACCGCGGGTTGGGACGTATGCCATCCGGCGCGCGACGAGGCGGGGCTGACCGACATGGTCCTCCTTGGGCTGGTCCGGGTATCTCCCCACGGCCCGGGACGCCGCTTCGTCGATGTTTCCCGGCGCCTGGGCGAGGGTCAAGAGGCGGCTGCGTTGCATGAATGTGACAATTGACGAACTCATCGGAGCCAGTTGCTCGCTCTGCGTACGAAGCCTGATGATTACAGCAGAGTCGCCGAGATGCCCCGTTACGGGGGTCCCCGCCCGGTTCACCGGGGCGGTCGGAGCAGGGCTCAGCGGCTGTGGTCCACGCTGATCCGGGCCTCGTCAGCCAGCCGGTAACCGACCCCGTAGACGGTGGTCACCACCTCCGACCCGTCCAACTTGGCGCGCAGCCGGCGGACGTGCACGTCCACGGTCCGGGCCACCGCGTGCTCGTACCCCCAGACGCTGGACAGCAACTGGAGACGCGTGAAGACCCGACGTGGCCGCTCGGCCAGGAACAGCAGCAGCTCGTACTCGATGCGGGTCAGCGAGACGACCCGGTCGCCCCGGCGGACCATCCGCGAGCCGGCCAGGATGTGGACCTGGTCGGCGTCGGCGGACGGCCCGCCGGCGGCGGGGCTCGGGACCGGTCGCGGCCCCGGCGCGGCGTCCTCGACGGTACGCAGCTGACCCTCCCCCGACTCGGCCAGCTCGCCGAGCAACTGCACCAGCCGTGCCAGCCGGGGGCTCAGCGGCCCCGGGGCGAGGTCGAGGGTGATGGTCAGGGTCGGGCCGGTGCGGGGACGGGCCGGACGCGCCCCCGGGTGGCGGCGCGTGGGGATGGCGACGACGGACATGGTGCCTCCTGAGTGGCGGTACGACCGCCACGCCCGGTGCGGCGTGACGGTCAGTGGCGCGCCCACCCGGCGTTGACCGGGGACGCGAGGGGGGAGGTTCGGTGCAGCGGGGTGGGGCCGAGAGCCGGCAGGCCGGCGATCCGCCAGGCCGCGAAGCCGCCAGCCACATCGGTGGCCCGGTGCAGGCCGACGTCCTGCAGCGCGGCCGCGGCCAGCGACGAGGTGTAGCCCTCCTGACAGAGGATCACCACCGGCACGTCGTAGTCGACCGCCTGCGGCAGTCGGGCCGGACAGCGTGGGTCGAAGCGCCACTCCAGCACGTTGCGCTCGACCACGAGCGAGCCCGGCACCACGCCGTGCGCGGCCCGCTGCGCGGCCGGGCGGATGTCGACCAGCAGCGCTCCGGCCCGGTACGCGAGGTGCGCCCGCTCCGGGTCCAACCGGTCGAGCCGGGCGCGCGCGGCGGCCAGGATCTCGTCGATGCCCCGGGAGCCCGGCGGCGGCACGGGGGCTGGACGGTGCTCGGCGGTTACCTGCATTCTCGGTTCCTTCCGGTGACAGGGGCTGGATCGTGGCTCGCCGTGCTCACCAGGACCGGCCGGCTTCGGCGATCTCGGCGACCCGCAGCCGCCCGTTCAGGAGGTGGTAGCGGGTCATCCGCAGCAGCGCCGGCCGGTAGACGTGCACGCTGACCGCCGGCACCGGACCCTGGTTGGTCACCTGGTGCACGTGTCGGGGGCCGAAGCGGCGACCGGCGCCGGCGGGCAGCAGTCGTGGGTGCAGCCGGCCACGGGTGACCGTCTCCTCGGTGAGCGTGCCGTCGACGACCCGGAACGCTCCGGCGGATCCGCCGTGGTCGTGCAGGTCGGTGCCCTGCCCGGGCAGCCAGCTCAGCGCCCACACCTCGTGGTCGTCGCCGACGGCGAGACGGGCGTACCAACGTTCGGCGGGATCGAAACGCAGCGCGACCGGCCAGCCGGCCGGGTCGGTCCACCGAGCGGCGACGGTGAGCAGGTCGGGCTCCGGGCGATCGTGGGTCATGGCGGTTCCTCGCGGGTCGTTCGGCGGGGTGCCCTCGTACTCTAGACGGCAAAGCCTATAGGTTTAGTAGGTAATTCCGCCTGTTGGGACGCCGGCCGTGGCAAGAGCCGATCAGTGGAGCACCGGCGGGTCCACCCGGTAGCCGGGCAGCGAGGGCCACCGCACGGTCAGCACCACCGACGCGCGCTCGGCGAACCAGGAGTGGTCCACCCCACGGGCCCACACCACGTAGTCGCCCGGCTCGGACAGCCGTACCGTCCGATCCGGCAGCTCCACCCGGAAACACCCCTCGACGAGCACGAGCAGGGTGGTGCGCCGTTCACCGGTCGCCCACCGCGACCGGGCCTGACCGGGCGGATGCACGCCCCACTTCACCTCGACATCGGTGCTGTGCCGGATCTCCCCCGGCGGCGCGAAGTGCCCGAGCAGCCAACCGGCGTTGCCGGCGCCGTCGACACCCGCGTTACCCACGTAGACCGTCTCACTCATCGGACCCTCCCCCAGCACGCCGGCCGAGCAACCTATCAGGGCCGGTGCGACTAACCTGGACCGGTGACCGACGACCTTGACGCCGAGACGCTCGCGTTCGCGCACCGGATGTTCGACCTGGCGCGGGCCGGCTCCACCGAGGAACTGGCCACGCAACTCGACGCCGGCCTGCCGGTCAACCTCACCAACGACAAGGGCGACACGCTGCTGATCCTGGCCGCCTACCACGCCCACCCGGACACGGTGGCCGCCCTGCTCAGTCGCGGCGCCGACCACTCCCGGGCCAACGACCGGGGCCAGACCGCGCTGGCCGCCGCGGTCTTCCGCAGCAGCACCGAAGCCGTCCGCGCGCTCCTCGCCGCCGGCGCCGACCCGGCACACGGCAACCCGTCGGCAATGGAGACCGCGCAGTTCTTCGACCTACCGCAGATGACGGAGCTGCTGCGCGCCGAGTGACATCAGCGCCGACGTGCCGGTATACAGGGCCGGTGGAAGATCCCCTGCCCGAGCAGATGCGCACCGCCGGCACCACGCTGCTGGCCGCCCTCGACCCCGCCGCCCGCGAGAGCGCCGTGCACCCGTTCGACGACGAGGCGGCCCGGCGCTGGCTGGAGTACCGGCCCCGACCCCGACCCGGCGTCAGCCTCGCCGAGTTGGACGTCGCCGGTCGCAAGGCCGCGCACCGACTGCTGGCCACCGCGCTCAGCCCTTCGGCGTACGCGCAGGCGATGGCGATCATCTCGCTGGAGGAGGTGCTGGACCGGGCCGAGGGCTGGCAGCGCGGTCGGCACAGCGCTGACTACTGGGTGGCCGTGTTCGGCGATCCGGCGCGCGACGACCGTTGGGCGTGGCGCCTCGAAGGACACCACCTGTCGGTGAACATGACCGTGGTGGACGACCAGGTCTCCCCCGCGCCGATCTTCTTCGGCGCCAACCCGGCCGTGGTCCGGTACGCCGGCCGCCCGGTTTCCCGCCCACTGGGTGTCGAGGAGGACCTGGCTCGGGCACTGCTCGACGCGCTGGGGCCGGCCGAGCGAGCCGCCGCGATCATCGCCGACGAGGCGCCTGCGGACATCATCAGCGCAACCCGCGGGCGGGTCGACGGGCCGCTGGAGCCGCTCGGCGTGCCGGCCGACCGACTGGGGCCGACCGGCCGCGCGTTGCTCGACCAGGTGGTCGCGCTCTACCTGGACCGGCTGCCGCCCGAGCTTGCCAACCGGGAGGCGGCTCGACTGGACGGCGGCCCCCTGCACTTCGCCTGGGCCGGTCCGACCCGCCCCGGGCAGCGGCACTACTACCGGGTGCAGGGCGACGACCTGCTGATCGAGTACGACAACACGACCGCCGACGGCAACCACGCGCACACCGTGCTGCGCCGCCCCGGGAGTGACTTCGGCGCCGACGTGCTGGCAACCCACCACCAAACCCACCACTAACAACCACCCCACCCCACCCACCCCACCCCACCCCACCCCACCCCGCCCCGCACCCCCGTCGATCATGGAGCTGTGGTGGGCGGCTTGCCCCGATGCGTGGCATCCGTGCGGCACCACAACTCCATGATCGACGCTGCGGAGTCAGGGGCGGGTGGCCTCGATGAGGAAGCGCTCGGCGTGGGCCACGAAAGGGCCCTCGGCGGTGATGCGGTGGTGCAGGTCCAGCAGTGGTGCGCGGTAACGGTCGACGGTGAACCCGGGCACCGTCCAGATCACCTTGCGCAGGAACCAGACCACCGCGCCGACGTCGAAGAAGGCCGCCCGCAGGGTGGCCCGGCGCAGGTCGACCACCCGTAGGCCAGCGGCTTCGGCGGCGGCGACCGCGTGCTCGGGGTGCCGCTGGGTCGGTGGCGGCAACGGACCGAGGATCGCCACACTCAGCTCCCGCATGGTGCCCGGCCCGATCTGTTGCGACAGGAACGTCCCGCCCGGCCGCAGCACCCGTGCCGTCTGCGCCCAGTCGGTACGCACCGGATGTCGGCTGACCACCAGGTCGAAGGACCCGTCGCGGAACGGCAGCGGCCCGTCCGGGGCGACCGCCACCACCGTCGCGCCCACCCGGCGCAGGGTCCGCCGGGCCACCTCGACGTTCGGCGGCCAGGCCTCGGTGGCCGTCAGCAGCTTCGGCGGGCTCGGCACCTCGGCGAGCACCTCCCCGCCACCGGTGTCCACGTCCAGTGCCGCGTCGGCGCGCGCCATCCGGTCGGCGACCAGCCGGGCGTACGCCCAGGGTGGGCGTTCCTCGGTGGCCCGGCCGTCCAACCAGTCGAAGCCCCAACCGTCGACCGGTGCGGCAGCCCCCTCCGCGATCAGATCCTCAGCGTCACGCACGGCGTTCATGGCGGTCAGCCTCGCCGGACGGTCGCACGGCCGGCAACCCATTTGCCGCCTCCGCGCTGGGCCGGGCCATGCCGTTGCGGGAAGCGGCAGGTCTCAGCCGAGGCCGAGCTTGTGCTCTTCGAGGGCGGCCTGGAGGATGCCGAGCGCCTTCGGTCCCATGCCGTGCAGCTCGGCCAGGTCCGACCGGGGGACGTCCGCGAGTTGGCGCAGTGTGGTGTAGCCGGCGCCGTGCAGGGCTCGAGTCGCGGGCGCACCGATCTTCGGAAGTGTGTCCAGAGACGAGGTCATCCGCGGATGGTAGACGGCCGTTTCCTCGGAGGTCGGCTCCGCGCGCCGGGCCGGCCGGTCGGGTCAGGGGCGTGGGCGGACGATCTCGACGGTGGAGCCGGCGAGCGCGTCGAGGCTGCCGGCCTCGGCGCGGCCGGTATCGAACTGGCGCATCAGCCGGGCGCCCAGGTGCACGCCGATCCCACCAACGGCCAGCGCGACCAGCTCGGTGACCAGGATCGCGGCTGACGCGCCGCGCTGCGGGGACTGTGCGCGGATCAGGCAGGTGAGCAGGAACATGCCGGCCATCACCGCGTTCACCAGGTTGAAGGCGATCGCGGTGCGGCGGGTGCGGTCGCCCGGAACGTCCCACAGGTCGACCATGCCGGCCACCACGGTCAGCGCGGCGGCGATGAGGGCCGCGACGCCCGTCCAGTAGCCGACCTCGCCCAGGAAAGCCGGCCCGCCGACGACGTCGGTGAGGTCGAAGACGGTGGCGCTGACGAACAGCCCGAGCGGGAACGTCACCAGCATCGGTTGGATCGGGTGCCCCTGCACCCGCAGCCGGCTCTGCATCGGGCCTCCCCCGGGTCGGCGCAGCTCACCTGACCAGAGTGCTACCCGCCCCCCGCCGCAGCGAAACGATGCCGCCCGACTCGCCGCCGGCAGAGAGAACGGGCACCCTCCGGCGCGCCCAGCGACTCCGGAAGGCCAGCGGCGACGTCGAGCGGTCCGCTCAGGTGTCGCGTTGGCGGGAGACCGTACGGACCAACCGCTCGGCCACCTCGCGCAGCGGGATGTCCAACGACGTCGCGGCGGTACGCAGCACCTCGAGGGCCTCGGCGGGCGGGCACCCACGCTGGGTCATGATCACGCCGACGGCCTGGCCCACCACCCCGTCGTGCAGCAGCGAGGCGTCCCGCTCACCGGCGAGCACGAGTTGCCGCCTGCGGTCGCGGACGGCGGCCAGCAGCAGCCCGGCGTGTTCGGCGAGCAGCATCGCGGTCAACTGGTGTTGCGGGGTCAGCAGGTTCGGCGAAGCGGCGTAGAGGTTGATCGCGCCGATCACCTGGTCGTCTATGTCCACCGGCGCGGAGATCACCCCGCGTACGCCAAGATCGCGGGCGCGCGGCGTCCAGGCCGGCCAGCGAGGCTCACCGGCCAGGTCGACGGCGAGGATCATCTCGCGGCGTCGGATCGCGCTCATCG
Organism: Micromonospora sp. LH3U1; assembly: GCF_028475105.1. Classification (NCBI taxonomy): domain Bacteria; kingdom Bacillati; phylum Actinomycetota; class Actinomycetes; order Micromonosporales; family Micromonosporaceae; genus Micromonospora; species Micromonospora sp. LH3U1. The sequence continues at coordinate 3,400,122 of NZ_CP116936.1, read as the reverse complement.
CCGGCGAGTCGGGCCCGTGCCGCAGGTCGTCCAGGCCGGCCAGCCGTTCGTCGGAGGCGGCCACCCCGGCCGGTTCGCCGGCGCGCAGGGCGGTGAACCCGCACCAGCGCACCCCGGCCACCGCGTCCCGGGTGACTCGGACCAGCGCCAGCAGCGCCTCGTCGAAATCGGTCAGCGCGATCAGGCCGGCGGTCAACTCCCGCAAGAGTGCGGCGGTTTCCAGGACGCCGAGGTGCTGCACCACCGGTTCCCGCGTGTCGAGGTTCACCGGTCCGCAGCCTTCGCACACTCTCGCGCCTGCCCGGTGGGCATCGTCACCTGTGTCATCCGTCTGCTCTCTCCCGACTTGACCGACCAGCCCTACTACCCTCGGAAAGGCGGGTCGAAACGGCGTAAATCGGGGCCCCTGCCGCACGTGGACGCGCGACAGAGGCCCCGGCGGGCCTACGTCAGCGCGAGCCGCCGCCAAGTCGCCGCCCGATCGACGCGATCAGCCGATCGAGCTCGGAACCGAACGGGTTGTCGTGCACCAGGTACGTCCAGGTCGCGGTGGGCCGGACCAGGGTGCCATCCTCGGGCTGCCAGTCCTCATCGAATTCGGTCTCGAGGAAGGTAGCGATGGTGCGGGCCTCGATCTCCGGGATCAGGTCGTTGAACGCCGGCACCGCGGCCCGGTGGAACTCGTCCAGCGGGTCGAGCCGGCCCAGCGCCCGCAGGTGCACGCCCTCGCGGACCTCGGACAACTCGGCCAGGTGCTCCGCCCAGAGTCGGTCCAGGTGGAAGAGCGCGATCGAGCGGGCCGCACGGGCGAGCAGGTCCTCGTCCATCTCGCTCGCCTTGTCCGGCTCCTTCTCGAGCAGCATCACGGCGGCCACGTCGCTGGTCAGCAGCCGCTCCCGGCGCGCGGCGAGGGCCTTGCGCTGCTGCTCGATCACCACGCTGTAGCGCCAGGTGTTGCGGTGGATCTCGTGGTTGACACCCTCGGCGACCCGCTGGGCGTGCTCCACCGCGTAGTCCACCTGATCGTCGGTCACCAGACCGTCGGCGTTCATCCGCGGCGACGCCGGCACCGAGTCGGCGGCGTGCCGGACGACCAGGTCGTCCTCCAGGCTGACGAGGAAGACCGAGCCGCCCGGGTCACCCTGCCGGCCGGCCCGACCGCGCAACTGGTCGTCCACTCGGCGGCTGTCGTGCCGGCCGCTGCCGATCACGTAGAGCCCGCCCAGCTCGGTCACCCGATCCTGGTCGCTCTGGTCGCTGCCGCCGAGCCGGATGTCGACGCCCCGGCCGGCCATCTGGGTGGAGACGGTCACCGCGCCGTACGCGCCGGCCTCGGCGATGATCGCCGCTTCCTCGTCGTCGTTCTTGGCGTTCAGCACCACGCAGGGCACCCCGGCCGCGTTCAGCCCGGCGGCCAGCCCCTCGGACTCCTTGACGTCCAGCGTGCCGACCAGAACCGGCCGCCCCTTGGCGTGCCAGCGCTGGATCTCGTCGATCAGCGCCTCGTCCTTCTCCGCCCGGGTGGCGTAGATCCGGTCCGGCTCGTCCTCCCGGACGCACGGCGTGTTCGGCGGGATGACCGCGACCTCGAGGTCGAAGAACTCCCGCAGCTGGTCGCCGACCAGCACCGCGGTGGCGGTCATGCCGCAGAGCTTCGGGTAGAGCCCGAGGAACGCCTGCACGGCGATGGTGCCCAGCACCTCGCCCTCGGCGGTGGCGTCCAGGCCCTCCTTGGCCTCGACCGCGGCCTGGAGCCCGTCCGGCCAGCGGCGACGCTGGGCGACCCGGCCGCGCATCTCGTCGATCAGCTCGACCGAGCCGTCCCGGACGATGTAATCCACGTCGCGGTGCAGCAGGGCGTGTGCGTGCAGCGCCACGTTGACCGCGGAGAGCTGCGCGACGTGCTCCTCGTCGTACAGGTCGATGCCGAGCTTGGCCTCGATGGCGGCCAGGCCGGCGGAGGTGAACGCCACGCTCCGCCCGTCCTCGGCGACCGTGTAGTGCTTGCCCTTGCGCAGGCCACGGACCAGCCCGGCGGCGGCGTGCACCGGGTCCTGCTCGCCCGGCACCGCGCCGGCGAGGACCATCGGCACCCGAGCCTCGTCGATCATGATCGAGTCGGCCTCGTCGACGATCGCGGTGGCCAGCGCGGGCTGCACCCGGTCGTCCACGTCGGTGACCAACTGGTCGCGCAGGTAGTCGAAGCCCGCCTCGCTGACGGAGACGTAGGTGACGTCGCAGGCGTACGCGTCGCGCCGCTCCTGCGGGGTGGAGGCCTCGTTGACCCAGCCGACGGTGAGGCCGAGCAGGATGTAGACCGGCTCCATCCACTGGGCGTCGCGGCGGGCCAGGTAGTCGTTGACGGTGAGCACGTGCACCGGTCCGTTGCCGAGCCGGACGTGCCCGTACGCGGCGATCGTGGCGGTCAGCGTCTTGCCCTCACCGGTGGCCATTTCGGCGACCTTGCCCGAGAGCAGCGCCATCGCGCCGAGCAGCTGCACGTCGTACGGCCGCTGGTCGAGGCCACGGCGGGCGGCCTCGCGGCCGATGGCGCAGACCTCCTCGTAACCGGAGGCGGCACTCGCGGCCTCGGTCAACTCGGCGTCGTCGAGCGCGGCGAGGTCATCCTCGCGCGCCTCGATCGCCGGCAGCAGCTTCTCCAGCGGAGCAAGATCCACGGTCGAGCCGGGGCGCTGAAGGAACCGCCGGAACTTGCTCTTGAACCGTTGCGACACACCCATGAGCGGCAACGGTACGCGATTCCAGCCGGCTTGCGCGGCCCGGCCGCCCGGTATGTCGACCCGACGGGACGGGACTCAGCCGACCAGCAGCTGGTGGGTGGCGAGCTCCCGGTAGAGCGGATCAGTCGCGGTCAGCTCGGCGTGGGTGCCCACGGCCACCACCCGGCCGCCGTCGAGGACGACGATCTGGTCGGCGTCGACCACGGTGGCGAGCCGGTGCGCCACGATCAGCAGCGTTCGGCGGACGGCGACCGCGTCGATGGCGCGGCGCAGCGCGGCCTCGTTACGTGAGTCGAGGTTGCTGGTCGGCTCGTCGAGCAGCAGCACGGGTGGGCCGGCGAGCAGCGCGCGGGCGATGGCCAGCCGCTGCCGCTCACCCCCGGAGAGCAGCACCCCGCCCTCCCCCACCTGGACGTCCAGGCCCTGCGGGGAGCGCAGTGCCAGGTGGCCCAGGTTGACCTCGTCCAGGACGTCGCGCAGGCGGTCGTCGGTGGCGTCCGGGGTGGTGATCAGCAGGTTCTCCCGCAGTGTGCCGGCCAGCACGGGGGCCTCCTGCTCGACGTAGCCGAGCCGGGCCCGCAGCGCGTCGCGGGGCAGGTCCCGTACGTCGTTGCCGTCCAGTCGGACCGCCCCGGCGCTCACCTCGTAGAAGCGCTCGACCAGGGCCAGCAGGGTCGACTTGCCGGCGCCGGACGGGCCGACAAGTGCGGTACGGGTGCCGGCGGGCACCGCGAAGCTGACCTCGTGCAGCACCGACTCGCCACCCGGATAGCCGAACCCCACCCGGTCGAACTCGATCATGGGGATGGGGCGACGCGGGATCGCCGTCGCAGCGGCGGCCACCGGCCGGTCGTCCGCGCCCTCCGCTGGCACGGCGAGGATCTCCTCGATCCGTTGCAGGGCGCCCAGGCCAGACTGCAACTGGGTGTACGCGTTCAACACCTGGGCCAGCGGCAGAGCCAGGAAGAACAGGTACATGACGAAGGCGACCAGATCACCGACGGAGATCGCACCGGCGGCGACCCGGGCCCCGCCGATACCGAGCACCAGCAGGAACGCGCCCTGCACGGTGACCGAGCCGATCGGCCCGACCACCGCCTGCACCCGGGCCACCCGCAGCCCCGCCCCGTACGCCGCCCGGGCGCTACCGGTGACGGTCTCCGTCTCCCGGGCCTCGGCCCGGCTGGCCCGGATGGTCCGGGCCGCCGAGATGGCCCGCTCCACCGCCGAGGTCATCTCGCCGACCCGCTCCTGGGCGGCACGGGCCAGCGCCCGGACCCGCCGCGCGAAGGTGGCCGCGAAGCCCAGTCCCAGCCCCACCCCGAGCAGGGTGACGCCGAACAGCAGCGGATCGAGCAGCAGCATGGCGGTGCCCGCGCCGAGCACCATCACCGCCCCGGTGACCGTCTCGAAGAGCCCGGAGGTGACCACCGCCCGCAGCAGGGTGGTGTCCGAGCCCACGCGGGAGAGCAGGTCGCCGGTGCGCCGACGGTCGTACTCGGCGATGGGCAACCGCAGCAGGTGACCGGCGAGCCGTCGCCGGGTGCCCAGCACCAGCCCTTCGGCCGTGCGTTGCAGGAGGTAGTTGCGCAGGCCGCCGATCGCCGCGCCGAGCAGCACGAGGGCCACCAGCACCGCCACCAGCCGGGACACCCCCAGGCCGTCGCTCACCCGGTCGAGCACGGACCGGGTGAGCAGCGGCTGGGCCAGTGACGCCCCCGCCCCGGCCAGCGACAGCGCGCCCACCACGATCAGGGTGCCGCGGTGCTCACGCAGGTACGGCAGCAGCGCGGTCAGGCCGACCGGCCGGTCCTTCGGGGTGCTCATGCCGGGAACGGTAGCCCGCCGTGTCACCGGGCGGGCGCGCTCCGGGGCCAGGTCACGCGGCCAGCACCACCTGTAGCTCCTGGCGGCGACGGTTGGCCAGGTCGGTGAGCAGGGTGGGTGCCTCGTCGAACGGCACCACCGCCGAGACGAGGTGCTTGCGGATCACGTCCCCGTAGGTTCGGAGCAGGTCGACCGTCTCGGCGGAGAGCCGCTCGCGGTCCCAGCTGGGGGCGAGTCCGCGCGGCACCCGACCGATCTGCGCGCAGCGCAGCGACAGCCCGTTGTGGTGGAACTCCTCACCGAGCCGGACCGCGTCCGCGCCGCCCTGGTAGAAGGCGAGGTCGATGACCGTGCCCTGTGGGCGCAGCAGCCGCAGGGCGAGCTGCAACGCCCACGCCTGCCCCCGGCACTGGAACACCACGTCGGCGCCCCGGTCACCGGCGGTGTGAGCCCAGCGGGTCTTGAGCACGACCGCCGGGTCGTCCGCGTCCGGGTCGAGGGTTTCCAGGCCGAGCGCCTCGGCGACCTGGCGGCGTTGCGGGGTGGGGTCGAGCACCACCACCGAGGCAGCGCCGTTGCGCCGGGCGAACAGCGCCGTCAGCAACGCCACGACACCGGCGCCGACAACGGCGACCCGTCGGCCGCGTACCCCGTCGCCGAGCGTGCGGACGTCGGCGCCGTGCAGGTCGGCGGCGGCGTGCAGCAGACCGTTGGCGCAGATGGGACCCATGTGCGCGACGTAGACGCCGAGCAGCGGGTCCAGGTCGTCGGGCAGCGCCACGAACCGTTCGGCGACCGGGTCGGCCAGCCAGCCGGTGCGGTGCCCGTACGTCATCGCGCCGACCGTGCCCACCGCGACGGCCGGGGTGGCGCTCTCCACCACCCGGCCGACCTGCATGTAGCCGAGCCGGGTCACCGGGTACGGGGTGCTCGCCGCGCCCGGCTGGAACAGCCCCAGGTCGGCGTTCCAGGTGACGTTCAGGTACGGGTTGGTGCCCTTCACGTAGCTCAGCTCGGTGCCGGCGGAGACCCCGCTGAACAGGGTCTCGACCCGGAACGTGCCGGGGCGCACCGGCGGGGCGTCCTGCTCGACGAGGTCGACCCGGCCAGGGCCGGTGACCACCACGACCTTGTCACGCATCGACGGTCACCCCCGTGCTGAGCGCCGCCGGGGCGGTCGGGGTGGCGAGCCGCACGGTCGCGCCGGTGCGGGCCGAGTCGGCCACCGCGAGGGCTAGCCGCTGGGTGGCCAGGGCTTCGGCGTACGGCACTCGGACGTCGTCGCCGATGCCGCGTACGGCGTCGATGAAGGCCCGGTCCACCGCCACCCGGGCGGCTTCCGGGTCGGCGGGGACGTGTCGTTCACCGTCGGCGTCGCGGATCGACAGGCCGTCCTCGGAGAGGGAGAGGGCCAGCCCGTCGGCGAGGATCTCCAGGCCGGCGCGGTGCTTCCAGCCCAGCACGCAGGCGGCGCTGAGCGTGCCGACCGCGCCGTCGGCGAAGCGCAGCGCGGCGGTGGTCACCGAGTCGATGTCGGCGCCGTCGACCGGAGGCGGGGTGCCGTTGCCGTACGCGGTGACCTCGGTCACCTCGCCGGCCAGCACGCGGATCAGGTCCAGCACGTGGGCGGCCTGCTCGACCACCGGGCCACCGGAGCGGTCCCGCTGCGACCACCACGCCACCGGGGGCACCTTGTCCAGCCAGGCGCCGCTGACCATCCGCACCGGGCGGTCGGCGAGCAGTGCACGGGCCTCGTCGAGCACGCTGCTGTAGCGCCAGTGGTGGCCGACGGCGGTGCGCAGCCCGCTGCGCGCTACCAGGTCGGCGATCCGCTCGGCGGTGCTGAGGTCGACCGCTACGGGTTTTTCCACGAACATCGGCACCCCGGCGGCGATCACCGCCTCCTCGGCTGGGCCGTGCGCGAACGGTGGCACGCAGACGTACACCGCGTCCAGGCCGGTCGCCAGCAGCTCGGCGACGTCGGCGCAGGCCCGCCCGCCGTGCTCTGCGACCAGCGCCGACGCCGCCTTCGGCGTGACGTCGGTGACCCCGACCAGCTCGACGTCGTCGAATCCGGCCAGCACCCGCGCGTGACGTTGTGCCACCCCGCCGGCTCCGACCAGACCCACCCGGCATTCACGCATTCGACAACCCCTTCGAAGACCTTTCATATGCGATGGGAACAGTCCCCTGGTGTGTGCGCAATCAAACGTTCATCCCCCGGGAACGCGTCAGCGTCACCTCTGTGATCAAGCTGTTGCCTTGAAAGCGGTTAGCGCGTGCTGCGGAATGGGAACAACCAATTTCGGTTTTTCCACGCACGAATGGAGGGGTGCCCGTGCGGGATGCAACATCGAGCGTGTCACCAGTGGTGGAGGCGTGGGCCACCTATCGGACGACGTCGGCGGGGGACTGGCCGGCGCGTCGACTGCTGCGTGCCAAGGGTGATACCCGGGTCAGCGTGGTGCTGCCGGCGCGCAACGAGGAGGCCACCGTCGGCGCGATCGTGTCGACCATCCGGGAGCACCTGATGGATCGGGTCACCCTGGTCGACGAGCTGATCGTGGTGGATTCACGTTCAACCGACCGCACCGCGCAGGTGGCCCGTGCCGCCGGCGCGGAGGTGGTCAGCCAAGACGCGATGACCCGGGGGCTGCCCCGGCTCACCGGCAAGGGCGACGCGCTCTGGGCCGGTCTGGCCGCCGCCGAGGGGGACGTGGTGGCGTTCATCGACGCCGACCTGCGGGAGTTCCGGCCGCACTTCGTGAGCGGGCTGCTCGGCCCGCTGCTGACCGACCCGTCGGTCGATTTCGTGAAGGGCTTCTATCACCGGCCCCTGGTGGGCACCGCCAGCGTGGAGCAGGACGGCGGGGGCCGGGTGACCGAGCTGATGGCGCGTCCGCTGCTCAACCTCTTCTGGCCCGAGTTGGCCGGCTTCGTGCAGCCGCTCGCCGGCGAGTACGCGGGCCGCCGGGACGTGCTGGCCCAGGTGCCGTTCGTCTCCGGGTACGGGGTGGAGACGGCCATGATGATCGATCTGCTCGAAATGGTGGGCCTGGACGCGATGGCGCAGGTCGACCTCGGTGAGCGCAAGCACCGGCACCAGGACACGGCGGCCCTCGGCCGGATGTCCGCGCAGATCATGTTGACTGCCTGGTCCCGGTTGCAGCGGCGCGGATGGGCGACCCCCGGGCTTTCACCGGAGACGCTGCTGACCCAGTTCCGTCGCGGTGGCTCGGACACGTTGCCGAACCTCGACCGCGAGATCGTGGTCAGCGACGTGGCCATCGAGGAGCGCCCGCCGCTGGCCGAGCTGCGCCACCGGGTGCCCCGTCGACGGGTGGCCGCCGCGTGAGCGCGAGGAGTGCGCCGCTCTTGCGAGCCCCGCAGTCGCGAACCGAAGGTCCAGTGAGCGGCAGCGGCAGGAAGGGAGGGGCACGATGAGCCTCACCGTGCTGATGAACGCAGGCCCGTGGCTGTCCGTGCCACCGCCCGGTTACGGCGGCATCGAGAACGTGATCGCCACGCTGGTGCCGGAGCTGCGGCGTCTCGGCGTACGGGTGGTGCTCGCCTCGGTGGGCAGCAGCACCCTGCCGGTGGACGAGCAGATGTCGGTCTTCGCCGACGGGCAGTTCGCCGCGTTGCAGCGGCCGTACAACCAGGTCTGCGGGATCGCCCAGGCGCACCTGGCCGGGGTGGTCCGTGAGCTGCACTCCCGCGACGACATCGACCTGGTGCACGACCACGTGGAAGCGGTCGGGCTGGCGACTCTCGCCGCGATGGGGCCGGCCGGCCCGCCGACCCTGCACACCCTGCACTGGGACCTGGCCAAGCACCCGGCGCTCTACGGCGCTCTGGACGGCGGCGCCCGGGTCCGGGTCAACGGTGTCTCCGCGTCGCAACTGGCCCGAGCCCCGCTGGCGTTGCGAGAGCACTCGGTGGGGCACGTGCACCTGTCCACCCCACTCGCCGTGGATGCCGACCGGCGGCCCCGGCCGGAGAAGGGCGAGCACCTGCTCATCCTGGGCCGGATCAATCCGGGCAAGGGGCAGGACGTGGGCGCCCGGCTCGCGCATCGCGTCGGTATCCCGCTGGTGCTGGCGGGGCCGGTCGGCCCGTACCACCGGCCGGACGATCTGGCCGCGGCCGGCGACGAGGCCCGACAGAACCCGGACGTGCGGTTCTTCCTCGACGAGGTGGCGCCACACATCGACGGTGACCTGGTCCGCTGGGTCGGCACCGTGGCCGGTCAGGACCGGGACGACCTGCTCGCCAGCGCCCGCGCGTCGCTGTTCCCGCTGCGCTGGGAGGAGCCGGGCGGCACGGCGGTCGTCGAGTCACTCGCCCTCGGCACACCGGTGGTGGCCACCGCCCGGGGTTGCCTGCCGGAGTTGATCGAGCACGGCCGGACCGGGCTGCTCACCACCGACGAGGACGAGCTGGCCGATCTCGTACTCTCCGCCAACCTGCTCGACCCCGACGAGTGCCGGCGGGTGGCCGCGCAGCGGTTCACCCCCGCGGTCATGGCCCAGCGCTACGTCGAGCTGTATGAGCGGGTCCGTCGGCTGGCCAGCGCGCCGCGGCTGCTACCGGCCTGACCGGCGACGCGGCAGGACCGTGGGCGCGGATTGACCGTCGTCGCAACCGGAGCGGCGGCCGCGGTTTGTCGGCGGCGGCAGCGGGTAGCCCGGCAGCGCTCATGCCCGCCGCGCAGCGAGGAGCCGGTGATGGTCGGACCGATGGCCCACTCCCGGGCCCGACCCAACCCGGCCGACGGCAAGCCGCCGGTCCGCCGCGCGGCGGCAACGGTGGGGGTGCTGTTCCTCCTGATCGGCGTGCTCGGCTTCGTGCCGGGGATCACCAGCGGCATGGACGCTCTGCGCTTCGCCGGCCACGGCTCGGGCGCGTACCTGTTCGGCGTCTTCCAGGTGTCGGTGCTGCACAACCTGGTGCACCTGGCGTTCGGGGTGGCGGGTCTGGTGCTGGCGCGGACGGTCACCGGCGCTCGGACGTTCCTGATCGGCGGCGGCGCCGTCTACCTGGTGCTCTGGCTGTACGGGCTGGCGGTGGACCACGACACCGGGGCGAACGTGCTCCCGGTCAACGACGCCGACGGCTGGCTGCACCTGGGCCTCGGCGTCGGCATGATCGCGTTGGGCCTCCTGACCGGGCGGCCCCGTCCGTAACCTGCTGTCGCGCGCCGTGACCTGCCTCGCCCCCGCCGTCGGTCCGGTTTGGTCCGGCACGGCGTCGGGTAGTTGGCAGATCCCGACCCAGCAGCGAATCGAGGCGCCGATGTCGAGCCGGATCACCTGCGACGTGCACACCACCACACCGGTGGCGGTCGTCCGGCTCAAGGGTGCGCTGGACCTGGGGACCATGCGGTCGGTGCACGAGGCGCTCACCGACGCGCTCGTCGATCAGCCGGAGGCGCTGGTCGTCGACATGGCCGAGGTGAATGTCAAGGACCGGCTGGCGCTGTCCGTCTTCGCCGCGACCGCCCGTCGGGCCGAGGAGTGGCCGGCCGTGCCGGTGGTGCTCTGCGCCCCGTCGCCGGTCGCCGCGCGATGGCTGGCCGAGTCGACCACGTGCCGAGTGGTCCCGGTGTCCGCGGACTGCGCGGAGGCGACCCGGGTGGCAGGCGCGACAAGCACGTTGCGGATGCGGACCCGGCTGGAGCCGGTGGCCGGGGCCTGCCGGCGTGCCCGGGAGCTGGTCACCGACGCGTGCGCGCGGTGGAACCTGCCCGACGCGGCCGGCCCGGCCGCGTTGGTGCTCACCGAGCTGGTCGGCAACGTGGTCCGGCACGCCGGCACGCCGATGCAGGTGACGGTGACCCTGCGCCGACCGTACCTGCACCTGGCGGTCGTGGACGGCAGCTGCGCGGAGGCCCGGCCGGGCGGGACGAACCTGCACGCCGAGGGTGGGCGCGGGCTGCTCCTGGTGCGGGAACTGGCCCAGAAGTGGGGCAGCGTGCCGGCCGGTCAGGGCAAGGCGGTCTGGGCGATGCTGCCGGCGACCTGATCATTCGAGGTGCTTGCACCCGGTACCGACGATCTGACCGAATTTACCGCTCTGGCCTGGTTACATGGTGAGAGGGTCGGGTAGGCATTGCCCGTCCTTTCTGCCGTCACGACGGGGTGAGCAGCCATGCCCAAGCGGGTAACCACGGAACCCGGCCGCGATCGGGGCCCGGCGATCCTGGCACCGGCCCGCTTCGGGGGCTTCCCCGGGGCGGTACGAACACCGGTCCCCGGCAACTCGTTGATCAAGTTCCTTGCCACCACCGACCACAAGCAGATCGGTGTGCTGTATCTGCTGACCTCCTTCGGGTTCTTCGTGTTGGCGGGCCTGGAGGCCATGGTGATGCGGGCCGAGCTGGCCCGCCCGGGGATGCAGATCCTCTCCCCGGAGCAGTACAACCAGCTCTTCACCTCGCACGGCGCGGTGATGCTGCTGCTGTTCGCGACCCCGGCGGCCTTCGGGTTCGGCAACTTCATCGTGCCGATCCAGATCGGTGCGCCGGACGTGTCGTTCCCCCGCCTCAACGCGCTGGCCTACTGGCTCTACCTGTTCGGCGGGCTCATGGTGGTCGGGGGCTTCCTCACCCCGCAGGGCTCGGCCGACTTCGGCTGGACCGCGTACACCCCACTGAGCAGCGTCGAAAACTCCCCCGGTGTGGGTGCGAACATGTGGGTGCTCGGCCTGGTCGTCTCCGGGTTGGGCACCATCCTCGGCGCGGTCAACCTGATCACCACGATCCTGACCCTGCGCGCGCCCGGCATGACCATGTTCCGGATGCCGATCTTCACCTGGAACATGCTCTTCACCAGCGTGCTGGTGATCCTGGTCTTCCCGCTCCTGGCCGCCGCACTGCTGGCGCTGTCCGCCGACCGGCTGCTCAACGCGCACGTCTATGACGCGGCCACCGGCGGGCCGATGCTCTGGCAACACCTGTTCTGGTTCTTCGGCCACCCCGAGGTGTACATCATCGCGTTGCCGTTCTTCGGCATCATCACCGAGATCATTCCGGTCTTCTCCCGCAAGCCACTCTTCGGCTACACCGGGATGGTGCTGGCCACCGTCGCCATCACCGTGCTGTCCATGACGGTCTGGGCGCACCACATGTTCGCCACCGGCCAGGTGCTGCTGCCGTTCTTCAGCATCCTCAGCTATCTGATCGCGGTGCCCACCGGCGTGAAGTTCTTCAACTGGATCGGCACCATGTGGAAGGGCCAGCTCACCTTCGAGACACCGATGCTGTTCTCCATCGGATTCCTGGTCACCTTCCTGCTCGGTGGGCTCACCGGGGTGCTGCTGGCCAGCCCTCCGGTGGACTGGCACACCCACGACAGCTACTTCGTCGTGGCGCACTTCCACTACGTGGTCTTCGGCACCGTGGTCTTCGCCCTCTTCGCCGGCTACTACTTCTGGTGGCCGAAGATGACCGGCCGGCTGCTCGACGAGCGGCTGGGCAAGGCGCACTTCTGGACCATGTTCATCGGCTTCCACGGCACCTTCCTCGTGCACCACTGGCTGGGCACCAAGGGCATGCCCCGCCGGTACGCCGACTACCTGCCCACCGACGGATTCACCGGACTGAACACGCTCTCCACGATCTTCTCGTTCATCCTCGGGGCGTCCACCCTGTTCTTCATCTACAACGCGTGGAAGTCCTGGCGGTACGGGGCGGTCGTGACGGTGGACGACCCGTGGGGCTTCGGCAACTCGTTGGAGTGGGCCACCAGCTGCCCACCGCCGCTGCGCAACTTCGACCAGATGCCCCGGATCCGATCCGAGCGCCCCGCCTTCGACCTGAAGTACGGTCCGCTCGTCGCCGATCTGGGCCGCGACCTGCCACAGCGCACCACGAAGCCGCCGCAACAGTTCGCCGAGGAACTGCGGACCGAGCACCACGCGCCAGAGTCGCCCGCCGCCGAGGGCGCGCACGGTGCCCGCGACGCGGTCGAGTTCCAGCCGGCGCCGCAGTCCGGCGCCCGGCCGGTGGACGTGCCGGAGCCCGAGGGCGTCCGCCGGCCGAGCTTCGAGCAGAGCGACGCACCCCAGGACGCCGAGGACGCGCCGAAGCCGCACGAACGCTGGCGCCACCCGCACAGCGACGACAAACCCGAGGAACGCTGACCGGCGTACGCCGAGAGGGCCGACACCCCGGTGGGTGTCGGCCCTCATCGTGTCGGTGGGCGCGTGGGTGCTGCCCGGCCTGCCGGCCCAGTCCCGGGCGGTTGGTTGCTCAGTCCCGGGCGGGAGCCAGGCCGGCGGCGGTGAGTGAGCGGCGCACCGCGGGCTGGACCCGGGTCAGCCGCAGTGGCACCCCGGTCCGCTCCGCCGCGTCCCGCCCGGCCATCAGCGCGGCGATCCCGCCGGCGTCGAAACCGCCCGCGCCGACCAGGTCGACGACCACCTCGCTGGGCTGGCCGGTGACCGCCTCCAGCATGGCCCGGCGCAACTGGTCCGCGCCGTCGCGGTCGACCTCGCCGCCGACCTCGACCACCACCTGGTCGCCGTTCTGCTTGATGGAGATCCGGGTCTTGCCGGGGTCGGGTTCGGCGGCACCGTTCTGCCATGGCGGCGGCGCGTCGGCGAGCATCGCCTGACGCAGCCAGGTGAGCGCCCGCGACAGCAGCCGGGACACGTGCATCTGCGAGATGCCGAACCGGGCGGCGATCTCCGCCTGGGTCTGGTTGCCGTAGAAGCGCATCGCCAGGATCCGCCGCTCACGCCAGGGCAGTCGGTGCAGCAGACCGCTGACCGTGACCCGGTCGTCGACCGATTCCAGCGCGTTGTCCGACTCGCCGACGAGGTCCCCGAACTCCGCGGAGCTCTCCCCGCCCACCGGTGCGTTGAGTGAGGCCGGACTGTAGCCGGCCGCCGACTCCAGCGCGGCGAGGATCTCCTCCTGCGGAGTCTCCAGTCGGGCCGACAGTTCGGCCACCGACGGCGCCCGGGACAGTTCGCTGGTCAGCGCGGCGGTGGCCTGCCCCACCTCGAGGATCAGGTCACGCAGCCGGCGGGGTACGTGTACGCCCCAGGTGCGGTCCCGGAAGTGCCGTTTGATCTCCCCCACGATGGTGATCGCGGCGTACGCGGTGAACGAGCCCCGTTCCGGGTCATACCGGTCGACGGCGTTGACCAGCCCCAGCCGGGCCACCTGCTCGAGGTCTTCCAGTGGCTCCCCACGCCCCCGGTACCGGCGGGCGAGCCGGCCGGCGAAGGGCAGCGCGAAGCGCACCAGGTCCTCCCGGGCCTCCCCCCGCCGCTCCGGCGGCAGCCCTGCGATCCGGGCCGCGTACGCCAGTGCCGCCGCGTCGAGATCCTCCAGACCTCGATCGGTGGGTGGTGGTGTCGTGGTCGTGGTCGTGCTCGTCTGTCCGAACATCCGCGCCTCCCTCAGGAAGGTCCCCCGCCCGGATCGGGAAACCGGTCGTGCGCGTGGTCGAGCCACGCACCGGGCCGGAAAAGTGGGTCAGTGACTGGGATGCCAGCGGGCGACACCGCCTCTACGCAGCGCAATTAGGCCGTCGCAGCCAGCGATGTTCCCGCTCCGTAGGTACTCAATCACGGGACCCCGGGTTCGCGAGGATGTTTCGGCGTGCTCCGCCTCAGGAGACCAGCAACCCCTGGTGGCCGCCGCTGTCGCGGAGCACGGCCAACGCTTCTGCGACCCCCAGCGGGGGCGGCGCGGGCAGGTCGTACGGCTGGGCACGCAGGACCTCGGTGGCCCGGCGGGTGGGCACCGAGGTGACCGGGTATCCCCGGGCGGCAGTCCGGTCCAACGCCCGCCGCCGCCGCCCGAACCCGGCCACCGCCAGCCACTGCGGCAGCCCCGCCAGGGCGGGCGAGCGCACCCCGGGCGGCTCGGGCAACACGTCCACCGAGCTGAACGCCTCGCTGCCGGCCAGCCACCACTCGGCCTCGTCGACGCTGCGCCGGGTGGCGTTCTCACACCAGTACGGCACCAGCCCCGCCCGCACCACCTGCCACGGGTCGAGTAACCGGCCGCACTCCACCACCAACCGGTTACCGGTCTTGCCGGCGCCGCGCAGCCACCGCCGGTACAGGTCGGCCACGCCCGCGCTCAGCGCCGCCGGCCGGGGCACCAGCACCCGGTGCAGCGGGTGCTCGTGCCGCGCCGACCAGTCCCGCGCGGCAAGCTCGAAGCCTGAGTCGACGCCGTGCTCGGCGTAACCCGACGGTACGGACACCTCCGGCGGCTCCCACCGGGCCGGATCGCCGCCGACGGAGCGCAGCACCTGCCGCAGCACCTGGCTGTCCGGGTGGAAGTCGACCGGGTCCAACCCGCTGGCCGGGCAGCCGACCTGGAAGCTGTGCCCCACACCGCGCTCCAGCACCGGCCAGGTACGCGCGTCGCGGACCAGCAGCACCGGGGCGCCCGGGACCAGTCGGTCGGCCAGGAACTGCGCGTACGCGGCCGGCAGGGCCCTCCACGCGGCGGCCAGCGACACCGTCGCCCCGATCAACGGGCCATGGCTGGCCGGGCAGTGCACCTGGCGTAGGTGCAGGTCGGCGTTGCTGGCGAGTAGCCGGGCGGCGAGTGCCGCGCCGTGCTCCAGGGCGTCCGCCGGGCGGTCCACCGCGCCGTCGGACCAGTGCACCGACATCTCGAAGCCGGCCGGCAGCCAGGGCACGCCGAGAGCCACCGCAAGGTGTGCCGCCGCGCCGTGTGGAGAGCCGATCAGCACTCCGGGGTAGCGCCGGCGGGGGTACTGGTCGACGAACCAGCGGGCCACCCGGGCGGCGTCCACCTCGTCGACCTGGGCAACGGTGAGCGCGACCCGACCGGCGGCGCGGGTGACCGCGGCGCGGCGTACCAGCTCCGGGGCGCCGGGGAACCGCGACGTCGGCCCGGTGTGCCCGAGGTCGGCGCAGTCCTCCCCACGCAGCGCCCGGGCGGTGGCGGCGACCAGCACCCGGGCGGTGCTGCCCGCGGCCACGACCCGGTCGCCGGCAAGACCGGCGCCATCGGCCGTGAGCCCCTTGTGCACCTTGTGCACCGGCCCCACCTTGCCTCGTTCGCTCACCACGCGGCCCGGCTTCCCGTCCCGATGGGGTTCAAACGGGGCATCACCCACCCGGCGGCACATTTCGCTGCTCAGCGGGGTGCGCCGGTCATCACCGGCGTTCGGTCGCTCGGGGTTTCGCCCGGGCCAGGGCGGGCACTTCCGGGGCCATGCGCACCGACGACACCAGCGAGCCAGCCGCCGCCACGATCACCCCGTACGAGGACGGACCGCTGCTGGTCCGCGGCGACTTCGAACTGGTCACCCCGGACGGCGAGCGCATTGACGCGCGGCGGGGCACGGTGGCGCTCTGTCGGTGCGGCAAGTCGGCGCTCAAGCCGTTCTGCGACGGCACCCACAAGGTGGTCGACTTCCGCGCGGGCACCGCCCGCGAGGGCTGACCCGGTCAGGCGAGGGCTGGCTCGGGTCAGGCGACGACGGGTTCGGCCGGCGGTGCCATGGCGGACGCCGTCGCGACGAGCGGGATGGTCGGCAGCACGTGCGACGGCAGGGTCCGTGCGGCGGGTGAGCGCAGTGAGCTGCGGCCGGCGGCCCAACTGTCCAGCAGGTGCGCGGCGAACAACCGGTCCACCGCGAGCCCGGCCGCCGCGCCGAAGAGCACGTCGGGCGCGAGGGCTGGTTCGACGCGGACCAGGCCGCCGCACATGTCGTGGGCGGCGATCTGCTCGTGCACCGCGTCGGCCTCGACGTGCTCGTCGTAGAAGCGGGTGCCCACCTCGTCGAAGCCGAGCCGACGCAGCCCGTTGCCGTAACGACGGTTCGGCAGCGAGGAGGTCATCTCGAACGCGGCCAGGTGCCCGAGCAGCGCGCCGCGCAGCCGCCGGTGCAGCCCGAACAGCGACATCAGGTTGTTGGTCGCCAGGGTCACCGCGGGCACCACGTCCAGGTGGGCGGCGTACGCGATGTCCAGGCCCAGCCGGTCGAGGGTGCACCGGAACAGCTCGGCGTGCATCCGGTCCAGCCGGCCGTTGCCGTACTCGTCGGTCTGGATCTCGACGAGCGCGGCCTTCGCCGGGCCACCGAGGCGGGGCAGCGCCCAGCTGTGCGGGTCCGCCTCGCGCAGGTGGTACACGGACCGGTGGGTGACGAACTCGCGGAACTGGGTGAGGTCGGCGCGACGCTGCAGCGTCGCAGCCAGCGGCGGCCCGTTGTCGGCCGCGACGAGCTCGGCCAGGCCGGCCGCCACCCCGGCGGCGGGCACCGGCGGCGAGCCGACCAGCCGACGCAGCGCCGCCTCGAAGGCCCGTTCGGCGTGGGCTCGCAGCGCGAGCAGCGTCGGCTGCCACTCCCACGACTCGTCCACCCCGTGCCAACCCCGGTAGTGCAGCTCGTAGCAGAGGAAGAGCGTCAGCTGGAGGTCCTCGTCGAGGATCGGGTCCGCCGGGTCCAGGTCGACGCCGAGACCGATCGGCAGGTCGTGCGGCGGGCGCCGCAGAGCCTCGATGACGGCCGCCGAGAGCGGGCCGCGCGGCCGCGGCAGCGTCGCGGGGCCGTAGCGGCGATCAGCGGGCTCGGACATGGGACCTCCAGCGTCGTCGGGCCGCTACTGATGCCCTGGCCCACAGCAGCTAAACGAGATCTTCGGCGCTCGCGGTAGCCTCCACCTGCTCCCGGACCTTCCGGGCGGGGGCACCGTCGGCGTACAGGCCCCGCAGGTCGGCGAACGCCGGCTCCGGCGGCGCCAGCGACACCGCCGGGTCGACAACGGCCTCCAGTACGCAGGGACGGTCGGCGGCCAGCGCCTCGTCCCAGGCCGCGCCGACCAGCTCCGGGCGGTCCACCCGCACACCGTGCAGCCCGAGCAGCCGGGCCCAACCGGCGTACGGCACGTCGGGGCGGCGGTGTGTCGGGTCGGCCGACGACTCCCGCCCGCCACCCATGCCGTTCTGGTCCCGGTTGTTGAGCACCAGCACCACCAGCCGAGGGTCCCGCCACTTCTGCCAGTGGTGCGACACGGTGATCAGCTCGGCGAGCCCGTTGAGCTGCATCGCCCCGTCACCGACCAGCGCGATCACCGGTTGGTCCGGGGCGGCGAGCTTGGCGGCCACCGCGTACGGCAGTGCGCAGCCCATCGAGCCGAGGGTGCCGCACAGTTGCGCGTTCACCCCGGGTGGCAGGGTGAGGTGCCGGGCGTACCAGTAGAGGACCGAGCCGACGTCGACCGCGACCGCGCCGGTGCCCGGCATCCGGGCGGACAGCTCCTGGAGTACGAGCTGCGGGTTGACCGGGTCGGCGGGCGCGGCGGCCCGGTCGGCGGCGACCTCCCGCCACCGGTCCACGGAGCTCTCCACGGTGGCGCGCCACCGCTGCTCGGGCCGACCACGCACGCGGGTCAGCAGCGCCCGCAGCGTCTCGGCGGCGTCACCGACCAGCGGCACGTCGGCCGGGTAGCGGCTGCCGATCCGGCGGCCGTCGATGTCGATCTGCACCGTGCGGGCCTGCTCGGGCATCGGGAAGTAGTCGGTCCACGGGTCGTTGGTGCCGACCATCAGCAGCGTGTCGCAGCCGCCCATCAGCTCGGCCGCGGCCGGGGTGCCGACCTCGCCGAGCACCCCGGTGTGAAACGGCAGCCGCTCGTCGAGCACCGGCTTGCCCAGCAGTGAGGTGGCCACCCCGGCGCCGAGCCGGTCGGCCATCTCGATGATCTCGGCGGCCGCGTCCCGACCGCCCTGCCCCACCAGGATCGCGGTGCGCTGACCGCCGCTGAGCAGCTGCGCGGCGGCGTCGAGGTCCACCTCGTGGGGCAGCACCCGGGCCAGCGGCTCACCGGGCGTCGCGGAGATCACCCCGGAGGCGTACGTCTGCAGGTCGGGCACCAGGGCCTCCTGCAACTGCCGGGGCAGCACGACACAGGTCGGGCTGCGGGTGGCCGCCGCCGTACGGAACGCCTGGTCCAGCAGCGCACCCACGTCCTCGGGGCTGCGGCCGTACTGGACGAACTGGTTGCACACGTCGCCGAAGAGCCGGCTCAGCCCGATCTCCTGGTGCGCGCCGCCGAGCGGCCCGGAGATGTCTTCCCCGACGATCGCCACCACCGGCTTGCTGTCCAGCTTGGCGTCGTAGAGGCCGTTGAGCAGCTGGACGGCGCTGGGCCCCTGGGTGGCGAGGCAGACCCCGATGCCGCCGGTGAACTTGGCGTGCCCGGTGGCCATGAACGAGGCGGTCTCCTCATGCCGGGCCGGGATGAACGCCGGCTCACCGCCGGTCCGGTGCAACGCGTCGACCAGCGGGGCGATCGCCTCGCCCGGGTACCCGAAGGCGCGGGGCACCCGCCAGGCCAGGAGCCGCTCCACCACGACGTCCGCGACACGTCGCTCAGCCATTGCCGCGCCCCGGTGTGCCGGGGTCGACGTAGCGCAGCACCGCTCCGACACCGTCGGTGAGTTCGGGTGCCTCGTCCGGGCCCAGCACGGTCAGCGCCGCGTCGGTGCCGACGAGCGCCCGGATCAGCGCCGCGTCGGCGCGTACCCGCTGCGGGTCGGCCACCGACATCGCGGACAACTGGCCGGGGTCGACGGCGATCTCGGTGGGCTCGGAGCCGATCCACAACTCACCGTTGGCCGACGGATCATCCACGATGATCATCGTGTCGACCTGGTTGCGTTGCAGGGCCGAGACGACCGCGTCGAGACCGCCGCCCACGTCCTCCTGCACGCCGAACTTGTCCAGGGCGGCGGCGATCCGCTGGTCGGCGACCTCCGCGATGGTCTGCACGGTGAGGTCGTCCAGCATCGTCTGGTCGGCGCCGCCGGCCCGTGAGCCCGCATCGGTGCGGACCATCAGGTCCTGCCAGCGCGCCGGCATCTGGGCGGCGATCATCCCGGTGGCCCGAATATCGCCGGCGACGACCACGACCTCAGCGCCTACCTTCTCGGCCAGCTCCACGGTCGCGGCGGTGACATCGCCGGCGTTGCGGTGCCACGCCTCCATGGCGGCCCTCTGGTAGATGTCCTGGGACCAGCCGCCGGGCTGCGGACGGCGCAACGGGAAGGTCTCCCCACCGACGACGTGCGCCTTCCGGGGGACCCCACCGGCGCTGATCGCGATCGCGTCCGCGCCGGTCCGGTCGGCCAGCACCCGCACCCAGGCCACCTGTTCGCCGCGCTGGGCGAGGAGCGGCATCACGTGCGGAAGTGGACCGTAACTGGCCAGATCGCGCAGTGGTGGCGCGGACAGGTACTCGGAGAGCACCACCCGGCCGTGACTGGCGAAGACCGCCAGACCGTAGTCGCCGACCATCGGGTCGTGGCCACGGATCACCCGGTCCAGCGCGGCGATGCTCGCCTCGTCGGCCCCCTGTTCGGCGAGGCGCCGTTCCAGGGCACGCCAGCGCAGGTCCAGCGCTGGTTTGGCATCCTCCGTATCCGCGGAGGCATCCAGATACACCGAGCACCACGGCCCGGGACGGTCGTAGAGCGGGCGCAGGAAGGACAGCTGCATGCTCGACCCCTTTCCAGCTCGGCCCCCCGCTTACCCGGGTCGCCCGGGATGTCACCTCGCGGCCGTGAGCCCGTGACCAGGTTTCATTCACGTCGTTCAACCGAGGACATCGCTACGATCAGTGAACACAAGCGGACTCTCGGTGGTGGGGATGGACAGCGGACTCGATATCCGACGGATCGTGCACCCGACGGAACGAATCGTCACGGGGCGCCTGATCCGCCTGCTTGACGGCTACACCCGTGAGGTGCGCATCGGTCAGCCGGTGCTGGTGGCGGTGCTCGCCGCGGCGGCGATCGCCCGGCTACCCGCTCTGCTGCTACGCGCGCTCTTCTCCTTCGGCGGTGGCGGCACCCGCCGACGCTGGAAGGAGCTGAAGCAGGGCCCGGAATACCTGGTCACCCCGGTGCGACTGCGCAACACCGCCGGTCAGCTCTGCGAGGTGGAGCTGCACGGTCACCTGCCGCAGAGCGCCCTGCACCCGGCGGACCAGGTGCAGCTCACCCTGCGCCCACAACGCGACCCGGAGCTGCCACCCCGGATCGAGCGGATCGTCAACCTCACCACCGGGCAGCTGCTGACCCCGCGTACCGCGACGCTCTGGTCGCACCTCGGGCCGCCGCTGTTGTTGCAGGCCATGCTGGGCCTGGTGTTGCTCGCCGGCATCACGGCCTGCTCCGCGCTGACCTGATCTGAGCGTCCGGGCTCTTCCCGGTCGGCGCTCAGCCGACCGGGGCGGGCTCGCGGGTCGGCCGGCCGGCGGTGTCGAGCATGCCCCGGCGGCGGGCCCAACGCTCGAAGATCAGGGTGGCGAACGGCGGCACGGCGCAGGCCAACGCCACCACGGTGACCGGCAGGCTCCACCGGTGCAGGCGGGCCACGGCCAGCACCAGCAGGCCGTACGCGACGAACAGGCCGCCGTGGATCGGGCCGAAGATCTTGACGCCCAGCTCGTTGTCGGTCGGGCCGTACTTGACCAGCATGCCGACCAGCAGGGCCAGCCAGGAGCAGGCCTCGGCGATCGCCGCCGCGACGAACAGCCGGGTCACCTTCTCGCGCATTCGCACGCCACCACCTCTCGGGCCGCAATGGTATCGGGGCGGGCTGGCCGGGCTATCAGGGCGGGCAACTGGGTAGGAAAGGAGCATCGGGTCTTCCCCGCCCGCCGATCACGTGCGAGGTTAGGGGGACCAGCGGTGACAGGGTGGTGACCATGGGCGAGGACGTCGGCGTACGAACCTTCAGTCGAGAGGATCGCGCCCGCTATCGCGACAAGGTCCGACGCTGCCTGGATGTCTTCGCCGAGATGCTGCGCGAGTCGCGCTTCGACGTGGACCGGCCGATGACCGGCGTGGAGATCGAGCTGAATCTGGTCGACGAGGCGTCGAATCCGGCGATGCGCAACGCCGACGTGCTGGCGGCGATCTCCGACCCGAGTTTCCAGACCGAGCTGGGCCAGTTCAACATCGAGATCAACGTGCCGCCACGCCGACTGACCGGCACCGGCACCGCCGACTTCGAGGAGTACGTGCGGGCCAGCCTCAACGCCGCCGAGGTGAAGGCGCGGGCGATCGGCGCGCACATGGTCATGATCGGCATCCTGCCGACGCTGCGCCCGGAGCATCTGACCGCCGAGACGCTCTCGGCCAACCCTCGCTACAAGCTGCTCAACGAGCAGATCTTCGCGGCCCGCGGTGAGGACCTGCCGATCGCCATCAGCGGCGTGGAACGGTTGGCGGTCACCGCCGACACGATCACCCCGGAGGCGGCCTGCACCAGCACCCAGTTCCATGTGCAGGTCAGCCCGGCCCAGTTCGCCGACTACTGGAACGCCGCCCAGGCGGTCGCCGGCATCCAGGTTGCGGTCGGCGCGAACTCGCCGCTGTTCTTCGGCCGGGAGCTGTGGCGCGAGACCCGCATCCCGCTGTTCCAGCAGGCCACCGACACCCGATCCGAAGAGATCAAAGCCCAGGGGGTACGCCCCAGGGTCTGGTTCGGCGAACGTTGGATCACCAGTGTGTTCGACCTGTTCGAGGAGAACGTGCGCTACTTCCCGGCGTTGCTGCCGGTCTGCGACCCGGAAGACCCGACGCAGGCCCTCGCGGCCGGCGAGGTGCCCAATCTCGCCGAGTTGCGCCTGCACAACGGCACGGTCTACCGGTGGAACCGCCCGGTGTACGACGTGTCGCGCGGCCGGCCGCACCTACGGGTGGAGAACCGGGTGCTGCCCGCCGGCCCGACCGTGCTGGACACCATCGCCAACGGCGCCTTCTACTTCGGGCTGGTCCGTGCCCTCGCCGAGTCGGACCGACCACTGTGGTCGCAGATGTCGTTCAGCGCCGCCGAGGAAAACTTCACCAACTGCGCCCGGCACGGCATCGACGCGCAGGTCTTCTGGCCCGGCCTCGGTTACCTGCCGGTGACCGAGTTGGTGCTGCGCCGGTTGCTGCCGATGGCGCATCACGGCCTGGACCGGTGGGGGCTCGACCCGGCCGAACGCGACCGGCTGCTCGGCATCATCGAGCAGCGTTGCCTGACCAGCCGTAACGGCGCGACCTGGCAGGTGGAGACGCTGCACCGGTTGGAGTCCGCCGACCACCTGGACCGGCCGGAGGCGCTGCGCGAGGTGGTCCGCCACTACGTGGACCTGATGCACAGCAACCGGCCGGTGCACGAGTGGCCCATCCCGTGAGCGCCCCGGGTGGCCCGATCCGCACGGGGCTCAGCCTCGCGGGGTGGGAACACCGAAGAGATCGATGATGCCGCCGGGAAGCTGGGCGAGCAGGTCGTGTCGCTCGTCGTCATCGAGCGCCTCGGCGACGGTACGCAGCACCGCCTGGGCGTGTTGACGCACCTGGTCGGCGTTCGCGACCTGCTCGCGGTCCCCGACGTTCTTCAGGAATTCGCCAACATCCCACCGGCGGCCCTCCGGATTGCGAGTGACGGACCCGCTCAACCGCTCCGGTAGCTGTGCCGCCAGGTTGTCGGCCTCCCGTCCGGCGAGCCGTTCACCGAGCACCGACAGGACGGCCTGGACGGACCGCACGGCCTCATTCTCACCGAGGCCAGCGCGCTGTCGTACCGTGGCGATCATCTGCTCGTACTCCATGCTCCGCTCCTTCGGTCTCCTCGACATGCCGTCAGGCCTGCCTGCGGACGAACGGGGCGAGTTCCCACGCTCCCTGCCGACAAACGGGTCACGCGCGGACTCGGACGTTCACGCCATCGGCGGGCGTGGCCGCACAAGCCGGCGCGAACCAGGCGTGGGGTTGCCAGCTGAGCCAGGTCGCGCCGTGCTGGAAGCCCGCCAGAGCGGGCTGAGTCCCTTGTGGACCCCGCTTGACATCGATGATTGTCGTAGGCTGTGACAGCTCGCACATCGTCTGATCACGATGAGGGGACGCCCGTGGCCACTTCTGGAACAGACCCAGCCCCGACCCATGGGTCCGCGCGGGTGCCCCTGTCCCGTCGACACATGCTGCGGATGGGAGCGGCGGCGGCCGGTGGCGCGGTGCTCGTCGGCTCGGCGGAGGCCGCGCCCGCGCAGGCCGCGCCGGGCGGCGCCAAGCGCGTCCTGCGGGCACCGGCGCTGGCACCCGGTGACCGCGTCCGGGTCGTGTCGCCCGGCAGCACGCCCGACCCCACGAACATGGCCCGCGGCATCGAGATCCTGCGCAGTTGGGGCCTGGAGGTCGAGCTGGGCAGGCACGTCTTCACCAGGTACGGCTACCTGGCCGGCACCGACGCGCAGCGGCTGGCCGACCTGAACGCCGCGCTCACCGACCCGGGAATCCGTGCCGTCTTCGCCGCCCGCGGCGGTTACGGCACGCAGCGGATCGTCGATCAGATCGACGTTTCCGTTCTGCGCCGGGACCCCCGGGTGGTCGTCGGCTTCAGCGACATCACCAGCATCCACGGCAAGCTCTGGCGCGACACCGGCCTGGTCACCTTCTACGGCCCCATGGTCAACTGGAGTGACGACCGCACCGGCCCCGAGTCTGCCGAGGCGCTTCGCAGGGCGGTGATGACCACCGCACCCCTCACGATCTCCCGGGACCCGGCCGAGACAGCCGCGTCCGTGCTGGTGCCGGGGCGGGCATCGGGGCCCCTGCTCGGCGGCTGCCTGACGCTGATCTCCACCTCGCTCGGTGCGGAGGACTCCCCGAGGTTCGACGGCGCGATCCTGTTCTTCGAGGACGTGGACGAGGCTCCGTACAGCATCGACAGCATGCTGACCGAGCTGCGCCGGGTGGGCGTGCTGTCCAGGGTCGCCGGGGTGGTCATCGGCCAGATCACCAACAGTGTCGCTGAGCCGGGTGAGTGGGACGCGGCGGCGGTGCTGAAGGACCGCCTGTACGACCTTGGCGTGCCGGTCCTGGGCGGGCTACGGCTGGGGCATGGCGACGGGCAGCTCACCGTGCCGCTGGGCTCAAGCGCCACGATCGACGCCGCGGCAGGGACCTTGACGGTGGAACCGGGAGTCCGCCCACGCTAGTGCGGCGTCGGGTCCCAGGGGGACGGGTCGTCGCGCAACCGGCTGTACAGGTAGCCGTCGCGCCACTGGCCAGCCCGAAACTCGCTGGCCCGTACGACGCCCTCGAGCTGGAAACCGGCCTTCTCCAGCGCCCGTTGCTCGGCGACGTTCTCCGGGTGCGTACCGGCCTGGACGCGCTGCGCCGGGCTGTGGTGAAAAAGGTAGTCGCAGAGCAACGCCTGCGCGCGCCAGCCGATGCCCCTCCCCCGCCACTGCGGCAGCAGGACGATGCCGATCTCCCAGTACGACGCCCGTCCGGCGTACCGCCCAGCGGTGTAGCTGACGATGCCGGCGGCATGCTCCTGCTCGACCTCCACGACGAGCCGCCCGTCGTCCTCGCCGAGGTAGCCGTCGACGGCGAACCGCCGCGCCGGCGCCCCAGCGTCCTTGAAGCCAACCCAGTCCAGCCCGATCAGGCCCGGCTCGGTGCAGAACCGCCGGAACATCGCCAGGTCGGGCTCCCCGACCGGGCGCAGCCGGACGCTGGGCTCGCCCCGCACGGCCCCCGCCGCACCACCGCCACTGTCCATCCCCGAGACGCTAGCTATCGCTCGGGCTTGGCGAAACCGGGGTGTCACGTCGACCCGGACACCCCGACTTCAGGAAAACCGAGTCGGCCACCTCAGACCGTGAGCAGCACCTTCGTACAGTCGTCCTGCTTCTTCTGGAAGATCTTGTAGCCCTTCGGGGCGTCGCGCAGCGGCATCCGGTGGCTGACGATGAAGCTCGGGTCGATCTCGCCGCGCTGGATCCGCTCCAGCAGCGGCCGGGTGTAGCGCTGGACGTGGCACTGACCGGTCCGCATGACCAGCGACCGGTTCATGAACGCGCCCATGGGGAACTTGTCGACGAAACCGCCGTACGCGCCGACGACCGAGACCACCCCTCCCGAGCGGCAGGCCAGGATGGCCTGGCGCAGGGCGAACGGCCGTTCCGTCTCGGTCCGCGTGGCCTGCTTCGCCCGGTCGTACGCGTACATGGCGGCGTTGCCGTGGTGGCCTTCCAGGCCGACCGCGTCGATGCACGCGTCCGGCCCCCGGCCGGCGGTCATCTCGTTGAGCGTGTCCAGCACGTCAGCCTGCTCGTAGTTGATCGTCTCGGCGCCGATGTGCTCCTCGGCCAGCCGCAGCCGGTACGCGAACCGGTCGATGACGATCACGCGCTCCGCGCCGAGCAGCCGGGCGCTGGCGGCGGCGAGCAGCCCCACCGGACCGGCGCCCCAGACCGCGATCACCTGCCCGGGTTTGATGTCGCACATCTCGGCGCCCATGTAGCCGGTCGGGAACACGTCGGCGAGCATGACCGCCTGGTCGTCGGGAATCTCGTCGGGCACCTTGAGCGGGCCGACGTCGGCGAACGGCACCCGGGCGTACTCGGCCTGACCGCCCGCGTAGCCGCCGAGCAGGTGGGAGTAGCCGAAGATGCCGGCCGGCGAGTGCCCCATGATCTTCTCGGCGATGCCGGCGTTCGGGTTGGAGTTCTCGCAGACCGAGTAGAGGCCGCGTTGGCAGGACGAGCAGTGCCCACAGGCGATCGGGAAGGGCACCACCACCCGGTCGCCGGGTTTGAGGTTGCGGACCTGCGGGCCAACCTCGACCACCTCGCCCATGAACTCGTGGCCGAGGATGTCGCCCTTGCGCATGGCGGGGATGAAGCCGTGGTAGAGGTGCAGGTCGGAGCCGCAGATCGCGGTGGTGCTGATCCGGACGATCGCGTCCCGTGCGTTCATGATCTTCGGATCGGGTACGTCGATCACCTTGACGCTGTTGGTGCCCATCCAGGCGGTGGCTTTCATTCTCGGTCCCTTTCGGAGCTCGGGCGGTCAGCGGCGGCGGGACGGCGGCAGCGGCTGGGCGGGACGTTGCATGGCCTGTTGGCGTACGGAGATGCCGTTGGGGCTGCCCTCGGAGCGGACCACCTCGCCCGTCTCCAGCACCTGCTTGAACCGGCGCAGGTCGTCACGGACCTGCTGCTCGGGTTCCTCACCGAAGAGCTTCGCCACCACCCGGCCGAGCGCGCCGGCCGGCGGTGCGTAGCGCAACTCCACCCGAACCTCGGTGCCCCGGTCACCGGGGGCGGGCACGAACCGCACCCGCCCGGCGTTGGGCACCCGGGTCCCCGGCAGCGAACGCCAGGTGATCGACCGGTTCGGCTGGTCGTCGATGATCTCGGCGTCCCACTCGACGCGGTGACCGGCCGGGCCTCGGGCGATCCAGTGCGAACGGCGCAGGTCGTCGGCGCGCACCGACTCCAGGTGCGCCATGAACCGGGGAAGGTTCTCCATGTCCCGCCAGAACCGGTACGCCTCGGCGGGCGAACGGTTCACCGTCACCGCGATCTCCATCCGGATCAACCGGGCACGGGCCCGCCGGGCACGCCCGATCCGTACGGCGGCGAGCACGTCGACGGCGGCGATGCCGGCGATCGCGGCGGTGGTCAGTGTCAACCGGCGGCGCCGTTCACCACTGCGGTCCGCCAGGGCACGGCCGAGCAGGGTCAGATCCATGGCGTCGCCGACCACCCGGCTCCAGGCCCAGCCGGCCGGGCCACGGCCGCTGATCAGGCCGGCGGCGCTGCCCAACTCCCGTACGCCGACGGCCGGGATCACCGCCCGCGCCGCTGCGGAGTCGTCCACCCCGATCAGTCGCGCGAGGGGTCCGGGCGCGACCAGGGCACCGACGCCCAGGGCCAGGCTCAGCAGGCCCAGCGTGCTCGGCAGCGTCGCCGGCACCGGCCCGTCCAACTCCGGCAGGAGCACAGTGTCGACGCGGTCCATGTCCGGTCCCGTCCGGTCGGCGTGACCGCCGGCGGGCCGGCGGAGCGGCGGTGCCGCCCCCGTGACGCTATGCGGTATGTGTGGCGTGTGCGCCCGCTTCGCGGTAGAACGTCCGATGCGAGCAGCACGATCGGCGACGCGTCGACCTCCGTCCAGGCGACCGGGGCGCGGCCTTCCTGACCGGCCTGCTCGACCACCCGACCGAGCCGCGCGCCCGCACGCCCCTGGACGAGCCGCGTCGCCCGGAGTTAACAGTGACCCGCACGGGGTAGCCGACATCCGCTTCTACCAGCGGCCGGGGAGGTGGGATGACGGCGACCAGTTCCTTCTTCGAGCGGTTGACGATTGCCGGCCAGGATCCGCGGTTCAACAAGGTGTGTGGGAGCGTGCGATTCGACATTCGGGACGGGGGCCACCTGGAGCAGTGGCTCCTGAACATCGATCACGGCCGGATGCGGGTGACGCGGAGCGCCGGTCCCGCCACGACTGTCATCAGGGTGTCCGCGCAGGTCGCGGACGCGATGGCACGCGGTGAGGTGAACGGCCTGGCGGCGATCACCCGTGGGGAGATCCTGGTCGACGGTGACCTCGGCCTGGCGTTGCGGATCGGGCGGCTGTTCCCGCGAGCGCCCGAGCCCTCTCAGCGCGGCAACCCGGATGGCGACAGGTAACTGATGAGGGACATCCCGGGCACCGTCGCGTGTATCGATGGGAACACGTTCATCGTGTCCGACGCCAGTGGCGATGTGGAGTCGTCCCCCGGCACTCCGGTCGGGCTGTTCGCCGCCGACACACGCTTCCTGTCCCGCTGGATGCTCACCGTCAACGGCGAACGCATGACCGCGCTGTCGGTGGACGACAGCCAGTACTACGAGGTGACGTTCTTCGTGGTGCCGGGCGGGGCGGTCGACTACGTGCAGGCTGACGTGTCGGCCATCCGGCGGAGGCGGATCGGCCCGGACCTCACCGAGTCACTGACGATCTTCAATTACGGTGAGGGGGACAAGGAGCTCGACGTACGGCTGGAGATGGCAGCCGACTTCGCCGACATCTTTGAGATCAAGTTCGACATCGGTGACAAGGCCGGCAGTTACTACACCCAGGTCGGCCCGAACGAGTTGACCCTGGGCTACCGGCGCGGCACGTACCGACGTGAGGTTGTGGTGTCGGCGAGTGAGCCCGCCGAGGTCGACCCGAACGGCCTGCGGTTCGCGGTCCGGCTTCGCCCCGGGGAGCAGTGGTCGACGCGGTTGCAGGCCGCCATGCGGGCGCTGCGTCCGGACGGCGTCGACCTGCGCGCCGCCCTCCGGGCCCAACGGCCGGACGACTCCACCCTGCCCGAGAGCGTGCGGGCCTGGGTCGCGGCGGCCCCGACACTGGACACCGACAGCGTCTCCCTCCAGCAGGTGTACGACCGCAGTCTGGTGGACCTGGCGGCGCTGCGCTTCGCCCCGCTCTCGCTCGGCGGCGCGACCGTGCCCGCGGCCGGGCTGCCCTGGTTCATGACCCTGTTCGGCCGCGACAGCCTGCTGACCTGCCTACAGACCCTGCCCGTCACACCGTCGTTGACCCCACCGACACTGCGGATCCTCGCCTCGCTTCAGGGCGCCCGGCACGACGACGTGCTGGAGGAGGACCCCGGCCGGATCCTGCACGAGCTGCGCTACGGGGAGTCGGCCGCGTTCGAGGAACAGCCGCACTCCCCCTACTACGGCACCGTGGACGCCTCACCGCTGTTCGTGGTGCTGCTCGACGAGTACGAGCGGTGGAGCGGCGACACGGCGCTGGTGACCGAGTTGGAGCAGGATGCTCGCGCGGCCCTGGCGTGGATCGACCTGTACGCGGACCTGAACTCCACCGGCTACATCTGGTACGAGAGACGCAACCGCGCCACCGGTTTGGACAACCAGTGCTGGAAGGACTCCTGGGACAGCATCTCCTACGCCGACGGCAGGTTGCCGGGCTTTCCGAGGGCCACCTGCGAAACCCAGGGGTACGCCTACGACGCCAAGATCCGAGGAGCACGGCTGGCCCGTACGGTCTGGGGTGACCCCGACTTCGCCGACCGGCTGGAGCGTGAGGCGGCGGCGCTGTACGACCGCTTCAACCGGGACTTCTGGCTTGAGGACCGCGGCTACTACGCCCTCGCGCTCGACCACGACGGCACCCCGGTCGACAGCTTGTCTTCCAACATCGGGCACCTGCTGTGGAGCGGCATCGTGCCGCCGGAGCGGGCCTCGCGGGTCGCCGAACACCTGATGGGTCCGGCGCTCTTCTCCGGCTGGGGGGTGCGGACCCTCGCCGAGGGGCAGGGCCGTTACAACCCACTCGGCTATCACAACGGCACGGTCTGGCCGTTCGACAACTCGTTCATCGCGTGGGGTCTGCGCCGTTACGGGTTCAGCAGTGCGGCGGGCCGCATCGCCGAGGGCATCCTCTCCGCCGCCACCTACTTCCAGGGTCGGCTGCCCGAGGCCTTCGGTGGGTTCGACCGCGACACCACCCGGTTTCCGGTCCGGTACCCGACCGCGGGTAGCCCGCAGGCGTGGTCCAGCGGGGCGTCCATGCTGCTCATCCGCACCATGCTCGGCATCGATCCGCACGAGGACCACCTGGCCGTCGACCCGGCGCTGCCGTCCGCGTTCGGGCGGATCGCGCTCCTGGACATCCCCGGCCGCTGGGGCAAGGTCGACGCGTTCGCCCGCCGTCGCCCCGACCAGCCATAGCCTCGGGGCAGTGTCACCTCAGGTTGTTTCGGGTCTGGTGCGGAGGACGTCGCGGGCCTGTTCGGCGGCGCGGGTGATGCTCTCGCTGATGAAGTCGAGGAAGCGGGCGATGTTCTCCAGGCGGGCGGCGGCGGGGGTGTGGGGGCCGAGGATGGCGACGCCCTGGCGTGCGGTTTCGACGAGCTGGTCGTTGGCTCGGGCGCTGGCGATCGTCGCCTGGTAGAAGAGTTCGTCGTCCACGAGGTAGCGGTCGCGACGGCGTTCGTCGCGTTCTCGGCGGACGAGGCTCTGGCCCTCCAGGAAGGTTATCGCCTTCGAGATGGACGCCGGGCTGACCTGGAGACGCTGGGCGAGCTGGGACGCGGTGAGGCTGCCCGCGTCGGTGGTGAACAGGCAGGTCAACACTCGGGCCGCCATCTTGGTGAGGCCGGACGCCATGAGGACGGTGGTGAACGCCTCCTCGTACTCGGCCACGGCCTCCGCGTCGCGTCCGTGCGTCTGCGGAACTGCGGCCGCCCGTGCGGATGAGGCGGGCCCGCGCCGGTGGGCGCGGCGTTCGGTGGCGCGGTGGGCCAGGTCGGCGCGGTAGGCGGTGGGGCCGCCGTTGCGCATCACCTCCCGGGTGACCGTCGAGGTAGGACGGTCGAGACGCCGGGCGATCTCGGCGTAGGGGAGGCTGTCGGCCAGCCCCAGCGCGATCTGCTGGCGTTCCTGCTGGGTAAGCCTGCCTCCCGGCATCGCGATCTCCTCGGTGGTCCTTCGTTGCGGTCTCTGATCCCGCCCACCATAGCGTTAACCTCTCGCCCATTGCAATGGTCAGACTCGCCATCGTTGCATTACCCCGCGACTCGTTGCAACACTTTAGCTATCCTGGCCTGGGAATATGGCTTTAAAGCGCAACGGGCATGTTGCCGGTCCATGGAAAGCAACGTAGCGTTTCCAATGTCGGAAACAGTGAACGAGCACGGGAGAGCACGATGCAGAAGTTCGACACCCCCACCCCGATCTCCGTCGTCCTGGACATCCCCGCCGGACGCGTCCAGATCATCGCCGCGGACCGCGCCGACACCACCGTCGAGGTCCTGCCCGTCGACCCCTCCAAGAGTCGCGACACCAAGGCCGCCGAGCAGACCACCGTCACCTACGCCGACGGCGTCCTGCGGATCACGGCCTCGACCCCCCGCAACCCGCTCATCGGTCCCTCCGGATCCCTGGCGGTCACCATCCAGCTGCCCGCGGACTCCCGCATCGACGCCAAGGCCGCCAGCGCGGAGCTCCGCGGCGTCGGACGCCTCGGCGACGTCGCCTTCGACGGCGCGTACCGCCAGATCAAGATCGACGAGGCCGCGAGCGTCCGCCTCGTCGCGATCGACGGCGACGTCGAGGTCGGCCGGCTCAACGGCCCCGCGGAGATCAGCACCGCGAGGGGCGACATCCGGATCACCGAGGCCGTGCGCGGCACGGTGGTGCTCCGCACCCAGTCCGGTGATATCTCGATCGCCGCCGTCGCCGGCGTCTCGGCCGCCCTGGACGCCGGGACCGGCCACGGCCGCATCAGCAACGCCCTCAAGAACGACGGCACCGCCGCACTCGACATCCACGCCACCACCTCCCACGGCGACATCACCGCCCGCAGTCTCTGAAGCCCAGCGCGATCAGGAGTGAAACCCGTGACGAAGAACAGCACCGCCCCCATCAGTTCGACGTGGACCGGCATGGTGTCGGTCGACGACACCGCCCTGGCCGTCACCGACACCGGCGGTCCCGGTGTCCCGGTGGTCTACCTCAATGGCCAGTTCGCCACCCAGGGGTACTGGCGGCGGGTCATCGCCGACCTGGGAACGGGGTGGCGGCACCTCACCTACGACGAGCGGGCTC
Source organism: Micromonospora sp. LH3U1 (assembly GCF_028475105.1). NCBI lineage: Bacteria > Bacillati > Actinomycetota > Actinomycetes > Micromonosporales > Micromonosporaceae > Micromonospora > Micromonospora sp. LH3U1. Next base: position 3,368,140 of record NZ_CP116936.1, on the reverse strand, counting down.
GCGGCAGGAAGTCGCAGCGTTCGGCGGACTATTCCTTCGAGGCCGCGGTCCGGGACGTCGATGCTGTTCTCGCGGCCCGCGGTGTGGATCGGGCGCTGGTGGTGGGCTGGTCCTACGGCGCGGTTGTCGCGGCGCACTGGGCCAGCCGGAATCCGGATCGCGCCCTGGGCACCGTCCTGGTCGACGGCGCGTTCCCGTCCGACTGGCTCGACGAGGCCATGGAGCAGCGGATCCGGAAGCTGTTCCGGCGGATGAGCTGGTTCATGCCGCTGCTGCGCCCGACGGGCCTGGCACCGCGGATGAGCGCCGAACAGCAGGCCGAGAGCAACATCGAGCGCGGCAGGCTCTCCCGCGAGCGGGAACTGGGCCCCGTGCTCGACGACATCACCGTCCCGGTGCGGTACGTGGTCGCTTCGGGGACGTCCCTGGGAAGCCGCGGTGATGAGCAGGAACAGATCCGCACCAGCCTCGATGCGGTGACCGCCCGCAACCCGAACATCCAGATCGGCGCGAAGGTCGCCAGCAACCACGGTGCGATCCTCAAGAAGGACTTCCCGGCCGTCGCCGAGGCCGTACGCGAGGTCGCCCGTTCGGCCGAGCGGCCGGGCTGACCGGGTCGGGGCGGTGCCGTCAGGCGCTGCGGAAGGTGCGCCGGTAGGCGTCCGGAGGCACACCGACGGTGCGGTGGAAGTGCCGGCGCAGCGTCGTGGCGGTGCCCATGCCGGCCGCCTCGGCGATGACGTCGATGCTGTCGTCGCTGTTCTCCAGCAACTCCTGGGCGCGACGGATCCGCTGCGTCGACAGCCATTGCAGTGGGGTGGTGCCGGTTGCGGACCTGAAGTGGCGGGCCAGGTTGCGTGAGCTCATGTTCGCCTGGCGGGCCAGGTCCTCCACGGTCAGCGGCTGGTCCAGCCGTTGCATCGCCCAGGGAAACAGGGTGGCGAGCGGGTGGTCGTCGCGGGCGGGCACCGGAGTGGTGACGAACTGGGCCTGGCCGCCGGCCCGATGCGGCGGCACGACCAGGCGGCGAGCGACGGCGTTGGCGACCGTCGAGCCGTGGTCGCGGCGGATCAGGTGCAGGCACAGGTCGATAGCGGCGGCTTTGCCGGCGGACGCGAGCACGGTGCCGTTGTCGACGTAGAGCACATCCGGGTCGACCCGCACCCGGGGGTAGCGGACGGCCAGCGCCTCGGTGTGGGCCCAGTGGGTGGTGGCGCGCAACCCGTCCAGCACCCCGGCAGCGGCCAGCACGAACGCACCGGTGCACAGCGAGACCATCCGGGCGCCCGCCGCGTGGGCCGCACGGACGGCGTCGAGCAGGTCGGAGGGTATGTCCGCGTCGACGTCCTCCACGGCGGGGATGATCACGGTGTCGGCGTGGGCGAGGCGGTCCAACCCGTCGTCCGGCTCCATCAGGAAGCGGCCGATCCGGGCCGGGCCTGGGCCGCAGACCACGACGTCGTACCACGGGTGTGCCAGACCGGAGGGGTCGCGGACGAAGACCTCGCAGGCCATGGCCACCTCGAAGTGCAGCATCCCGTCGGTGGCGGCGATCGCGATGGTGGTCATGTCCGAAACTGTACGGGGTATGGCGTTCCCGACACTCGTCGACGGCGACCGCCGCTGCGAGGCTCCTCGTAGTCGATCTTCTGAGGGGAACTTACCGATGAGTCAGAGCGTGGCAGTGTTCGGGGCGTACGGACACACCGGACGGTTCGTGGTGACGGAGCTGCGGGAACGCGGGTTCGTTCCACTCCTCCTCGGTCGTGATGAGGGCAAGCTCCGGGCGCTGGCGGAGTCGTTCGAATACCGGGTGACGTCGGTCGACGATCCCGCCTCGCTCGACCGGGCGTTGACGGGCGCGGACGCGGTCATCAACTGCGCCGGCCCGTTCGCCTCGACCGCCGCCCCGGTGATCGAGGCTGCCCTGCGGGCCGGGATCCCGTACGTGGATGTGGCGGCCGAGATCGAGGCCAACGTCGACACGTTCGCGCACTTCGCCGAACGCGCCCGGACCGCGAGCGTCGCGGTGGTCCCGGCGATGGCCTTCTTCGGCGGGCTCGGCGATCTGCTGGTGACGGCGGCGATGGGCGACTGGACGTCGGCGGACGAGGCGCACATCGCGTACGGATTGAGCAGCTGGCACCCCACGGCCGGGACCCTCGCCGCCGGCACCGTCTCGCGCGAGCGGCGCGCGGGTCGCCGGGTCCGCTACACCGGTGGCCGGCTCGAGTACTACGTCGACGAGCACGACCTGCCGAGGATGGACTGGGATTTTCCCGAGCCGCTGGGCCGCCGCAGCGTCCTCGGCGAGTTCACCATGGCCGACGTCGTCACCGTCCCCAGCCACCTGGTCATCCCCGAGGTACGTACGTACATGACCGCCGACGCCGCCACGGGCCTGGCCGCCGGGAACGAACCGGTCGCGGTCGACGCGCTCGGCCGGTCCGCGCAGACGTTCACGGTCGACGTCATCGTGCGCTCCGGCGACACGCAGCGACGCGTCGTCGCCAGCGGCCAGGACATCTACGCCATCAGCGCGCCCCTGGCGGTCGAGGCGGTCCGCCGCATTCTCACCGGTCAGACGAGGACGAGTGGCGTCGCCTCCGCCGGCAAGATCTTCGACGCGCTCGACTTCCTCCGCGCGCTGTCGCCGTCCATCTCGGTCGAACTTGTTGGCGGGTGAGGTCGACGACAGTGGCCGGAGAAATCAACCTCTTCGAGTACCCGCTCAGATCGGTCAACGGCGCACCCGATAGCGCAGGTGAAGCACCCGGTTGCCCTGAATCACCACGTCAGGATCCTCCAACAGGTGCTGCGCGCGGACCGACCCGAAGTAGCGCTTGCCGGACCCGAACACGACGGGTACGACGTCCATGCGCACCTCGTCGACCAGGCCCGCGGCAAGCACCTGGCCACCGACGTCGCCAGCGGCGACCTCGACCATGCGGTCACCCGCGAGCTCCTGCGCCTTGGCCACGGCTGCCTCGACGCCGTCGACGAAGTGAAACGGCGCCTCGGGGTCCCAGCCCTCGGGCTGCGGCCGGTGCGTCACGACGACCACGTGGTCGATCCCGCTCGGAGGCTTTCCGTCCCAGCCGTCCGTCAGGTCGAAGACGTGGCGGCCGCAGATTGTCACCCCGATCTGGTCCCAGTACGGCCGGGTGTAGTCGTAGGAGGTCTGCGACACCTTCACCTCGCCGCTCTCGTCCAACGGGACGTCACCGCTGGACAACCAGTCGAACAGCGGTCCGGGCTGGTCATTCTCGTCTGCGATGAAGCCGTCTACCGACACCGAGCTGTACATGACCACCTTGCCCACGGGCTCTCCTCTGCTTTGGGATGCCCCCAAATTAGCGTGTGGTGAGCTGTCGCTCTTGTAAGAAATCAATCGGCCGGCAGCGGCCAGCCGTCCAGCACGTGGCCGGGATGTTCGCGCAGGAACCGCCGCCGGACTTCGACGTACCGGGTCGGCGTGAGCCCGGTGAACGCCCGGAACTCGTGGCCGAAGTGGGCCTGGTCGAAGTAGCCTGCGCCACCGGCGAGGTCGCCCCAGTCGATCGGTCCGGCGGGGTTGATCGCGAGCACGGTGACGGTGAAGCGGTAGGAGCGGGCCAGCCGCTTCGGCGTGACGCCGATGAGCTCCTTGAACCGCTGTGCCAGATGAGTGCTGCTGACACCGGCTGAAACCCGCAGGTCGTCGACAGTCACCGCCCCGCTGGTCGCAGCGATGATGCGGCTCGTATGGCGGACCAGTCCCAGGCCGGCGGTCTCGCACAGCCGTCGCATCAGCTCCTCCTCGAGCAGCGTCAGCATCTCGTGCGGTCCGTCCGCCGTGGCCAGCCGGTCTCGCAGCTCAGCAACGGCGGGCCGGCCCCAAACCTGCTCTAACGTCACCGGCCGGTCACACAGCTCGGCCGCGGGCATCGGCAAGAACGGCGCCGGCCCCCACGGCTTGAAGTGCACGCCGACGGACCGGGTCCGGAGTGGGTAGCCGAACTCGAACGCGCGGGTGGGCGTGGTGACCACGCAGCCGTCGGCGTACTCGGCCGTCTCGATGTCGGTGCCGGCGCGGATGCGGAACGGGGCCCCGAGGTTGACGATGAGCAACGCCGCCGGACTTGCCGGCAGCGTCAGCCGGGCGTACGGCGGCGCACCCTTCAGGTAGTAGAGGTCGTCGATCAGCCCGTCCAGCGGCGGTCGCGGCACTCTGGACACGTACTCCACGCCCACAGCATCGCCGACGCGCCGCCGGCATCGCGCGCCGGGATGGTCCGCTCCTGCACGTAGATCGTCGGACGGCCCCACGCTCAGGGCGTGGGGCCGTCCGACGATTGATAGACCACTATGGTCAGAGAATCACGTTGGTCCCGGCCGCCTTGCACGCGGCGGTGACGTCGTTGCCGGCCTTCTCGAAGGCCGGGTTGTCGGCAGCGGTTGCCGGGTCCGCCGCCGCTGCGGCCTTGGACGCCTGGGCGCCGAACTCCTTCAGGGCGGCCGCCACCTTGCTGTCACCGCCGGTCGAGGCCGCCGTGGTCATCTTCTGTTCCAGCTCCGTCAGGATCTTCTTGAAATCCGCGGCCGACGGCTCACCACCAGCCATGGCGGCCTTCAGGGCCTCCGCCTTCATCTCGTCGCTGGCCTTCTTCACCGACTCGCAGAGCTTCTTGTCGCTGGTGGCGCCCGTCGCGGCTGACGAGGCCGGCGCGGCGGTCGGGGAGGCGGCCGCTGAGGTTGCGGCGGCGGACGTGGGGGTGGAAGGCGTGGATCCGGCGGTCGTCGCCGTATCTCCGTCACCGCAGGCGGTGAGAGCCGTCGTGGCGGCAAGGATCAGCAGTGCGGTGGCAATTCGAGAGCGGTTCACGGACGCGCACGTTAGCCGATGTCTCGGCGATGATCAATTCGTACGCCGCAGTCCCTGAGACGAAACGCTCCAGTGTCACATCACGGTGGAGACTCCGCGTTGCGCAGCTTGAGGATGGATGTGGCCGTCAGCGCGACGGCACGGTCATCGTCCTGTGACAGGTCCACGAGGGCGCGTGCGGCCGTGCTCCCCGGGATGTCCGCCAGGGCCTCTGTCAGCCGTCGACGCCCAGACGACTCAGCGGTGCCGTGGGCGAGGCGGTCGATGAGTCTGGTCGCGATCTGATCCGCCAACGCGGGATCAGTCGCCAGCACGCTCAACGCATCGGCGGCATCGGCATCGTTCGCCTCCCCGACGACCATCTCGATCAGTGCCGGAACCGCGTCCGCCACCCGACGTGCCCCGAGCGCCAGAGCCGCATACCTGGAGACCACCATGTCGGAGTTCGCGAGGGCGGCCCGCAGCACGTCGGTCGCCGCTCCATGGGGGATCTCGGCGACGGACTGGACGGCACGCTTGCGTACCTCTGCTTCTGGTGACCCGAGGCCCTCCGCCAACAGCACCAATCCGCTGTCACCCGATTGCGCCAGAGCCCATCGAAGGGCTCCGGCGACGTTCGGGTCCGTCTCGCTCAGCGCCGCGTCGACAAGTGCCTCCACTGGCACCGGCACCTCGTCGACCGCGGACAGGGCCGCGCGCTGGCGCTTGCCCGCGCTCTCCGACCCCAGTGCCTGCAGGAGTGCGACGACCTGGAGGACGTTCTCCCAGTCGTCGGGTTCAGCGGCACCGATCCGACGGAGTCGAGTGAGCAACTCCATCTCACCCGCGATGCGTTTCCGCGTCTGACGGATGAGGTCGTCGACGAGTTCGGCGGGTGTGAAGCCGGGATCATCGAGCGCGCGCCGGACGTCACGCAGCGACAGCCCCAATGACCGCAGGCTCTCGACATGGAAGATCAGCCGGATGTCCTCGTTGGTGTACTCGCGATAGCCGGCGCCGGTACGACCACTTGGCCGGACCAGACCGAGCGAGTCGTAATGCCTGAGCATGCGGGCGCTGACCCCGGACCGTCGCGCCACATCACCGATCAACATCGCCCATCACCCCTTCTCACCGGTCGTGCCGAGGGCCACGACGCGCCTGGCCTCCTCGATCGCGAACTCGAAACCGGCATCGGGGTCCTGCGACAGTCGTTCCGTGGCGATCACGTGCGCGCGTACGCGCGGGTCGAGATCCGTCATCGCGGCGCGCAGGCCCGGCATGATCACCTCACCGAGCGCGACCAGCGCCCGGCTGAGGCTCAGCTGCGTCTCACGCTTGCCGCGCCCGAGCTGCGTCGACAACACTGCGGCCAGTTCGGGCTCTTCACCCGCGGGCACGAGTACGACCGCCGCACGCCAGGCGCTCCGCGCCACCTCGTCGTCGGCGTCGGTCAGAAGCGCCCGTGTTATCGCTGGCCAGGCCTGCCGATCCCCGATCTTGGACAGCGTGTGCAACGCCTGGCTTCGTGCCTGCGCGCGTTCCGAGCGGAGTTCGTCGGTGAGCTTCGGAACGCTCAGGGCGGGTGGCTGGCGGATAAGTGCCCACGTGAGCATCTCGCGTACGGAGAACTCGGGCTCGATGGCGCATCGCTCGACGAGCTTGTCGATGAACCGCGGGTCAGGGGTCGTGCCTACCGCCAGCGCCGCGCGCAGCCGCACCGACGAGTTGTTGTTCTCCAACCCCTGGAGAGCCCGCATCATGTTCGTGTCCTTCTCCGGCGTGGTCATCGAGGTCACCTCCTCGACCCACTGAAGACCTTGCCACCGTGCCAAGGTCAAGTGAGCCACACCGCGAGATGGCCCGGCGTCCCAGACCGGATCGTCAGTCGCGACGTCACTCCAGCGTCCAGGCAATGGCGGAAGGGTGGACCCGAGCGCACAGCGGACCGCCGGTCGCATCGGTCAACCCCACTCGGCCAACCAGCATCCCACTGTCCTCGTGTGCGGCGCGGAGCAACTCGGTCGGGATGTCCGTGAACATCAACTTGGCTCGCCTGAACATCGCGAAGCCCTCATCGGTCACCGCGCCCCAGCTCAGATACAGAAACCGCGCCCCGGGACGCCCATGCACCCACGGCCCGCCGACATCCAGCTTCCCGTCGATCTCCCGGCTGGACACCTCGAAGCACCATGTCGCCTCCGCCGCGTCGGCCGGCACCTGATCGACCACCTCAGCCTTGCGCTGGACCCCGACGTGCACGTTGCCGAGCCGTAATGCGTCGGCCTCCGCACCGGCACGCCGACCGGGTAGGTCGCTGCCGTCGATCCGGATCCGCATACCGCCGACTCTAGTTTTCCTGACCAGAAGCGTTGGCCCGGGTCGGTCACGCGGCTCGGGCGGTACGGGTGATCACGGGCCTCAGCGCGGCGGGCGACGCCGGGGCTGGCCCGCCAGCCGGGCCAGCAGATCCTGGTACGCCTGGGTCCGATCCGTCGGTTTCGCGGACATCGCGTCGGCGGCCATCGCCGCGTACGCCGCCTGCTCGGTCACGGCAGCCACCGCGTCGGTGGCGGCCCGGTACGCGCGCTCCTCCGCCCGGTGCCGTTCCTGCCACGAACCGACGGCCGTCCTGGCGACGTGCAGACCGGTCAACCCACAGCCGAGCGCGACCAGTACGAGGAAGACGAACGCCACCCCCTCCTCGAAGGAGGGCAGGGCCCCACCCATGCCGAGGGACCGCGCCAGCAGCCGGTCACGGCGGGCGTCGAGGTAGTCGGCCGCACCTGCCCCGGCCACCCAGCCGGCCGCCAGGGCGATACCGCCGCGGACCAGCATGACCCGGGGCGACGCAAACCAGGCGGCGGGCGACCGCGGCGTCGGATCGTACGCCGCACCCAGCCGGAACGCGGCCGGCGCGAGCCCGAGCAAGGCGCCCAGACCACCCACCGCGACCTGGGCGCTCAGAATTCCCGCGACCCGCAGGTCATACCAGGCCCCCGCCAGGCAGGCGAGGAGCACGAGGGCACCCGTCCAACCGCCGACGAACACCAGCGCCCGCCGCACGGCCGTCGCACGGGCCGCTGGGGTGGTCCGCGCCGCCTCGGCCGAGCGCCACTGGTCGACCCGCCGCTGCGCATCCCGGAGTTCGTCCGCGGCGCGCTGCCGCTCTGCCTCCCGCCGACCGCGCTCGTCGTCCCGCCGGACCAGCTCCACCCTGCGCCGGGCCTCTTCTTCCGGGCTCACGTACGGCGACAGGAGTCTGGGACGGCTCGGCTTCCGTAACGGGTGACGCTGTGGCAGGTCGGCGGGGACACGCCAACCGGTGCCCGTGGCGAGCACCACCCGCAACCCGCCGACCAGCCGGTCCGGCAACAGCGCCGCGACACCGGACGCGTTCCGCCGATCATCGAGCCCGTCGACGACCAGCACCAGTCGTTCGCCACGCCGTGCGCAGGCTTCGGCCGCTTCCGTGTAGCGGCCGAACAGGTGCGCCTCTCGCGTCGACCTGGTCAGGTGGGCCGGCATCGAGCCGTCGGTCAGCTCGACGAGCTGCTCCAGCACCACGTCGACGAAGGCGGCGCGGTGCTCCCGTTCGGTGCGGCCCGCGGCGACGAAGTACGACACCACCCGCACGCCCGCCGGCGGGTGGAGCACGAACCAGGACATCAGCGCCGTCATTCCGGCCTCCGGGGCGGCCTCCCACCACAGGTACGCGTCCGGCCCGTCGCCCGCGCAGAAGGCCGCGAGCCGCGCCAGGTCGGCCTTGCGGCTCAGCAGCTGGGCGGGGGCGATCCGGCGGACCTCCGCCAGGTACGCCGACCGCACCACCGGGCCGAAGTTGTTGTGCTGGACGTTGTTGTCGCCGACCTGCACGCCCCGGGCGTCGCGGGCGTCGACATCTCGCGACCGGCGGTCTTCCGGCTGGCCGCTGCCCATCTGCCCGACCGCCTCAGTGGTAGTTGTTGTGTTGGGTGTTGGCGCTGCCGAGCTGGACGCCCTGCGCCCTGCGCAGGTCGACATGCCCGGTCTCGGTCCGCCCGCCGGCCGCCTCGGCACGCGCCAACAGGTCCCGCGCGATGCTGAGGATCTGCTCGTCCCGGTCGATGCCCGCACGGATCAGGTCCTCGGCGAGGCGGACCTGCCAGATACCGGAGCCGGACCCGTCCGCCTCCATCGACTGCAACGCCTCCTGGCCCCGGCTGGTCAGCCTCTGTCGCACCAGACCCCGAAGTGTGACGGCGCCATCCCGTACCAGCGCGCTGGTCGCGTCGGTGACCCCCGTCGTGGCACCGACCGTCAAGGCGGCGACAAGCAGTTCCACACCGTCCACGCGTTCCTCCATCAGCGACGTGCCACCACGATGGCCCCTATTGCACCATCCGCGGCACGACCGGGGCTGCCCGTGCCGGACGAGGCATCAGGTCAGCGGCCGGGCAGGGCGACCCGGCCGCAGCCATCTGGCCAGGTGGCGAGGGGTCGGACGCCCCACGCCAGCACTCCGCGTGGTGTCCGGATTACGATATGTGCGGGAACGGCACGAAGCTGCGACCCAGGGCTCCGCCCGGAGCCAGTCGACCGCGAGCGCTTCCGGCATCCAGGCCGACGAGCGCGGCGAGGTTCGCCAGATCCTGGCCGCCGACGGCCTCGTCACGATGCCGTTGACTGTCGGTGGCGCCCGCGATCTCGCCCTGCGCATACCTTCTCGCGGCGGTGATGGCGTCGGCCCAGGTCGCGAAATTGCTGTCAAGCAGCAGGGTGCTCGCAGACCAGGTCAACAACCTACCGACTGTCTCCCCCGGAGATCGGTGGGCAGGAGCGGTCAGCAGGCCCGCAACGTCGGACTTCCCGTCCAGGGAACCGGCCGAACAGTGGCACTCCCCCGCCGAGGAGTCCTGGAGGCAGGGGAGCCATCGGGCGGCTACTCACAGAAGACTCGCACCTTGCTGTCGGGCTGGTCGACCTCGATGGCCACCTCGTCGAGGTGCTCGATCAGTGCCTCGAGTTGTTCGGGTTTGAGCTGGGTCAGGTCGAGCGGAACGCCCGATCGCGCAAGTTCCGCGTTGGCCTTGCCCAGCGCTTGCGGGGGGATCAGCGCAGCCAGCCGTACGCCGGCTCGCAGCAGTTGCAGTGGCACCCGGACGTTCACCCGGCCCGGTTCGCCGTTGTCGGTGGTGTCCACCAGCACGCGCAGGTATTTCGCCTTGGCCTTCGGCCGGATGTCGGCACTCGCGGCGACCGGCGACTGGTCCCGCTCAAGCGCGGCGATCAACTGCTCTGCCTCGTCTGCGGTGATCCTCCCCTCGGCCAGCATGTCGAGGATGTCCTTACGTTGGTCGTTCATAGCAACCTCCTGTTGATCCTTATCGGACACTGACGAGCACACCCGTACGTCCCTCTCGGACGTCGACCCGGGTGCCGGGCATCGCGCGGAGAAGCCGCCAGCCGGCGCCGAATGCCCGCAACACCTCGATGCGGTACACCAGGCACGCGACGACCGCTCCCAGCGCGGCCAGGATCAGGAGCGGCAACAGCACCAGAACCACGGGGAGCACCGGCACCCACAGACGGATGGCACGACCCGCCGGGCGCTCGACCCGGACGGTCACCAACTGCGGCATCACCTGCCACCGTCCAGCTCGGTCAGCGCCTGTTGTGCGGTGATCTCGCCGCGGCGCAGTCGATCGATGATGTCGGCCCGCGACGGCGCCGGATCGGTCTCGACGAAGTCGAGCATCTGGGTGATCCGGTTGAGTCGTGACTTGATCGTCGGGTAGCTCACCCCGAAGATCCGCTCCATCTCCTTGATGGAGCCGTGGCACCGCACGAACGCCGTGACGAAGACCTGGTCCTCGACGTTGAGCTGAGCCAACTGCGGTAGCTCGAACTCGCCTTCGATCGCGACGCCGTTACCGGCCAGGCGGACCCGCTCGACGACGAACGGCTGGCCCCGGGTCAGGTTCGTGAGTTCCTGCCAGTCCATCGCCTGCTCTGTCATATCTCAAGTTCTACCTTGAATATATTAACCATGCAAGGGCTCGGTCTTGATTTTGATGAGATGTCGGGCGGGATCTACTCGCCTTCACGGATGTCGGGGTGTCCGGCCGCCCGGACACCCCGACATCACGAAAACCGAGTCGATCATGACCAGACCGACCGCGCCACCGCGCATAGACCGGACAAAGGCCGCGGTGAGTTGCGCTATCGGCATCGGTCTCAGTGGTGACGGTGCTCAGCAGCGTTCAGCCACTCGGCCGACAGTTTCGCCACGCCGAGGGCTCACGCCCGCCACTGCCAGGCGGAGGAGTCGGGTCGCGTCGGCGGCGGGGTCCGAGTGGTGCTCTGTGGCCAGGGCGATACCGGTGATCAGCGCGAGCAGATCGCCGATGGTCACGTCCGGGGCCACCGCGCCCTCCTTCGCGGCGCGACGCACCAGTGGTTCGCCCGCCTCGGCGAGCCGCGCCGAGGCGCAGTGCTCGTGCGCCTCGGTGGGTGCGGCCGTGCAGTCGCGGGTCAGTGCGATGGCCAGTCCTCGCATGGTGGCGACGTACCCGTTGACGGCGGTCAGCCACTCCAGCAACGCGGCCCGGGCGTCGGCTGCGTCGGCCAAGTCGCGGGCACGGTCGGCCAGGGTCTCGATCAGTCCGCGAAAGACCGCGTCGAGCAGCGCGTGGCGGCTGGGGAAGTGCCGGCGCACGGTGGCCGAGCCGACTCCCGCGATGCGGCCGATCTGCTCCAGGGACGCGTCGGCGCCGTGCGCGGCGATCTCCTGCTCGGCCACGGCAAGCAGGCGCGCGTAGTTGCGCCGGGCGTCCGCTCGCTGGGTGGGCATGGCGTCACCTCACGGATTGCTAAGCGGCGGGGTCCGCCGTATCTTATCGGAAGCAGAAACGGCGGGCCCCGCCGTTTAATGTTGTCCCGCGACAGGAGACGCCTCATGTCCACCGATTCCGCACCCGTCCTGGTCACCGGTGCCACCGGAAGGCAGGGCGGTGCCACGGCTCGCGCCCTGCTCGCGGCCGGCGTTCCCGTCCGGGCACTGGTCCGCGACCCCGCGACCGACCGCGCGAGGACAGTCGAGGCGCTCGGCGCCGAGTTGGTCACCGGCGACCTCACGGATCGCGACTCGCTGATCAGGGCCGCGCACGGAGCACGAGCCGTCTTCTCGGTGCAGATGCCCGCGATGAACGGAAACACGATCGACTTCGACGGCGAGCTGGCCCAAGCGGTCAACCTGATCGAAGGCGCGCTGGCCGCGGAGGTGCCGCAGTTCGTGCACACGTCCGTCACCGGCGCCGGACAGCACACCGAGTCCGCCGGCTGGGCGGACGGCCGCTGGGTGGCCCTGGAGCCCTACTACGCCACCAAGGCCGGCATCCAGGACCGCGTACGCGAGGCGGGCTTCACGTACTGGACGCTCATCAAGCCGGGCTTTTTCATGGACAACTTCCTGCCCTCCGAGGCATACCTGCTCCCCCGCGGCGTCGCCGGCGGTCTGGCGACTGTCCTGAAGCCCCAGACCTCGCTCTCCCTCGTCGCGGTGGACGACATCGGCCGGGTAGCCGCCGCGGCCATCGCCGAGCCCGATCGATTCAACGGAGTCGAGCTGGAGCTGGCGAGCGACTACCTGACGATGACGGAGATCGCCAAGGTCCTCTCCGACGCACTGGGCACCGAGCTGACCGCGCCCGACATGACTGAGGAGGAGGCGGTCGCCGCAGGGATGCCGCAATGGGCCGGCATCTCCCACGAACAGTTGAACGTGACCGGGCAACCTGCCCGCCCGGAGTACGCGCGAGCGCTCGGCATCCCACTCACGACGTTCGAAGAATGGACGCGCGATTTTCTGCGCGTGCCGTCGCGGCGATGAGTTTGTCGGTGCCGACCGGTCTACTCTCCCGACGGAGACGACCAATTCATCGGGAGTAGGGCATGGGCCACATCCACATCGAGCTGTTCGCGACCCTCGACCTCGTCGGGCAGGCGCCCGGCGGCCCCGACGAGGACCCGGCGGGGTTCTCGTTCGGTGGCTGGCAGGCGCCCCTGCTGGACGAGGTCGCCGGGGCGCAGGTCTTCGCCGCGTACGAGGGCACGGACGCTCTCCTGCTCGGCCGGCGGACGTATGACATCTTCGCCGCCTACTGGCCGCACCAGGAGGGCGGCGCGGACAACGCGTTCGCCACGCTCTTCAACAGCGTCCCGAAGTACGTGGCCTCCCGTGGCAGGCCCGACCTCTCGTGGGCCGGGTCCTCGCAGCTCGGCCCGGATCTGGCCGGCGCGGTGCGCGAGATCCGCGACCGGCACGAGCACGTGAAGGTCGTCGGGAGCCTGAACCTGGTGCAGACCCTCTTGCGCGAGAAGCTCTTCGACCGTCTCGACCTCTGGGTGCACCCGATCGTGCTCGGCGTCGGCAAGAAGGTGTTCGACGGTGGCGCGGTGCCCACGAACCTCACGCTCCTCGAACCGCCGGTAGCCAACCCCAAGGGCACGGTCTACCTGCGCTACGGGCTCGCCGACGGCACGCCCGGCACGGGCGACATGGCCGCACCCGATCGCGGCGCCTGACGTCGCCCGGCCGGCGCTTTACCCCTCTGTACGACGTCTGGCGGCAGCGGTGGCCGCAGCGTCAACCCTGGTTTCGGTGGGGGCATGCCGCGCCGGTGACACCGCCGAGGTCCTGGGCGGCACCACCGCCCTCGCCGACGCCGCCGTGCGCTACAGCGACAACACGGCTGGCAACCTGCTGCTGCGTCACCTCGGAGGGCCGCAGGGGTTCGAGAAGCAGCTGCGTGAGGTCGGTGACACGGTCACCGACGCCGTCCGTTACGAGACCGCACTCAACGAGGCGACGCCGGGTGACAAGCGGGACACCAGCACCGCGCGGGCCCTGGCGGGCGACCTTCGGGCGTACACCGTCGGGGTTGCCCTGGAGCCCGCGGACCGCGACCTTCTGCGCGGTTGGCTGCAGGGCAACACCACCGGTGCGGCGCTGATCCGCGCCGGGGTGCCCGAGGGCTGGGCGGTCGGGGACAAGACTGGCACCGGAGGGTACGGCACCCGCAACGACATCGCCGTGATCTGGCCTCCCAACCGCGCCCCGATCGTCCTCGCCGTGCTGTCCCGCCGCGACGAGAAGGACGCCTCCCCCGACGACGCCCTCATCGCCCAGGCCACGAAGGTCGTCGTCGCCCAGCTGTGACCAGAACCCCCTGCGCCTTGAACTAATCTATGATCCTCGATTGCTCTCACTCATTTCGAGGAAAGGATTCCCGATGGTGAAAGTCGGTAACCGAACCCTCCCGCGGCTCCTCTCCGTCCTGCTGACCGCCGTGCTCGTCACCGGCCTGTCCACTGTCGGTGCTGGGCCGGCGGCGGCCGGGCAGACCAGTTTGCGGGCCGCCGATCCGAGCGTGATCCGCGTCGGCGGCACCTACATCTCCGTCCAGTCGCTGAACGGCGGGATCGCCGTCCGGCAGGCATCATCAACCGACGGGCTGGCCGCCGCGCCCGCGCGGCAGGTCTGGACGGACACCCGCAACCTCGGTGAGGTCTGGGCGCCGGAGATCGTCACCGATGGTGGCCGCTACTACATCTACTTCTCGGCCGGGCGCGGCACCGCCCACCGCATGTACGCGATCAACTCGGCGTCGCCGGCCAGCGGCTACACGGCCGAGAGGCTGCTCGCGCTGCCCGGCGGCAAGTGGGCCATCGACGGCAGCCTGTTCACCTTCAACGGGCAGCGGTGGTTCGTCTGGTCGGGATGGGCCGGCGACACCAACATCGAACAGAACATCTACCTCAGCCGGATGAGCGACCCGCTCACCCCGACCGGCAACCGCTACATCATCTCCCAACCACGGGAGAGCTGGGAGCGCGTCGTCGGCAACCCGTTCATCAACGAGTCCCCCGAGGCGATCAAGGACCCGAACGGGCAACTCCACATCGTCTACTCCGCCAACGGCAGCTGGAGTGACCAGTACTGCCTCGCCGACCTGCGATTGCGAGCCGGCGGCGACCCGACGTACGTGTGGGACTGGTACAAGTCGAACGGCTGCCTGTTCGGCTCGAACCGAGCCACCATGATGGCCGGCTGGGATCCCACCCTGTACGTGAACGGGCCCGGCCACCACAGCTTCGTGCTGCTCAACGGCGACATCGCCACGAGCCCACCCGCCGGGCCGAGGTTCCCGCTGATGTTCCACGCCGTACCCAAGGGCACCCCGTACTCCTGGGCGAACCGCTACTGGTACACGGGCACCTTCTGCTGGTGGGGCACCACCACCTACCGCCGCGCCAACGTGCCCGGCCCAACGAGCGACACCGGATTCAGCATCAAGTTCTTCGAATGATCTGACGTAGATCGGCGCGCCCGTGCGCTAGCTCCTCGTGACGTTGTCGTACTCCGTCTGATGGCGGCGGATCTCGGCATGATGGTCGGCGGACCAGGCTGCCAGGGCCAGGACGGTGGAGAGCAGTGACGTGCCCAGTTCGGTGAGGGCGTACTCGACGCGGGGCGGGACTTCGGGATAGGAGGTCCGGGTGACGAGGCCGGTGCGCTGCAGGTGCTTCAAGGTCAGCGTGAGCATGCGCTGAGAGATGCCGGGGATTGCGTCGCCCAGGTTCGAGTAGCGGACGGGGCCGTCGGCGAGCGTACCGATGATCAACACGCTCCACTTGTCGCCGACGAGGTCCAGGACCTCGCGGATGAAATCGGCGTCTTCGTCGTTCCAGTGCGCACAGGGCCCCGGCGCGGCCCGGACGTTCGCCCGGACGTTGGTGCGCCTCCGTCGAAGATCCTCCGCGCTCATACCCGCCACTCCTCCGTCAGCCGTTGCTACGCACATGAATGTACCTTTTGTGGCTCTCCAAATCTAATGCATGATGTTGCTACGAACAGCTAGTGAGAAATGAGGAGGAGCGCCATGAAGATCGAGTTCTGGTCGGACATCGTCTGCCCGTACTGCGGGCTGATGGATCACCGGCTCCACCAGGCCCTGGACCAGTTCCCGGATGGCGACCAGGTGCAGGTGATCCACCGGTCGTTCCAGCTACACCCCGACCTGCCCCGTGAGGGTGTCAGTCAACGGGAGCTGATCACGATGGCCGGGGCCCCCGCGACGACCGTCGACCGGGTCCTGCGGCCGATCGAGCGGGCCGCGAAGGCGGAGGGCCTGACGCCCTACCACGCGGTCGACCGCACGCTCGGTCCCACCGACCTGGCCCACGAGCTGCTCGCGTACGCGACCGACCAGGGCCGCGGCGGCGAGATCTGGACGGCGATGTTCCGCGCGCACTTCGGGCAGGCCCGCAAGCTGTGGACTGCCGGGGAGGTCCTCGACTTCGCCGCCGAGGTGGGCCTGGACCGCGCCGGGGCGGCCGAGGCCCTGCGTAGCCGCCGCTACCGGGCCCGCGTGGCGGCCGACCAGCGCGAGGCACAGCGCCTCGGGGCTCGCGGCGCGCCGTTCCTCGTGTTCGATGGCCGTTTCGCCGTTCCCGGGGCCATCGGCCTCGACGACCTGCTCGCGGTCATCGCCAAGGCGTGGGCCGAGAGCCATCCCACGCCGCAGCCGCTGCCGGTTGTCGGTGACGCCGAGGGCATGTGCGCCCCGGACGGGTGCGCGGTACCCGACCGCGCCCTCTGAACCGCTGCCGCTCGCGATCGGCTGCCATATCGAGCAGCAGCGGATGCCGCTTTAACCCGCCATAGATATAGCCGTGCATTAATAGGCGACTAATTCCGGCGGGACCTCGATCATCAATGCCTGTGGATACCGTAACGAAATCTTGTTCGGTACGCATAGACGGAGGTGTCGGTGAGGCACAGAAGACGATTGCGCTCAAGACTTGCCGCTGCGGTTGCGGCACTGGTCGTCGCACAGGTGGCGCTCGCCGCCGCCCCGGCGTCGGCAGGAGAGAAACGCCTGTGGGAGGTGGAGGTCGCCAAGATCCCCACCGCCAAGTACACCCGCGACGCCAAGGTCTACATCACCGAGTCCCTCCAGGCGCTGCGGCCGTACGTGGACGGCGGGTTGGGAGACCGGCGGATCGCCCCGGTGCTGGCGGACGTCGAGAGCCGGTATTTCGACGGCGCCCGACTCAAGAGCGCCACCGACGGTGCGACGGCGTTCGACAACCTCCAGCATCTGGAATCGTTCCTCAAGAGTCGGCTCTCTGGTGCCAGCCCGCCCAACGGCGAGGCCGAGCAGGCACATGTGGTTGCGCTGGTGGAGACCCTGTCCGGGTTGCGCCTGCTGGCGGACGCCGCGATCCAGGATGCCGAGGCGACGATCGGGCCGTTCCGGGCCAGTCCACCACCCGCGCCCGCCCCAGCGGGGCTGACTGAGGCGTTCGCGGATCTGGATGCGGCCAAGGCCAGCCTGGCCAAGGCCGACACGATGCTGGTCAAGGCCAACCCGGAGCCGGCGACGGTCCACGCGTCGAAAGCCTGGGCCAGCGGCTTCCGCGTGTTGACCCGGCTGGGCATCACCTACGGCGGCGACCACGATGGCGACGGGGTCGTCGACGGGGTGGAGCTTCGGTTCGGGTCG